>NZ_JBSFFN010000002.1:0-361056 GCF_053596135.1 Streptomyces sp. NPDC001770 | reverse complement strand
AAGCACGCCGCCAGCGTTCGTCCTGAGCCAGGATCAAACTCTCCGTGAATGTTTTCCCGTAATCGGGATCACAACACGAGAGCGGAACGACCAGGTCGGAATATGACCGGTCGTTCACAGCGTCCTCGCTGTTGTTGCCCACCGGACCGTTGAGTACCGGTAGGACTTTTCAAAGGAACCACCAACCTGCCGAAGCAGGCCGGGGTATCAACATATCTGGCGTTGACTTTTGGCACGCTGTTGAGTTCTCAAGGAACGGACGCTTCCTTCGGTCCCGTTTCACCGGGGCCCTCCGGGCGCTTCCCTTCGTTCTTGCGTTTCCGACTCTATCAGACTCTTTCGTGTCCGATTCCCGGTCGAAGCGGGTCGAGCGATTTTCGCTTTCCAGTTCTTCGCTTTCGCGTTTCCCTTTCCGGCGAGTCCGACTCTACCAGACTCTTTTTCGTTCCGTTTCCGGTCCGACGTTTGATTCCGGCGGCCTGTCGGGGCCTTTGCCTCATGTCTGCCTTTCGGCTTCCTTTCGGCGATGCCGCTACCGTAGTCCATTTCCGCGACGTCTCATAATCGAGCGTTCGAAGCGAAATTCGGACATGCCGAATTCGCACCCGTCAGGGCGGATCGAAGGTAGTGGTTGGCCGCATCGAGGCCAGTCGGTGTGGTCCGGGGGACCGGTCCGACAACTGCACCCGTGTAAAGCGGCTCGGACTACATTAGGGACTGCCCGAGGCTGCGTCAAGTCCGGCGCCGCCGCGGGGTGTGGGCCCGGTACGGGCTCACGGTCGGGTCTCCGTCGATCCAGAAGCGCCAGGGCTGATGGGCGCCGTCCCCGCCCACTCCGGTACGCGGGCCGCTCCGTACCTGGTCACGCGGTGGCGGGGTGCCGTACAGGACGGACAACGGCTCCGGCGGGCCGGCGACGGCGTCGCTTCCGTCGAGCGCCCGGTCGATCGAGAGAGCGGTCGCCAGACGGGCCGGGCCTTTGGCGAGATCTCGGTCGTGCCGGGCCGAAAGTCGACGGGGACGGGCGAGATCGGCACCGGTACGGATCTCACCGGCCCGCAGCAGCACCCCGCTCGCCCGCCCCTCCGGGCCGCACACCAGGTTCAGGCAGTGCCACATCCCGTACGTGAAGTAGACGTACGCGTGGCCCGGCGGGCCGTACATGACGGCGTTGCGGGCCGTTCTGCCGCGAAAGGCGTGCGAACCGGGGTCGATCTCGCCCGCGTACGCCTCCACCTCGGTCAGGCGCAGCTCGACGGGCCCCTCGGTGGTACGCCGCACCAGCGTGCGGCCGAGCAGGTCCGGGGCGACCTCCAGGACGTCGCGGTCGAAGAAGTCACGCGTCAGCGGCGCGCGGTCCGGGAGATGCGTCGTGGCGTCGTCGGTGGCGTCGTTCATGGCGACCGAGGGTACTGGCGGAACGGTGGGGGGAACCGGCTACGGTCAGGGCGCGTATGTAGGGGTCAGACACCTATAAGGAGAAAACCATGGGCTTCAAGCGGCTCCTCGCGAGCATGGGCGCCGGCGGCGCGTCGGTGGAGACGGAGCTCATCGAGCTCAACGTCGTCCCCGGTGGCGTCGTCCAGGGCGAGGTGCGGGTCCAGGGCGGGTCCGTCGCCCAGCAGATCCAGGGTCTCTCGGTCGGTCTGCAGGCGCGGGTCGAGGTGGAGGGCAACGACCAGGAGCTCAAGCAGGACATCGAGTTCACCAAGCTGCGGCTCGGCGGTGCGTTCGAGGTGCAGGCCGGTGCCGTCCACGTGGTGCCGTTCGGGCTGGAGATCCCGTGGGAGACGCCCATCACCACGTTCGCGGGGCAGAACCTGCACGGCATGAACATCGGGGTGACGACGGAGCTGGAGATCGCCCGCGCGCTGGACTCCGGTGACCTGGACCCGGTCAACGTCCACCCGCTCCCCGCCCAGCAGGCGATCCTGGACGCGTTCGGGCAGCTCGGGTTCCGTTTCCGCAGCGCGGACATGGAGCGCGGCCACATCCGCGGGACGCGCCAGCAGCTGCCGTTCTACCAGGAGATCGAGTTCGTACCGCCGCAGCAGTACCGCGGTCTGAACCAGGTCGAGCTGTCCTTCGTCGCGGACGACCGCGAGATGGACGTCGTCCTGGAGATGGACAAGAAGGCGGGGCTGTTCAGCGAGGGCAGCGACTCGTACCGATCCTTCCGGGTCGGTCTGGACGACTTCCACCAGACGGACTGGGCGGCCTACCTCAACCAGTGGCTGGCCCAGGTGGGCGGCCAGCGCAACTGGCTGTGACACCTCCTCCCGGACCGCGGTCCGCCGGGTCGTGCCGGAGCCCGGAAGGGCGTCCGGCATGATCCGTGGGAGACGTCCGGGTCCCGGTGGGGAACGTCCCGCCGGACCGTACCGAAGGAAAGGTGCTGATGTGACCGCAGCGAAGAGGGCTCCGCTCCCGCACGACTTCCACCCCGAGGTGCCCGCGTTCACGGTGGTGAGCGACGACATCGCGCCGGGTGCCGTGCTGGCGGACGCGCAGGTGTACGCGGAGGGCAACACCTCCCCGCAGCTGCGCTGGGAGGGATTCCCGGCCGGAACGAAGAGCTTCGCCGTGACGTGCTTCGACCCGGACGCCCCCACCGGCAGCGGGTTCTGGCACTGGGTCCTGTTCGACATCCCGGCCTCGGTCACCGAGCTGCCGGCCGGCGCGGGCAGCGGTGCTTTCGCCGGGCTGCCGGGGGGAGCCGTGCAGGCGCGCAACGACTACGGGTCGAAGGACTTCGGCGGTGCGGCGCCGCCGGCCGGTGAGAACCACCGCTACGTCTTCACCGTGTACGCCGTGGACACGGAGAAACTCGGTCCGGACAGCGACGCCTCCCCGGCCGCGGTCGGATTCAACCTGCGTTTCCACACACTGGGCCGCGCGCAGCTGATCGGTGAGTACGCCGCCCCCGAAAGCTGAGCGTTCTTCTCCCGTTTGCCCTGCCCCGGTCTTGGAGAGATCTGGGCAGGGCACTTTTTATTGCGTTGTCCCGCACGGCCCGTCCGGCCAGAGTTGGTCCGGTCCCGCCGGTCAGCGGGCAGCACAAGGGGAGGCGGGCAGGATGCGTGACACGTTGGTTCTCAACGCGAGCTTCGAGCCGCTGTCGACGGTGACCCTCAACCGTGCGGTGGTGCTCGTCCTGACGGACAAGGCGGTCGTCGAGCAGGCGGACCCCGGTCTGCGGATGCGTGGTGCCGCCGTCGACATCCCGGTGCCCCGCGTGATCAGGCTCTGCAGGTACGTACGCGTGCCGTTCCGAAGACAGGCGCCGTGGTCGAGACGGGGGGTCCTCATACGTGACCAGCACCGTTGCGCGTACTGCGGGCGGCGCGCGTCCACCGTGGACCATGTGGTGCCGCGTGCCCAGGGCGGTCAGGACACCTGGCTGAACACCGTGGCGTCCTGTGCGGAGGACAACCACCGCAAGGCGGCCCGGACGCCGGAGCAGGCCCAGATGCCGTTGCTGCGGCAGCCGTTCGTACCCTCGCCGGCCGAGGCGATGCTGCTGGCGATGGCGTCGGCCGACCGTTCCTCGCTGCCGGACTGGCTGGACCGTACCGCCGCCTGACCGCAGGCGTCCCGAACCCACCGCGTGAGGCCCGAGTCCGCCCGGGTCCGATCGACGTACGCCTGATGGCGTACCGGAAGCCCGTCTCCATGGGGGAGGCGGGCTTCCGCGCGTCAGCGGAGCAGCAGTTGGACGAGGGCGCAGATTCCCACCGCCACGATGAGGCATCGCAGCACGGTGGGACTGAGGCGGCGACCGACCCGGGCGCCGATCTGGCCGCCGAGGGTGGAGCCGACCGCGATAAGGAGGACGGCGGTCCAGTCGAAGTCGGCGACGAAGAGGAAGAAGAGCGCGGCGACGCTGTTGACGACGGCGGCCAGGACGTTCTTGACGGCGTTGAGGCGCTGCATGGTGTCGTCGATCAGCATGCTCATCAGGGAGAGGTAGATGATCCCCTGGGCGGCCGTGAAGTAGCCGCCGTAGACGCTGGCGAGGACGAGGCCGACGGCGAGCAGCGGGCCGCCTTCGGGGTGGGCGGGGGCGCCGGAGCGTTCGCGGCGGCGCTGCACGGCCTTGCTGATGCGGGGCTGGAGCACGATCAGCACCAGGGCGAGGGTGACCAGGACCGGGACGATCGTCTCGAAGGCGGTCGAGGGCAGGGCCAGCAGGAGGGTGGCGCCGGCGAGTCCGCCGATCAGGCAGCTGATGCCCAGTCTGATGACGCGTGGGCGTTGGCCCTTGAGCTCCTCGCGGTAGCCGATCGCCCCGCTGACGGAGCCGGGTACGAGGCCGAGGGCGTTGGAGACGGTGGCGGTGACCGGCGGCAGGCCGACGGCGAGCAGCACGGGGAAGGTGATCAACGTGCCTGATCCGACGATGGTGTTGATCGTTCCCGCGGCGGTGCCGGCGGCGAGGACGGCGAGCATTTCCCAAAGGGACATGCCACTCCTTCGGTGTTCGGTGACGCATCCCCGCCATGAAGGTCGGGGTGCCGCACCGATCATGCACGAAGGCCCGGAGCGGGCCGGACGGGGGTCCCGGGAAGGGGGAGTTCCGCCGTCCGGCCGCACCACCGGGCCGTGTGCGAAAGGCCGGTCGGCCGGCCAGGGGTCAGTCGACCGGGGGCTCCTCGCGGCGCTCCTTGCTCGGGCGGGACCCGCCGGTGTCGAAGCCGGGGACGCCGCCGCCGAGGTTGCCGAAGGCGCCGCTGAGGCCCTTGAGGGCGTCACCGATCTCGCTGGGCACGATCCAGAGCTTGTTGGCGTCGCCCTCGGCGATCTTCGGCAGCATCTGGAGGTACTGGTACGAGAGGAGCTTCTGGTCCGGGTCTCCCGCGTGGATGGACTCGAAGACCGTCCGGATGGCCTGGGCCTCGCCCTCGGCGCGCAGCGCGGCGGCCTTGGCGTCACCTTCGGCGCGCAGGATCGAGGACTGCTTCTCGCCCTCGGCGGTGAGGATCTGGGACTGCCTGATGCCTTCGGCGGTGAGGATCGCGGCGCGCTTGTCACGGTCGGCGCGCATCTGCTTCTCCATCGAGTCCTGGATGGAGGTGGGCGGTTCGATGGCCTTGAGCTCCACGCGGTTGACGCGGATGCCCCACTTGCCGGTGGCCTCGTCCAGGACGCCGCGCAGGGCCGCGTTGATCTCCTCGCGGGAGGTCAGGGTCCGCTCCAGGTCCATGCCGCCGATGATGTTGCGGAGGGTGGTGACGGTGAGCTGCTCGATCGCCTGGATGTAGCTGGCGACTTCGTACGTCGCGGCGCGGGCGTCCGTCACCTGGTAGTAGATGACCGTGTCGATGTTGACGACCAGGTTGTCCTGGGTGATCACCGGCTGCGGCGGGAAGGGCACGACCTGTTCGCGGAGGTCGATGCGGTTGCGGATGGAGTCGATGAACGGGACGACGATGTTCAGCCCCGCGTTGAGCGTGCGGGTGTAACGCCCGAAGCGCTCGACGATGGCGGCGCTGGCCTGCGGAATGATCTGGATCGTCTTGATCAGGGCGATGAAGACGAGCACCACCAAAATGATCAGGACGATGATGACCGGTTGCATCGTGTGCCTCAAGCCCTTCGATAGCCGACGGATCCTGGTGATCGGGTCGCGCTCTCACTGTGACGGACCGGGCGAGCCGACATGATCGACATCGAGTGTCGCAGAACTCGCCCTGCCGCGTGGCCGGTTCGGTCACATGACGACGGCGGTGGCCCCGTCGATGTCGACGACGTCGACCTGTTGGCCCGGCTCGAAGCTCTGGGTGTCGTCGAGCGCGCGGGCCGACCAGATCTCGCCCGCCAGCTTGATGCGTCCGCCGTCGCCGCCGTCGACGCGTTCGAGCACGACGGCCTGGCGGCCCTTCAACGCGTCGATTCCGGAGGAGAATTGGGGGCCGTCGCCCCGGTGGCGCGCGGCGACCACGCGCACCACCGCGACCAGTGCGACGGAGACGGCGACGAACACCAGCACCTGGGCCACGATGCCGCCGCCGAGTGCGGCGACGATCGCCCCCGCGACCGCGCCGACCGCGAACATCCCGAACTCCGTCATGGCGGTGAGGACCAGGGGAATGCCCAGCCCCACCGCCGCGATCAGCCACCACACCCACGCGTCCATGTCGTCATGGTAGGACCGCATGTGCCCCAGGGACAGGGGCCCCGTGGGGCGGGATCCGGCCAGGGGGTGTCCGGCGGATCCGGGGGTGGCCACCCGGTGGTGTCCGGCGGATCGGGGCCGGACACCGGGGCAGGGGCGGTCCGCCTACGACAGCGGCAGGCCGCGCGCGGTGTAGCGGTCGCCCTGGTGCTCGACGACGAGGGGCAGGCCGAAGCAGCGGGAGAGGTTGCGCGAGGTGAGCTCGGTCTCCATGGGGCCGGCGGCGAGCACCTTGCCCTGCCGGATCATCAGGACGTGGGTGAATCCCGGCGCGATCTCCTCGACGTGGTGGGTCACCATGATCATGGAGGGGGCGTACGGGTCACGGGCCAGGCGGCCGAGGCGGCGCACCAGGTCCTCGCGTCCGCCGAGGTCGAGTCCGGCGGCGGGCTCGTCGAGCAGGAGCAGTTCGGGGTCGGTCATCATCGCGCGGGCGATCAGGGTGCGCTTGCGCTCGCCCTCGGAGAGGGTCCCGAACTTGCGGTCGAGGTAGTCGTTCATGCCGAGCCGGTCGAGGAAGGCGCGGGCGCGCTGCTCGTCGACGTCCTCGTAGTCCTCGTGCCAGGTCGCCGTCATGCCGTACGCGGCGGTGAGCACCGCCTGCAGGACGGTGAGGCGCTTGGGGAGCTTCTCCGCCATGGCGGCGCCGGCGATGCCGATGCGCGGGCGGAGTTCGAAGACGTCGGTGCCGACGCCGCCGAGCTGCTCACCGAGGACCCTGGCGGTTCCCGTGGACGGGAAGAGGTAGCTGGAGGCGATGTTGAGCAGCGTCGTCTTGCCGGCGCCGTTCGGGCCGAGGATGACCCAGCGCTCCCCCTCCTTGACCGACCAGGAGACGTCTTCCACCAGAGCGCGTCCGTCGCGGACCACGGATACGTCCACCAGCTCCAGTACATCGCTCATGAGCGCGTTGTCTCCCCATGCAGTGTCGAGATCGTCGCGTGCCGGAGGGCACAGCTCCCACGCAAAACTTACGCCACCCGGGGAGCGCTCCGGCCGCGAGGTCCGTTCCCGCCGGGGAGCGCGCGGCAGCTCTTAGGCTGTTCCCATGCTTTCGGAACCACGCTCAGGGCTGCTGGCCGCCTGGGGAAACGCGCTGCTCGCCGGACTGGTGTCTCCGGACGACGCGGCTGACGCGATCGTCGGAGAGGACGCGGTGCACCGCGTCGAGGGACTGCCCGGTGAGGCGGGTGCCGTGGGGCTCACGCTGGCGCTGGGGCGGCTGCGGGGGCTGGGGGTGACGGGATACCGGGTGGCGCTGCCCGCCCCGGGGCATCCGCTGGGGCTGAGCGGTCCGCCGGAGTTCAACGCGCGGGCGCTGGAGACAGGGGAGGCGGTGGTCGCTTCCGGGGCCGCGTACGGGCTGGTGCCCGAGGTGACCGAGGCCGGGCCGCCCGGCGATCTGCACGTCGAGGTGGTGTGGCGGGTCACACCCGTACGGGAGGCACCGCCGGCGGACGTGCCGTCGCTGGGCGAGGCGGAGCGGGAGCTCGCGGAGGCGCTGCGGGACGCGACGGCACTGCTGTCGCGGCTGGACGTGGCGGGCTCCGGTCCGGTTGCCGAGGCGGCGGTGGACGCCTACCGGGCGCGGGCGGAGCGGGGGCGCGAGGTGCTGGCGCCTGGGTACCCGCCGCGGGCGGTACGCGTGCTGGAGCTGGCCCAGCGGGTGGGGCTGCTGATCACGCTGGCGTACGAGAACGGGCACGGCGGTGCCGTGAGCGCCTCCGAGATCGCGGCCCGGGGCGAGGCGCTGCGTCCGGTGGAGCGGGTGGCGCGCAGGGCGCAGGTGGCCGCGTACAACGCGTACGTGGAGGAGGGCGAGCGGGGACGGCGGTAGCCGCCCCTCTCTGCCTGGCCACTCCTCTCTGCCTGGCCACTCCTCTCTGCCTGGCCGCGCCGGGGCGCGCTGGCCGCGCCGGGGCGCCCTCGCCGCTCCGGGCCGGCCGCGGCCCCCGGTCAGCCCGCCATTCCGTGACGGACGGCCCAGAGGGCGGCCTGGGTGCGGTCGGCCAGGTCCAGCTTCATCAGGATGTTCGAGACGTGGGTCTTGACGGTCTTCTCGGACAGCACCAGCGCGCGGGCGATCTCGCGGTTGGACCGGCCGTCCGCGATGAGTCCGAGCACTTCGCGCTCGCGCTCCGTGAGGGTGGTGCCCCGGCCCGTTCCGCCGCCGCCGTCCTCCTGGGCGAGGAGCGCTCCGGCCACCTCGGGCTGGAGCAGGACGTGGCCCGCGTGGACGGAGCGGATGGCGCCGGCCAGGGCGTCGGGGTCGACGTCCTTGTAGACGTACCCGGAGGCTCCGGCGCGCAGGGCGGGAACGACGGTCCGCTGCTCGGTGAAGCTGGTGACGACGAGGACCCGTGCGGGGTTGGCCAGCTCGCGGAGCTTGCGCAGCGCCTCGATGCCGTCCGTGCCGGGCATCTTGATGTCCATCAGCACCACGTCGGGGCGGAGCGCCTCGGCCTGGGCGACACCCTCCGCGCCGTCGGAGGCCTCTCCGACGACCTCTATGTCGTCCTGCACCTCCAGGAAGGTGCGCAGCCCGCGCCGGACCACCTGGTGGTCGTCGACCAGCAGGACGCGGATGGTCTTGTCAGCCACCGGGGACCTCCATCTCGATCGTGGCGCCCTTTCCGGGCGCCGATTCCACGCTGAGGGTGCCGCCGACGCTGTGCGCGCGGTGGCTCATCGAGACGAGGCCGAGGTGCCTGCCCGCCTGGCGGACCGCCGTGGGGTCGAACCCCTGGCCGTCGTCGGTGATCCGCAGCACGGTGCCGGCGCCGCGCCGGGTCAGGGCGACGGTGACGCGGGCGCCGCCGGAGTGGCGCAGCGCGTTGTGCAGGGCCTCCTGCGCGACGCGCAGCAGCGCCTCCTCCTGGGCCGCGGGCAGCGCGCGTACGCCCTGGCTCTCGAAGGTGACCCGCGCGCTCTGTGCCCGGTCGAGGACCTGGACCTGGGTACGGAGGGTGGCGACGAGGCCGTCCTCGTCGAGCGCGGCGGGACGGAGCTCGACGACGGCGGCGCGGAGTTCGTCCACGGCCTCGGCGGCGAGGGCGGCGACCTGCTGGAGCTCGCCCTTGGCGCGTGCGGGGTCGCGGTCGACGAGGGCGGCGGCGGCCTGGGCGGTCAGCCGCAGGGAGAAGAGCTTCTGGCTGACGGCGTCGTGCAGCTCGTGGGCGAGGCGGGAGCGCTCCTCGGCGATGGTGAGCTCACGGCTGCGCTCGTAGAGGCGGGCGTTGGTGAGGGCGATGGCGGCGTGCTGGGCGAGGATCGAGAGGAGTTCCTCGTCCTCGGCGGTGAAGCCGCAGCTCCCCTCGGGTTTGGGGCACTTCTTGTTGGCCAGGTAGAGCGCGCCGATGGTCTCGTCGCCGTCCTGGATGGGCAGGCCGAGGAAGTCCGACATGTCGGGGTGGGCGTCGGGCCAGCCGCCGAAGCGGGGGTCCTCGCGGACGTCGCTGAGCCGCTCGGGCTTCGCCTCGTGGAGCATCGCGGCGAGGATGCCGTGCTGCCGGGGCAGCGGGCCGATCGCCTTCCACTGCTCGTCGCTGACGCCGTCGACGACGAACTGGGCGAAGCCTCCGTGGTCGTCGGGGACGCCCAGCGCCGCGTACTCGGCGTCGAGCAGCTCGCGTGCGGAGGCGACGATCGTCTTGAGGACGTCGCGCATGTCCAGCTGCCGGCTCATCGCGAGCAGCGCGGCGCTCACGGCGGCGAGGCCGGACGGTCGGAGGTGGCTCATACGCCTCACCGTACCGGCGGCGCGCGGGGCCCGTATCGGCCTGTGGACGGCGGTGGCCTGGGCCATCGGTCCTAGTGCCTTCCCCATGAGCGGGCCGGGTTCGCACGGGCGCGCTCCGGTTCCCGGCACGGTCGCCCGGGGGCCGTACGCCCGCGCGTGCGCCGGCCGCCGGCGTCCCGGACCGGTCCCCTCTCCCCCGGGTACGTCCCCTAACGCTGTGAGTTGCTCCTGCAACGCGCAGTAAAACCTGTGGTTGCTCGATGTGAGCCCACGCATAGGACTCACGTCACGTACGAAGCCCGTTAGTGGATGAATAAGGGTGATTTAGCCGGTCATGACGGGCTTCGATGAAACGGACATAAGGCTCTGATCCACTAGACGGCTTCGTACGTCACACCTTTGCCAGGGCATTTTGCGGTCGCTAAGAATTGCATTTCCACCTGACAGAGAGGCGCACCGCCACTCTCCGTCCTGGTGCCCCCCACGGGGTTCCAACGATTCGAAGAGGTACGTCTGCATGTCCGCGTCCCGCATATTTGACCGAACCCGTCGTCTGAACAAGACGCAGAAGCTGTCCGTCGCCGGCGTCTCCGCGCTGGGTGTTGCCGCCCTGACGTTCTCGCTGGTTCCCAGCAGCGCCCAGGCCGAGAGCACCAACGCCTCCGTGGCGTCGTCCCCGGTCGTCTTCGCGTCGGCAGCCGACTCGGCTCAGGCCAAGGCCGTGCAGGACAGCGTGATCGAGCAGAACTCGACCGCCGCCAAGCTGGTGAAGGCCGCCGACGCCGCCAAGGCGAAGGACGAGGCCGCCCGCACCAAGGCCGTCGCCGACGCGAAGGCGCTGACCGACGCGAAGGCGCGGGAGCGTGCCGAGGCCGCCGCCAAGGTCAAGGCCGCCGACGAGGCCAAGGCGAAGTCCGACGCCTCGCAGCGCTCGTCCAACGAGTCCGCCAGCCGCTCCGCCGAGCGGAAGCCGGTCTACGCGGACAACCTGGACGGCTGGATCCGCGAGTCCCTCGCGATCATGAAGGAGAAGGGCATCCCCGGTACGTACGAGGGGCTGCACCGCAACATCATCCGCGAGTCCAGCGGTAACCCGCGCGCCATCAACGACTGGGACATCAACGCCCAGAACGGCGTCCCGTCGATCGGTCTGCTCCAGATCATCAAGCCGACCTTCGACTACTACCACGTCCCGGGCACGGTCCACAGCCAGTACGACCCGGTCGCCAACATCACCGCCTCGGCCAACTACGCGGCCGACAAGTACGGCACGATCGACAACGTCGACAGCGCGTACTGACCGGCTCCTCGCGGCAGGACCGCGGTCCCAGGGCCTGAGCACGGCTGAGACCGCCGGAGGGCGGCACCCCGACCGGGGTGCCGCCCTCCGGCGCGTCCGCGTACCCGGGCACGGCCCGGGAGCGCGGGAGTGCCCCCTACTTGCGCATGACCTCGGGCTCGTGGCGGCGCAGCAGCCGGGCGACGACGAAGCAGCAGACGGCACCGAGTGCCAGCAGGACCGCGAGGTCGGTGGCCCAGACGCCTGTCGAGTGCTCCCAGAGCGGGTCGAGACCGGTGGGATCGGCGGGGTCCCACGGCGGCATGACGTGACCGAGGTCGAGTGTGGCACCGGCCGCGGCCACGGCCCAGCGGGACGGCATCAGCCAGGCGAACTGCTCCAGGCCGGGAGAGTCGTAGATCTGGAAGAGGATCCCGGTGAAGACGACCTGCACGATCGCGAACATGACGAGCAGCGGCATGGTCATCTCGGCGGTCTTCACCAGCGAGGAGATGACCAGGCCGATCATCATCGAGGTGAAGCCGAGCGCCATGATCGCGACGCAGATCTCGGCGGCCGGGGGCAGGACGAGCCCTTCCTCCGGCAGCTGCCGGGTGGAAAGGCCGATGGCGCAGATGATGACGCCCTGCAGCGCCGTGATCAGGCCGAGAACGATGACCTTGGACATCAGGTACGCGGACCGGGAGATGCCGGTGGCCCGTTCCCGTTCGTAGATGACGCGTTCCTTGATCAGTTCTCGTACGGAGTTCGCCGCCCCGGAGAAGCACATGCCGACCGCGAGGATCAACAGGATCGTGCCGGCCTTGGTGTTGAACTTGTGGGGCTCGGCAGGTGCGGCCAGGCCGAGCTTGGCCGGGATGATCAAGCTGACGATGCCCAGGACGGCGGGCAGCGCGACCATCAGGCTCAGCAGGCCCTTGTCGGACGCTATGACCGAGACGTACCGGCGGATCAGGGTCCACAGCTGCGTCGCCCAGCCCTGCGGCTTGGGCGGGCGCAGCTGCTGCGGGGGTGCCGTGTTCACGGGCTGCGCGGCGACCGCGTCGATGTCGGCGGCGTACATCTGGTAGTGCTGCGAGCCGCGCCACCGTCCCGCCCAGTCGTAGTCGCGGTAGTTCTCGAACGCGGAGAAGACATCGGCCCAGGTGTCGTAGCCGAAGAAGTTGAGCGCCTCCTCCGGCGGCCCGAAGTAGGCCACCGCGCCGCCGGGTGCCATCACCAGCAGCTTGTCGCAGATCGCGAGCTCGGCGACGGAGTGGGTGACGACGAGGACCGTACGGCCGTCGTCGGCGAGGCCGCGCAGCAGCTGCATGACGTCGCGGTCCATGCCCGGGTCGAGGCCCGAGGTCGGCTCGTCCAGGAAGATCAGGGACGGCTTGGTCAGCAGCTCCAGGGCGACCGAGACGCGCTTGCGCTGGCCGCCGGAGAGGGAGGTGACCTTCTTGTCCTTGTGGATGTCGAGCTTCAGCTCGACGAGGACCTCGTGGATACGGGCCTGGCGCTCGGCCTCGGTGGTGTCGGCGGGGAAGCGGAGCTTGGCCGCGTACTTCAGGGCCTTGGTGACCTTGAGCTCCTTGTGCAGGATGTCTTCCTGCGGGACGAGCCCGATGCGCTGGCGCAGCTCGGCGAACTGCTTGTAGAGGTCACGGTTGTCGTAGAGGACGTCGCCCTGGTCGGCGGGCCGGTAGCCGGTGAGCGCCTTGAGCAAGGTGGACTTGCCGGAGCCGGACGGGCCGATCACCGCGACCAGAGACTTCTCGGGGATGCCGAAGGAGACGTCCTTGAGGATCTGCTTGCCGCCGTCGACCGTCACCGTGAGGTGGCGGGCGGAGAAGGAGACCTCGCCGGTGTCGACGAACTCCTCCAGCCGGTCCCCGACCAGCCGGAAGGTGGAGTGGCCGACACCGACGATGTCGTTCGGCCCGAGGAATGCGGAACCGGACTTCTGGAGCTGCTGGCCGTTGACGTACGTGCCGTTGTGCGAGCCGAGATCGCGGATCTCGAAGCGGCCGTCGGGGGTCGCGTGGAACTCGGCGTGGTGGCGCGAGACCTGGAGGTCCGAGACGACCAGCTCGTTCTCCAGGGCGCGGCCGATGCGCATGACCCGGCCCAGCGCCAGCTGGTGGAAGGTGGTGGGGCTGCGATCGCTGTGCACCGGTACCCCGGCCCCCGCGACGGGCCCCTGCTGGTGCGGGACCTGCGCCCCCTGGCCCTGCGCGGCCCAGTCCCGCACGGCCCGGTCCTGCGGCTGCTGCCAGGACTGCTGCGGCGCGGGCTGCTGGGACACCGGCTGCTGCGGCGGGGACGCGACGGGAGGCGGATACGGGGCCGCCTGCGGCTGGTACGGCGCCCCCTGCTGGGCCTGCGCCACCGGCGGCTGGTACGGAGCCCGCTGGGCCGGTCCGGCTTGCGCCTGCGGCGGCGCGGCGGCGGGAGCGGTCAGGGCGACCCTGGGTCCGTCGTTGGCGTTGCCGAGTCGCACCTCGGTGCCGGGGCCGACCTCGGCCCGCTGCACCCGGCTGCCCCGCACATAGGTGCCGTTGGTGCTGCCGTGGTCCTCTATGAACCAGCCGTTGCCTCCCCAGCCGATCGTGGCGTGCCGCCACGACACCCGGGCGTCCTCGAACGTCAGGTCCCCCTGCGGATCACGTCCGAGCGTGTACGACCTGGACGGATCGAGCGTCCAGGTTCTGCCATTCAGTTCCAGTACGAGTTCTGGCACTCCGCGCCCCACTTGTCGTCCCCCGTTTTTCCCCCGCTGTGCGGAAGCCCAGGGATGCTGAACATCGGGGGGCACTATTGCAGGGACACTCCCCGATCTGAAAGCCGGGCGTCCCGGGGCTTGTTGGCGGGAGCGGGTTCCGGGGCGGCACGGCGGGCGCCGCGGAGGTGTTCCCGGAGTGCCCCGGCGGTGTGCCGGTCGGTGCCGCGAGCGGGGCCGACCGAGGTCCCGCAGGTCGAGGGGCCCGGGTGTCCGCCACTCGGGACGGCGTGCCGGGGCTCCGGGGGCGACCGATACGGTGGAACCACCATGAGCGCATCTCAGCCATCTCAGTCTCCCTCGTCCTCCGAGCTCCCCGGGTCCCGTCCGGGCAGCGACTCCCCCACTCTTCTGGTGAAGATCTTCGGGAAGGACCGTCCCGGTATCACCGCCGGGCTTTTCGACACACTCGCCGCCTACGCGGTGGACGTCGTGGACATCGAGCAGGTGGTCACCCGTGGCCGGATCGTGCTGTGCGCTCTGGTGACCACCCCGACCGCCGGCGGCACCACCGAGGGCGATCTGCGCGCGACCGTGCACAGCTGGGCCGAGTCCCTGAAGCTGCAGGCCGAGATCATCTCGGGGACGGGTGACAACCCTTCGCGCGGCGACGGCCGTTCCCACGTGACCGTGCTGGGCAACCCGCTGACCGCCGAGTCGACCGCCGCCATAGCGGCCAGGATCACTTCGACCGGTGCCAACATCGACCGGATCTTCCGGCTCGCGAAGTACCCGGTGACGGCCGTCGAGTTCGCCGTCTCCGGAGCGGGCACCGAGGAGCTGCGGACCGCGCTGGCGGTCGGGGCGGCGCAGATCGGTGTGGACGTGGCGGTGATGTCGGCCGGTCTGAGCCGCCGGGCCCAGCGCCTGGTGGTGATGGACGTGGACTCCACGCTGATCCAGGACGAGGTGATCGAGCTCTTCGCCGCGCACGCGGGCTGCGAGAAGGAGGTCGCCGCGGTGACCGAGCAGGCGATGCGCGGGGAGCTGGACTTCGAGCAGTCCTTGCACGCCCGGGTCGCCCTGCTGGCCGGACTCGACGAGTCCGTCGTGGAGAAGGTGCGCGCGGAGGTCCGGCTGACCCCCGGGGCCCGTACCCTCATCCGCACGCTGAAGCGGCTCGGCTACCAGGTCGGCGTCGTGTCGGGCGGGTTCACCCAGGTCACGGACGATCTCAAGGAGCGGCTGGGGCTGGACTTCGCCTCCGCCAACACGCTGGAGATCGTCGACGGGAAGCTCACCGGGCGGGTCGTGGGCCCCATCGTGGACCGGGCGGGCAAGGCCAGGCTGCTGCGCAGCTTCGCCGAGCAGGCGGGCGTTCCGCTGGCGCAGACGGTGGCGATCGGGGACGGCGCCAACGACCTGGACATGCTGAACACGGCGGGTCTCGGGGTGGCGTTCAACGCCAAGCCGGTCGTCCGGCAGGCGGCGCACACGGCGGTGAACGTGCCGTTCCTGGACACCGTGCTCTATCTGCTGGGCATCACCCGCGAAGAGGTCGAGGCGGCGGACGCCCCCGGCGCCTGAGGGCGTCCGCCCGTTCCCCGTACGGTACGGAAGGGCCCCGGCACGCCGCATGCGTGCCGGGGCCCTTCCGTACGGCGGAAGCGGTCAGTCGATGGGCGTCCAGTAGTCGGTGAGCCTGCCCGCGCCGAGTTCGACGCTCTTCCACGTGCCGGGGAACTCCAGGACGGCATAGGCGGCGGTCGCGAAGCCGTCCCTGGTCATACGGGCCAGCACATCGCCCTCGGCCGAGCCCGCGAGGGCGTCGGCCGCGCCGTGCATCCCCGGGTTGTGACCGATGACGAGCAGGTTGCGCACCTCGTCGGGGGTTTCGTTGAAGAGGGCGATGAGTTCGCCGAGGGAGGCGTCGTACAACCGCTCCTCGTACACGGTCCTGGGGCGCTGCTCGAACTCGTGGACCGCCAGCTTCCAGGTCTCCCGCGTCCTGGCGGCGGTCGAGCACAGGGCAAGGTCGAAGTCGATGCCGGAATCGGCGAGCTTCCGTCCGGCCACGGGCGCGTCCTTGCGTCCGCGCTCCGCGAGCGGGCGCTCGTGATCGGAGGCTTGCGACCATTCCGCCTTCGCGTGCCGGAGAAGAACGATCCTGCGAGGTGTGTCGACGCTCATGTTGTTCAGCTTCGCACGAATCGGCGGCCCGGGCGCAGGGTGTTGACGGGCTCGACCGCCAGGGGTGACGAGGAGGTCCCGGACGGGGCCGCGAGGGGCGTTCAGTAGGACAACCGATCGAGCGCGCGCTCGACGAACCGGCCGAAGCCGGGATCGGCGGAGGCGGCGTGCGCCTGCTCCGGGTCGGTGATCATGAGCAGCAGCACGGCGAACGCGAGCACCGGCAGCGCCAGCGCCCACCAGGGCAGCCGCACCGGTGCCCCGGCGGCCGGCCCGCGCGCGGGCCGGGGGTTCGTACGGGCCGGCATGGCCGCCTCCGTGGGTCGTGGGTTCCTTTACTCAGAACCTACGGAAGGGCTGACGGGCCGCCCATCCGGTGACCCACCCACTCGACCCTGAACCTGGCCCCCTAGGGGATGGTGGGGCTGTCCCCACCATCCGCCGGAAGCACAGGAGCACGGAAGCGACCGCCCCGGCAGGACGCACGGCCGCGCGGGACAACCTGCCCAGGGCGTCACCGGGCGGGCGTCACCGGGCGACCGTTACGGAGCGACCGTTACGGAGCGAAGACCGAGGCGATGACTCCGATGATCACAGTGATGAGAAGCATGGCCCCGAGCACGAGGAGAAGCTTCTTCTGGCCGTTCTGGGGATGCGGATCGAGCACTGGCATGAGGCAAGTCTCGCATCTCACCCGTGGCCGTCGATCGTCCGGTCCCGTCCGGCGAACACACCCACCACGATCTGCGGAACCATCAGCGCCGCCATGAAGGCGATGGGCAGGCCCCAGCCGCCGCTGCGCTCGTTGAGCACACCGACGAGGAGCGGGCCGGGGATCGAGATCAGATAACCGGTGGACTGGGCGAACACCGAGAGCCGGGCCACGCCCGCCCCGGTGCGGGTGCGCATGCCGATCATGGTGAGGGCGAGCGGGAAGGAGCAGTTGGAGATGCCCAGCAGCACCGCCCAGAACCAGGCGCCGCCCGCCGGTGCGAGGTAGAGGCCCGCATACCCGGCGAGGCCGCAGACCCCCAGGACGAGGACGATCGGGCCCTGGGTGCGCATCCCGGCGGCGACCCGGGGGATGACGAAGGCGAGCGGCACGCCCATGACCATGGTGATCGCGAGCAGCACGCCCGCCGTGCTCGCGGAGATCCCCGCGTCCCGGAAGATCTGCGGCATCCACCCCATGGTGATGTACGCGGCGGTGGACTGGAGCCCGAAGTAGCAGGCGAGGGCCCAGGCGGTCGGAATTCTGGTGATCCTGAAGTCGGCGGCCGCCTGCTGCGGGAGGGCCACGGCCGCCTCTCCCGGGGTGCCCGCCCGGCTGCGTACCACCAGCGGGATCCAGACCAGTACGGCGAGGACGCCGAGCGTGGCCCAGACCGCGAGGCCGGCCCGCCAGCTGCCGCCCAGCGCGTCGGTCACCGGCACGGTGGCGGCGGCCGCCAGGGAGGTGCCGAAGGCGAGGGCCATCGAGTAGAGGCCGGTCATCGATCCGACGCGGTCGGGGAACCAGCGTTTGACGATCACCGGCATCAGGACGTTGCCCACCGCGATGCCCATCAGCGCGAGGGTGCTGGCGAGCAGGAATCCGACGGTGGAGCCGGTGAAGGGGCGGATCAGCAGGCCGGCGGTGATCGCGACCATGCCCGCGAGGACGACGGCGGCGGGGCCGAAGCGGCGGGCGAGGCGGGGGGCGGTGATCCCGAACACCGCGAAGCAGAGCTGCGGCACCGAGGTGAGGGCGCCGGCGACTCCGCCGCTCATGTGGAGCCCGTCGCGCACCTCTTCGAGGAGCGAACCCAGGCTGGTGATGGCCGGGCGGAGGTTGAGCGCGGCCAGGACGAGGCCGACGGCGAGGAGGCGCGGCAACCACGGGGAGGCTGCCGCGGGGGCGTCCCCGGCGGGGGGCGTGGACTTCGGGACGGTCGGTTCGGGCCCCCGTGCCGGGGTCGCGGCGGCCGGGTCGGGTGTCTCGGTGACGTCTTCCAGCATGACGCCATCATAGAATCATGGGATGATTGGTTGTCCACCCCGGCGCGACGGCGCTCCGGGGGTGCGGACGCCACCGGCAGAGCGCTCCCGGGGCGCGCACACCACCACCGACGGCGCTCCCGGGGCGCGGATGCCCCGGGCGCTCCTGACAGAATCCGGACCACGCCTCGCCGCACCCCGGAATCCGGGAGGTTTCCGGGCCACCGAGGGCTCGGAGCACTGCGGAGCACTGCCAAGCAAGGAGTCTCATGGCGCTGACGTCCCCCCGGCGCTCGGCACTCGCCGACCAGGTGATTGCCCAGCTGAGGAACCAGATCACCTCGGGCGAGTGGCCCGTCGGCTCGCGCATCCCCACCGAGCCGGAGCTGGTCGAGCAGCTCGGCGTGGCCCGGAACACGGTCCGTGAGGCGGTGCGCGCCCTCGCCCACAACGGTCTGCTGGACATCCGCCAGGGCTCGGGAACGTACGTGGTGGCCACCAGTGAGCTGGCCGGGGTGATGCAGCGGCGCTTCGCGACCGCCGATCCGCGCCATGTGTCCGAGCTCCGCTCGGTACTGGAGTCGGCGGCGGCGCGGCTGGCGGCCGGGCGGCGCACCGACCGGGACCTCAAGCAGATGGACGCCCTGATGGCGCGGCGCGAGGTGACCTGGGCGGCGGGGGACGCGGAGGGGTTCGTCGAGGCGGACGCCACCTTGCACCTGGCGATCGTGGCCGCCGCGCACAACGACGTACTGACCGGGATCTACGCGGACCTGGGCGATGTGCTCCGCGACTACCTGCGCGGTGACGTGGGACCGGAGCTGCGGCCGGAGGACCTCATGGACCACGGGCGGCTGGTCGAGGCGATCCGCGAGGGCGACGCGCGGACGGCGGCCGAGGAGGCCGGGGGCCACGCGCTGCACTGCCCGCCCGAGAGGCCCTGACCGGAAGAGGCCGGCCGAAGGGGGCTGACCGAAGAAATCCTCACCGAAGGGGGGCCGCTGACCGGAAAGGCCCCCGACCGGAGCGCCCTGGGCAGCCTTCAGGCGGTGTCCGGCGGCGTCGCGTTGTGGGTGACCCAGGCGGTGGCCACCTCTTTCCAGCAGCGGTCCTGGAGCCGGACGGTACGCCCCGGCTCGACGACGACCGCCGCGCCGTCGCCGTCCACGTCCCACCACTGGGCGCACTCCGTGTGCAGCCGGACACGGTCGAGGGAGGGGTACGGGTTGTGGCAGTAGGAGACCACCAGGGAGCCCTCGACCGTGGTGCGGCACTCGGATCCGGCGGGCTCCAGGGACGGTGTGCGGGGGCCCGAGCCCTCGGATCCGGCGGCCGGCCCCGATCCGGCGGTGTGGATTCCGACCGGGACCGCGAGGGCCGCGACGGCTGCCGCGGAGACGAGCAGAACCCAGGTGCGGCGATGCGTGGGACGCACGGTGTTCTCCTCCCCGCAGCCTGACCAGAGTCCGGTTCCTCCACATTCTGCGGTGGATCGCCGGTCTTTTCGACCCGGGGCGTCACGGACCGTGCGCGGCGGAGCTCCCGCGTGCCCCGTACGCGGCTCCCCGGTCCGGTCCGCCCGGTCCGGTCCGCCGCGCGAGACACGGGCCGGAACGCGCGTCGGCCGCGCACCCTCCGGAGGGGATCCGGATGCGGGTGCGCGGCCGGCAGGGGGCCGTACGGGTCAGGCGCCGATCATGTGCACGCCACCGTCGACGTGGATGATCTCGCCCGTGGTCTTCGGGAAGAAGTCCGACAGCAGGGCGACGACGCCCCGGCCGGCGGGCTCCGGGTCGGCCATGTTCCAGGCCAGCGGCGACCGGGTGTCCCAGACCTTCGCGAGGTCGCCGAAGCCCGGGATGGACTTCGCGGCCATGGAGCCGAGAGGGCCCGCGGAGATCAGGTTGCAGCGGATGTTGTCCGCGCCCAGGTCACGGGCGAGGTAACGGGAGGTGGCCTCCAGCGCGGCCTTCGCCGGGCCCATCCAGTCGTACTGCGGCCACGCGAACTGCGCGTCGAAGGTGAGGCCGACGATCGAGCCGCCCTCGGTCATCAGCGGCTTGCAGGCCATCGCGAGCGACTTCAGCGAGAACGCCGAGACGTGCATCGCGGTGGCGACCGACTCGAACGGGGTGTTCAGGAAGTTGCCGCCGAGGGCGTCCTGCGGCGCGAAGCCGATGGAGTGGACGACACCGTCCAGCGTGCCGAGCTCGTCGCGGACCAGACCGGCGAGCCGGTCGAGGTGCTCGGCGTTGGTGACGTCGAGCTCGAGGACCTTCGCGGGCTTGGGGAGCTTCTTGGCGATGCGCTCCGTCAGGGTGGGGCGGGGGAAGGCGGTGAGGATGATCTCCGCGCCCTGCTCCTGGGCCACCTTGGCGGTGTGGAACGCGATGGAGGACTCCATCAGCACCCCGGTGATGAGGATGCGCTTGCCGTCGAGAATTCCGCTCATGGTGATCAGTGACCCATGCCCAATCCGCCGTCAACGGGGATGACGGCTCCAGTGATGTACGACGCGTCGTCGGAGGCGAGGAAGCGGACCGCCGCGGCGACCTCCGCGGGCTGCGCGTAGCGGCCGAGCGGGACCTGGGCGACGATGCCCTTGCGCTGGTCCTCGGTGAGCACCTGCGTCATGTCGGTGTCGACAAAACCGGGCGCGACGACGTTGAAAGTGACGTTCCGCGAGCCGAGCTCGCGGGCCAACGACCGGGCGAACCCGACCAGTCCGGCCTTGGAAGCGGCGTAGTTGGCCTGACCGGCCGAGCCGAGGAGGCCCACCACGGAGGAGATGAGGACCACGCGGCCCTTCCTCGCGCGCAGCATGGCGCGGTTGGCGCGCTTGACCACACGGAAGGTGCCGGTGAGGTTGGTGTCGATGACGGAGGTGAACTCCTCCTCCGACATCCGCATGAGGAGCTGGTCCTTGGTGATGCCGGCGTTGGCCACCAGCACCTCGACGGGGCCGTGCTTCTCCTCGATCTCCTTGTAGGCCTGCTCCACCTGCTCGGCGTCGGTGATGTCGCAGCGGACGGCGAGGACACCCGCCTCGGCGAGTTCCCGAGGCGGCTCGCCGGAGCGGTAAGTGATCGCCACCTTGTCGCCGTTGTCGACGAAGGCGCGGGCGATGGCGAGGCCGATGCCCCGGTTTCCTCCGGTGACGAGAACCGAGCGGCTCAACGGATCACCCTTTCCTTGACGGTCTGGTACGTCGAAAACCTATCGGTACGGTGCGGTGTACGGAGAATCGGGCCCTGACAGTGGCTCGTGCGAGGTGCTGTGGGGTTTCTACAGTCGGCGCCGCTTCCAGTGGTGTGCCGGGCGGGCCGCGCGGGCCGCCTTCCGCCGTAGAGATGACGCGCTCGACCGTCCATCACGCCCCGGCCGCACCGTGATTGACTTCACGCCCGGGCACGATTCCACAGCGCAAGGGAGGCCGTCCGTGGCCCATGACATCGACCCGTCGTTTCTCGCCCTGCCCCTACGGGCCCTCGCCGACGCCGCCCTCGCGCGGGCCCGCGCACTCGGCTCCACGCACGCGGACTTCCGCTTCGAGCGGGTGCGCGGCGCGTCCCTGAGGCTGCGCGACGCCCGCCTCTCCGGGGCCTCGGACTCCACCGATCTCGGGTACGCGGTGCGGGTCGTGCACGGCGGGGCGTGGGGGTTCGCGTCCGGTGTGGACCTGACGATGGACGCGGCGGCGAAGGTCGCCTCGCAGGCCGTCGCCATGGCGAAGCTGTCGGCGAAGGTGATCGCGGCGGCGGGCTCCGACGAGCGGGTGGAACTGGCGGACGAGCCGGTGCACGGCGAGCGGACCTGGGTCTCCGCGTACGGCATCGACCCGTTCTCCGTACCGGACGAGGAGAAGACCGGGCTGCTCGCCGAGTGGAGCGCGCGGCTGCTCGGGGCGGACGGGGTCGCGCACGTGGACGCCTCGCTGACGGCCGTCCACGAGAACAAGTTCTACGCGGACACCGCGGGCACGGTCACCACGCAGCAGCGGGTGCGGGTGCATCCGCAGCTGACGGCGGTGGCGGTGGACGGCACGACGGGCGAGTTCGACTCGATGCGGACGATCGCCCCGCCGGCCGGCCGCGGCTGGGAGTACCTGACCGGCACCGGCTGGGACTGGAACGACGAGCTGGAGCGCATCCCGGGGCTGCTCGCCGAGAAGATGCGGGCGCCGAGCGTGGAGGCGGGGAGGTACGACCTGGTCGTCGACCCGTCGAACCTCTGGCTGACCATCCACGAGTCGATCGGCCACGCCACCGAGCTGGACCGGGCGCTGGGGTACGAGGCGGCCTACGCGGGGACCTCCTTCGCCACCTTCGACCAGCTGGGGAAGCTGGCGTACGGCTCCCCGGTGATGAACGTGACGGGTGACCGGACGACCGAGCACGGGCTGGCGACGATCGGGTACGACGACGAGGGCGTCGAGGCGCAGTCCTGGGACCTGGTCAGGGACGGCACCCTCGTCGGGTACCAACTCGACCGGCGTATCGCGAAGTTGACCGGCCTCGGCCGGTCCAACGGGTGTGCGTACGCCGATTCGCCGGGCCATGTCCCCGTGCAGCGGATGGCCAACGTCTCGCTGATGCCCGACCCGGGCGGGCTCTCGACCGAGGATCTGATCGGCGGGGTGGAGCGCGGGATCTACGTGGTCGGCGACCGCTCCTGGTCGATCGACATGCAGCGCTACAACTTCCAGTTCACCGGGCAGCGGTTCTTCCGGATCGAGAACGGTGAGCTGACCGGTCAGCTGCGGGACGTCGCGTACCAGGCGACGACCACCGACTTCTGGGGGTCGATGGAGAAGGTCGGCGGCCCGCAGACGTACGTGCTGGGCGGCGCCTTCAACTGCGGCAAGGCCCAGCCGGGCCAGGTCGCGGCGGTCTCGCACGGCTGCCCGTCCGCTCTCTTCCGGGGCGTGAACATCCTCAACACGACGCAGGAGGCGGGCCGATGAGCCGCGTGAGCAAGCCGTACGAGATCGTCGAGCGCGCCCTCGAACTGTCCACCGCCGACGGCTGCGTGGTCATCGCCGACGAGGCGTCCTCGGCGAACCTGCGCTGGGCGGGCAACGCCCTGACCACCAACGGCGTGACCCGGGGCAGGACCCTGACCGTCGTCGCCACCGTGGACGGTTCCGAGGGAACGGCCTCCGGGGTCGTCTCGCGCTCCGCCGTCACGGCGGACGACCTGGAACCGCTGGTACGGGCGGCGGAGGCGGCGGCCCGCGCGGCGGGTCCCGCCGAGGACGCCCAGCCGCCGGTCACCGGCGTTCCGGCCTCCCCCGACTTCACCGACGCACCCGCCGAGACCGGGTCGGACGTCTTCGCCGACTTCGCGCCGGCCCTCGGCGAGGCCTTCGCCCGGGCCCGCACGGGCGGCCGCGAGCTGTACGGCTTCGCGCACCACCAGATGGTCTCCACCTACCTGGGCACCTCGGCCGGGCTGCGGCTCCGCCACGACCAGCCGACCGGCACCCTCGAGCTGAACGCCAAGTCGCCGGACCGTTCCCGGTCCGCGTGGGCCGGGCGGGCCACCCGCGACTTCAAGGACGTCGACCCGGCGGCCCTCGACGCGGAGCTGGCCCGCCGCCTCGGCTGGGCGGAGCGGCGGATCGAGCTGCCGGCCGGCCGCTACCAGACCCTGCTGCCGCCGACCGCCGTGGCGGACCTGCTGATCTACCAGTTCTGGTCGTCGACCGCCCGGGACGCCACCGAGGGGCGGACGGTGTTCTCCCGGCCGGGTGGCGGGACCCGGCTGGGCGAGACGCTCTCGCCGCTGCCGCTGACCCTGCGCAGCGACCCGCACGCGCCGGGGCTGGAGTCGGCCCCGTTCGTGATCGCGCACTCCTCGGGGGACGAGGCGTCCGTCTTCGACAACGGGCTGCCGCTCGGGTCGACCGACTGGATCGGCGGCGGCCGGCTGGAGCGGCTGACCACCACCCGGCACACGGCGGCGTCCACGGGCCTGCCGCCGGCCCCGGCCATCGACAACCTGCTGCTGGAGGGCGGCGGCGAGCGGTCGCTGGACGAGATGGTGGCGGCGACCACCGGCCGGGCGCTGCTGCTGACCTGCCTCTGGTACATCCGGGAGGTCGACCCGGCGACGCTGCTGCTGACCGGGCTGACCCGGGACGGCGTCTACCTGGTGGAGGACGGCGAGGTGGTCGGCGAGGTGAACAACTTCCGGTTCAACGAATCGCCGGTCGACCTGCTCTCCCGCGCCACCGAGGCGGGCCGCACGGAGCGGACGCTGCCGCGCGAGTGGGGCGACTGGTTCACCCGCGCCGCGATGCCCGCGCTGCGCATCCCGGACTTCAACATGAGCTCGGTCAGCCGGGGGGTGTGAGCCGGGGGCCCGGGCCCCGTCCCGTAAACCCATCGGGGGCGGCCCGGGACACCGCTTAGACTGGCCGGGAGTGGGCCCACCAGGCACGGAGGCCCACTGTTCACTCGCTGAAGGAGACACGGAACCGTGACGGACATCGTCGACGAGCTCAAGTGGCGCGGGCTGTTCGCCCAGTCCACTGACGAGGACGCCCTGCGCAAGGCTCTTGGCGACGGTCCGGTCACCTTCTATTGCGGCTACGACCCGACCGCGTCGAGCCTGCACGTCGGTCACCTGGTCCAGGTGCTCACCATGCGCCGGCTCCAGCGGGCGGGCCACCGTCCGCTGGCGCTGGTGGGCGGGGCGACCGGTCAGATCGGCGACCCGCGGCCGACCGCCGAGCGCACGCTGAACGACCCCGGGACCATCGCCGCCTGGGTGACCCGGCTGCGCTCGCAGATCGAGCCGTTCCTCTCCTTCGAGGGGGAGAACGCCGCGGTCATGGTGAACAACCTGGACTGGACCGCCGGCATGTCCGCGATCCAGTTCCTGCGGGACATCGGCAAGCACTTCCGGGTCAACAAGATGCTGACGAAGGACTCCGTGGCCCGCCGCCTGGAGTCCCAGGAGGGCATCAGCTACACCGAGTTCAGCTACCAGCTGCTCCAGTCCATGGACTTCCTGGAGCTGTACCGGCGCCACGGCTGCGTCCTCCAGCAGGGCGGCAGCGACCAGTGGGGCAACCTCACGGCGGGCATCGACCTGATCCACCGCCTGGAGCCCGCGGCCACGGTGCACGCGCTGGCGACCCCGCTGATGGTCAAGGCGGACGGCACGAAGTTCGGCAAGACCGAGGGCGGCGCCGTCTGGCTGGACCCGGAGATGACGACCCCGTACGCGTTCTACCAGTTCTGGCTGAACGTCGACGACCGCGACATCTCCCCCTACATGCGCATCCTCAGCTTCGCGTCGCAGGCCGAGCTGGAGGAGCTGGAGAAGATCACCGAGGAGCGTCCGCAGGCCCGTACGGCGCAGCGCGCGCTGGCCGAGGAGCTGACGACGCTGGTGCACGGCGCCGACCAGTGCGCGGCCGTCATCGCCGCGTCGAAGGCGCTGTTCGGCCAGGGCGAGCTGGGTGAGCTCGACGAGGCGACGCTGGGTGCCGCGCTCTCCGAGCTGCCGCACGCGAAGGTCGCCGAGCCGGCGCCGCTGGTGGACCTGCTGGTCGAGGTCGGTCTCGCGCCGAGCAAGTCGGGTGCCCGCCGCACGGTGAACGAGGGCGGCGCGTACCTGAACAACGTCAAGATCACCGACGGCGACGCGCTGCCCGCCGCCGACGACCTGCTGTACGGCCGGTGGCTGGTACTGCGCCGGGGCAAGAAGAACCTCGCGGTGGTCGAGATCGCCGCGGGCTGAACCCTTCCGGACACGGCGGAGGCCGGGCGCGCGTCCCGCGTGCCCGGCCTCCGCCGTGTGTGCTGTCCGGAATCAGGTTCTCTGTTTGCCGTGTCCCCGGATCGACTGCCAGACCACGTCGCCGACACCGACCACCGCCACCGCGCCGATCAACTGGAGCACGTGCCGGATCCAGTCGATGCCCTTGGTGTCCTCGACGCCGATCCAGGCCGCGACGGCGTTCCCGAGGATGCTGCCGATGATGCCGAACACGGTCGTCAGCCAGAGCGGGATGTCCTGCTTGCCCGGAAGGATCGCCTTCGCGATCAGACCCAGCACCAGGCCCACGATGATCGCCCACAACCAGCTCATACCGCCTCCTCGAACTGCGCATCATGCGCATATCGGCTCAAGTGTCGTGTGCGGATGCTTCCCCCGCATGTCGGGCGGTGCCGTACGGGTACCAGGAGGGCGCGACCGGCCCACCCGGTCTCGATCGCGGGGCGGGCCGGGCGTACCTTGAGAACGGTCCGGTCCTGGGTGTCCGGCACACAGCGAGCAGGCGGTGGAGACATGATGGGCAAGCGCAGCGACGCGGAGGTCTTCCGGATCACCGGGGCCCGGCAGGGGCTGGCCGACGACGTGCGCGGCCGGCAGCGCCGGTACGTGATCTCGATGTCCGTGCGGACGGTGTCGGTGATCCTCGCCGCGGTCCTGTGGAACGTCGAGCGGCACATCTCGATCGTGGCGCTGGCCCTGGGCCTGCTGCTGCCGTACGTGGCGGTGGTCATCGCCAACGCGGGCCGGGAGAACACCCCTTCGCTGCCGTCCACCTTCGTGCCGGCACCCGTGCTGCCGGCCCTGGAGTCGGGCGCCGGAGCGGGAACGGGAGCCGGAACGGATGCGGGGCGCGCCTTCGAGGACCGCGCCGGAACCGGTACGGACACGGCTGCGGGGACGGACGGTCGCACCCGGTATCCGCACGGGCACGGATGAGTTTCACCAGCGGGCAGAACCCAAGAAAACCGCGACTCAATCGTGGAGTTCAGGTGCATCCCGACAGGGCGTGCGTGACATACTCCTTTATGCGCTCCGCATCCCCCGTCGGAGCGAGAGACCGACGCCGAGCAGCTCCCCCCGTGGCTGCTCGGCGTCGTTTTTTCCCGCCCTCCGGACGCGCGCGGAGGCGGCCCCACCGGCTGTTTTAGGGTGGAGGCCGTGAACTTCCCCCTGACTTCCGCCGAGAGCGGCACCGGTACCCCCATCTGCTCCGCCAAGGGCTGCCGCGCGGACGCGGTGTGGGTGCTCGCCTGGAACAACCCCAGGCTGCACACCCCGGAGCGCCGCAAGACCTGGCTGGCCTGCGAGGAGCACCGCGAGCACCTGTCGCAGTTCCTGGGGGTACGGGGGTTCCTGAAGGACGTCGTGGCGCTGGCCGACTGGGAGGACCCGGCCGGGGGCTGATCCCACGGCCGAGGCCTGATCCCGCCGCGCGCGGGCGGCCCCGGGGCGGTACGCGCCGTCAGCCGCCGATCGAGGACATCGGGCGGTCGGGCTGGAGGAAGGACGGGTCGTCCAGGCCCGATCCCGCCTTCTTCCCCCACATCGCGACGCGCCAGAGCCGGGCGATCTCCTCGTCCGGTGCGCCGGAGCGCAGCGCGGTCCGCAGGTCGGTCTCCTCGCGGGCGAAGAGGCAGGTGCGGACCTGCCCGTCGGCGGTGAGCCGGGTGCGGTCGCAGGCCCGGCAGAACGGGCGGGTCACCGAGGCGATGACCCCGACGCGGTGCGGGCCGCCGTCCACGGTCCAGCGTTCGGCGGGGGCGGAGCCGCGGGCGCCGTCGTCCTCGGCGGTGAGTGTGAAGCGGGTGCGCAGCGAGGCGAGGATGTCACCGGCGGTGATCATGCCGTCGCGCTTCCAGCCGTGCTGGGCGTCGAGGGGCATCTGCTCGATGAAGCGGAGCTCGTAGCCGTGGGCGACCGCCCAGGCGAGCAGGTCGGGGGCCTCGTCGTCGTTGAGTCCCGGCATGAGCACGGAGTTGACCTTGACGGGGGTGAGGCCCGCCTCGTGCGCGGCGGTGAGCCCGTCGAGCACGTCCCCGTGCCGGTCGCGGCGGGTCAGGGTCTTGAAGACGTCGGGCCGCAGGGTGTCCAGGGAGACGTTGACCCGGTCGAGCCCGGCGGCCTGGAGGGCGGCGGCGGTGCGCTTGAGCCCGATGCCGTTGGTGGTGAGGGACATCCGGGGGCGGGGGGTCAGCGCGGCGCACTGCTCGACGATGCCCACCAGTCCCGGGCGGAGCAGGGGCTCGCCGCCGGTGAAGCGGACCTCGGTGATGCCGAGCTGTCCGACGGCGATCCGGACGAGCCGGACGATCTCCTCGTCGCTGAGCAGTTCGCTCTTGCCGAGCCACTGGAGGCCCTCTTCGGGCATGCAGTAGGTGCAGCGGAGGTTGCATTTGTCGGTCAGGGAGACACGCAGGTCGGTGGCGACCCGGTCGTAGGTGTCGATGAGCATGTGCGCCCCTCCCCCGATGGCGTTCACGGCGTGTCCGTGATGCGGTCCTGGCTCTTCTTCTCTTCCGAGACTACGCGAGCCGGGCGGCCGGACCCCGCGCACGGTGGTGGCGCACACCGTGGTTCCGCGCGGTGTGGCTCCACGGCCTGCGCCGGTCACACCGTGAGGACTCTACGGCGTGACCGGCGCGGTGGACGTGCTCGATCCGTACGCTTGTGTGAACTTCCTTGCGTGCGGGGTGCCGGGCGGGAGCCCGGACGCGCTCAGTGCGCGGCGACGCCGGTGAGGGACTTGACCTCCAGCTCGGCGTACTTGCCCTTGTCGGGCTCCTCCTTGGAGAGCAGGGTGCCGACGAGGCCGAGCAGGAAGCCCAGCGGGATGGAGATGAGGCCGGGGTTCTCCAGCGGGAACCAGGCGAAGTCGACGTCCGGGAACATCGAGGTCGGCTTGGAGGAGACGACCGGCGAGAAGAGCACCAGCAGGACGGAGGAGGCGAGTCCTCCGTAGATGGACCAGAGGGCGCCCTGGGTGGTGAACCGCTTCCAGAAGAGGCTGTAGAGGATCGTCGGCAGGTTGGCGGAGGCGGCGACGGCGAAGGCCAGGGCGACCAGTCCGGCCACGTTGAGGTCGCGGGCCATGGCGCCGAGGCCGATGGAGACGATGCCGATGGCGACGGTGGCCCACTTGGCGGCGCGGACCTCCTCCTTCTCGGTCGCCTTCCCCTTGCGGATGACGTTGGCGTAGATGTCGTGGGCGAAGGACGAGGAGGACGCCAGGGTGAGTCCGGCGACCACGGCGAGGATGGTGGCGAAGGCGACGGCGGAGATCACCGCGAGCAGTACGGCGCCGCCGGTGGAGCCGGAGCCGCCGCCGATCTCCAGGGCGGCCAGCGGGGCCGCGGTGTTGCCCGCCTTGTTGGAGGCGATGATGTCGTCCGGCTTGAGCAGCGCGGCCGCGCCGAAGCCGAGCACGATCGTCATCAGGTAGAAGGCGCCGATGATGCCGATGGCCCAGTTGACGGACTTACGGGCCGCCTTGGCGGTGGGCACGGTGTAGAAGCGGATCAGGATGTGCGGCAGTCCGGCGGTGCCGAGGACCAGGGCGATGCCGAGGGAGAGGAAGTCCAGCTTCGAGGTGCCGGTGGCGCCGTACTTGAGGCCGGGCTCCAGGAAGGCGGAGCCCTTGCCGCTGTTGGTGGCGGCGGTGCCCAGCAGGTCCGAGATGTTGAAGTGGAACTTCAGCAGGATCAGGAAAGTGATGAGCAGGGTGCCCGCGATGAGCAGGACGGCCTTGACCATCTGCACCCAGGTGGTGCCCTTCATCCCGCCGATGGTGACGTAGACGATCATGAGCAGGCCGACCAGGGCGACGATCGCGATCTTTCCGCCGTCGCTGGTGATGCCGAGGAGCAGTGAGACGAGAACGCCGGCCCCGGCCATCTGGGCCAGCAGGTAGAAGATCGAGACGACGATGGTGGAGACGCCCGCGGCGGTGCGTACGGGGCGCTGCCGCATGCGGTAGGCGAGGACGTCGCCCATCGTGTAGCGGCCGGAGTTGCGCAGGGGTTCGGCGACCAGGAGCAGGGCGACGAGCCAGGCGACGAGGAAGCCGATGGAGTAGAGGAAGCCGTCGTAGCCGAAGAGCGCGATGGCTCCGGCGATGCCGAGGAAGGACGCGGCGGACATGTAGTCGCCGGAGACGGCGAGCCCGTTCTGGAAGCCGGTGAACTGGCGTCCGCCCGCGTAGAAGTCGGCGGCGCTCTTGGTCTGGCGGCCGGCCCACACCGTGATGAAGAGGGTCGCGACCACGAAGACCGCGAAGAGGGTGATGATCAGCGTCCGGTGGTCGCTCGCGCCTTCGGCGGCGGCGAGCTGGACGGCGGGGTGCGCGACCTGGGCGGCGCTCATGCGTCGGCCTCCATACGGGACTTGATGGCCGCCGCCTTCGGGTCGAGCTTGGTGGCGGCGTGGCGGGAGTAGAACCACGCGATGAGGAAGGTCGTGGCGAACTGGGCGAGCCCGAGGACGAGCGCGACGTTGATGTTGCCGGCGACCTTGGTTCCCATGAAGTCGCCCGCGTAGTTGCAGAGCAGGACGTAGACCAGGTACCAGGTGACGAAGGCGACGGTCAGCGGGAAGGCGAACGACCGGTGCGAGCGGCGCAGTTCGGCGAATTCCGCGCTTCCCTGGACCTCCAGGTAGGCCTCGGTGGTGGGCTGGTCCGGACTGGTGTCCGTACTGCGCTCGGGCGGCGGTGCATCGGTAGCCACGGATTCTCCTCGCGACGCGGGGGCGGTGATGGGCGACGTGATCGGTTTCATGGGGAACCTCCGCTGGAATCGGTCGTGCGACTCCCCTGACAACGGCACGTGCGCCGCGACGAAGCGGTTCACTCCCGCTTTCGGCCGTCGGGGATGACGTGAAAGCACCCCGAACGGCCCGCGTAGATCACCCTTCGAACTCGTTTGCCTCAATTCATTGATGCGTGGCGATGATCGACGCTAACTTCACTGGTCATGTACCCGACCAGACACGCAAGGTGTCCGGCCGGCTGATACGGATGATGTGGAGAACCCATGGCTCATCTGGCATCCAGGCGCGTACGTGCACTCGCGCTGCCCGTAGGAATCGCGCTCACCGCTTCCCTCGGCTTCCTTCCCGCCACCACCGCCTCGGCCGCGTCGGCACCGGCCGTGTCGCAGGACGGCCCGAAGCTCAGTTACGTCGTGAACACCGAAGGCAGTCACAAGACCGTCGAGCAGGTCGAGAAGGCCATCGCGAAGGCCGGCGGCACGATCGTCGTCGCGTACGACCAGATCGGCGTCATCGTCGTCCACTCGCAGAACCCGGCGTTCGCGGAGACCATCCGCAAGGTGCGCGGTGTCGAATCGGCCGGCGCCACCCGCACCAACCCGATCGTCCCGCAGGCGACGACCGACGTGGGCGCGGCGGCGCAGCCGCTCTCCGCGGCGGAGGCGGCCGGCGCTGCCGAGGGCGCGAGCGCGTCGCAGGACCCGCTGGAGCCCTTGCAGTGGGACCTGCCCGCCATGAAGGCGGACAAGGCGCATGAGATCACCCTCGGCAGCAGGAGCGTCACGGCGGCCGTGATCGACACCGGCGTCGACGACACCCACCCGGACCTGGCGCCCAACTTCGACGCGGCGGCCTCCGCCAACTGCGTCTCCGGCGCCCCCGACACCACGCCGGGGTCCTGGCGCCCCGCCGCGGGTGAGAGCGACCACGGCACCCACGTCGCCGGCACCATCGCCGCCGCGAAGAACGGCATCGGGGTCACGGGCGTCGCCCCGGGCGTGAAGGTCGCCGGGATCAAGGTCGCGACCACGGACGGGTTCTTCTACACGGAGGCCGTCGTCTGCGGCTTCGTCTGGGCCGCCGAGCACGGCGTCGACGTGACGAACAACAGCTATTACACCGACCCGTGGCTCTACAACTGCAAGAACGACCCCGACCAGGGCGCCCTGGTCGAGGCGCTCGGCCGGGCCACCCGTTACGCCGAGGGCAAGGGTGTCGTGAACGTCGCGGCGGCCGGCAACTCCGCCGAGGACCTGGCGGCCAAGTCGATCGAGGACTCGACGAGCCCCAACGACACCGTCACCGAGGACCGGGTCATCGACCCGCGCACCTGCCTCGACATCCCGTCGATGCTGCCGGGCGTGGTGACCGTCTCCGCCACGGGGGCGAAGGGCCTCAAGTCGTCGTACTCGAACTACGGTTACGGCGTGGTCGACGTGGCCGCCCCGGGCGGTGACTCGACGATCTACCAGAAGCCCGAGGCCCCGGCCACCAGCGGCCTCATCCTCTCGACGCTGCCGGGCGGCCAGTACGGCTACAAGGCCGGTACGTCGATGGCGACCCCGCACGTCGTGGGTGTCGTGGCCCTGATCGAGTCGAAGCACCCGCACGCCTCGCCCGCCGCGGTGAAGGCGCTGCTGGCCCTGGAGGCCGACGCCACCGCGTGCGGAGCCCCGTACGACATCGACAGCGACGGCACCGTCGACGCGGTCTGCAAGGGCGGCAAGGCGTACAACGGCTTCTACGGAGCCGGTAACGTGGACGCGCTGGACGCGGTCCGCTACTAGGAACGCGGAGCTGGAGGGGCCCGGAGCGCGTCGTCGCTCCGGGCCCCTCCGGCGTCCGTTCCCCTACGGCTTGACGAGGACCTTCAGCGCGGTGCGCTCGTCCATCGCCTTGTATCCGGCGGGCACCTCGTCCAGGCCGACCGCCAGGTCGAAGACCGGCGAGGGGTCGATGGTGCCGTCCAGCACGTCCGGGAGCAGCTCGGGGATGTACGCGCGCACCGGGGCGACCCCGCCGCGCAGGGCGACGTTGCGGTTGAACATGTCGCCGAGGTCCAGGCCGGTGCCGCTGCCGTGCGGGACGCCGACGTAGCCGACCGCGCCTCCGTCACGGGCGATCCCGAACGCGGTCCGCATGGACTGCTCGGTGCCGACCGCCTCGATGACGCTGTGCGCCCCGGCTCCGCCGGTCAGCTCGCGTACGGCGGCCACGGCCTCCTCGCCCCGCGCCGCGACGACGTCCGTGGCGCCGAAGGCGCGGGCTATGTCGGTACGGGCGGTGTGGCGGCCCAGCGCGATGATCCGGTCGGCGCCGAGCCGCTTGGCCGCCATGACGCCGCAGAGGCCGACCGCGCCGTCGCCGACGACCGCGACGGTGGAACCGGGCTTCACCCCGGCGCCCACGGCGGCGTGGTGGCCGGTGCCGAGCACGTCGGAGAGGGCCAGCAGCGCGGTGAGCAGCCGGTCGTCGGAGGCGGCCTCGGCCGGAAGCTTGACGAGGGTGCCGTCGGCGAAGGGGACCCGGACGGCCTCGCCCTGGCCGCCGTCGGAGCCCTCGGAGCCCCAGAACCCGCCCTGCGGGCAGGAGGTGTGGAGGCCGTCGGCACAGTAGGCGCAGGTGCCGTCCGACCAGACGAAGGGGGCGACGACGAGGTCGCCGGCGGCGAAGCCGGTGACGTCGGAGCCGGCCTGCTCCACGATGCCGAGGAACTCGTGTCCGATGCGCTGGCCGGGCTTGCGGGCGGACTCGCCCCGATAGGCCCACAGGTCGCTGCCGCAGATGCAGGCGCGCAGTACCCGGACCACCACGTCGGTGGGCTGCTGGACGACCGGGTCCGGCACTTCCTCCACCCGGATGTCGTGCGGGGCGTGGATGACGGTGGCGCGCATGTGGGGGTCCTCGCTGGTTTCAGGCGGTTTCAACCTTTCCACGGTACGCCCTGGCCCGCGTGGCGCTCCGGATACCCCCGAGCGCTCCGGTGGTCAGCAGGAGCTGGGCGGCGAGATAGGTGAGCATGACGAGGAAGTCGTGGCCGGGCGGCTGCGGCCAGCCGGCGACCCCGGTGGCGATCAGTGAGTCGGAGAGCAGGAAGAGCGCCCCGCCCGCGGCGGCGTACCGGCCGAGGGCGCCGGAGCGCCAGGCCATGGTGGCGAGCAGCAGGCTGTACCCGGCCATCGGCAGGCGCATCCCGGCCTGCAGGTCGCCCCACATCGCCACCAGGACGGCGGCGAGCACGACCGCGTAGGCGCCGCCCGCCGCCCGCGAGGCGGGCGCCCGGCCGAAGAGCCGGAGGTAGCAGAGGTGTCCGGCGGCGAAGGAGCCCATGCCGAGGAGGAAGGCGGTGTCGTGGTCCACCATCAGGGCCACGTCGCCGCCCCATCCGAGGAGCAGTGCGGCGATCAGCCACCGGGGCCCGCCCCGGACGGCGGCGTACGCGGCGAGCAGCGGCATCAGCAACGGCTTGGCGAGGAGGTGGACGGTGTCCGCCCCGGCCAGCAGCCCGCCCAGGTCGGCGGCCGACACCACGAGGTACCCGGCGAGCAGCAGGGGCGCGATCCGGCCGGCCCGTGCGTGACGGGTCCAGCCCCCGGAGCCGGCTGTCGCGCGGCCGGTCATCCGGTGGTCCCGGCGACCGGCGGGTGCTGCGGGGCCGGGGCGGTGGTGGCGGCGCTGGTGGAGGTTCCGGCCGGCTGCCAGCCGGGGCCGCGGAAGACCCGTCCGGCGCGCTCGCTCCAGCTCGTCGCCGCGCGGACGTCCCGGGCGATCGCCACGTACTCGTGGGTGGCGACGCGCAGCGGGTTGTGGGTGGCGATGTTCTTGGTGAGGCCGTAGACGGGCCGTTCGCTCTCCTCGGTGAACGATCCGAAGGCCCGGTCCCAGAGGATCAGGATGCCGCCGAAGTTCCGGTCCAGGTAGCCGCCCTGGGAGGCGTGGTGCACGCGGTGGTGGGAGGGCGTGTTGAGGACGTACTCGAACGGCCGGGGGAGTTTCCCGACGCGTTCGGTGTGCACCCAGAACTGGTAGACGAGGTTGGCCGACTGGCAGAAGGCGAGCGCGGCCGGGTGCACTCCGCAGGCGACCAGCGGCAGGTAGAAGGGCCAGACGGTCGCGGAGGTCCAGGGCTGGCGCAGTGCGGTGGTGAGGTTGAACTTCCGGCTGGAGTGGTGGACCACGTGGCAGGCCCACAGCAGGCGGACGACGTGGTGGCCCCGGTGGGACCAGTAGTAGAAGAAGTCCTGGGCGAGCAGCATCAGCGGGACCGTCCACCACAGGACGGGGACCCGCAGCGGGGTGAGTTCGTACAGCGCCGTGTAGAGCGCGACGACCGGGATCTTCCACAGCAGGTCGAAGCCGAGGGAGCCGAGCCCCATGGTCACGCTGGTCGCCGCGTCCCTGGCGTCGTACCCGGCGGCGTCCTCGTCGGGGTGGAAGCGGTAGCTGATCATCTCGACGACGGTGAGCAGGATGAAGGCCGGCAGGGACCACAGCACGACATCGGGCAGGTTCGGCTCCATGCGATGAACCGTAGGGCCGCCGGAGGGTGGCGGAACAGACGTTGTTACCACCAAGTAAGCAGGATCAACCACCCCCGATATTTGGTGAGTTCCTCCAACACGGCCGTCCCGGGTTCACACCCCCGCCATCCCCAGCAGCGTCCCCGCGGCGTAGGTGACCCCCATTGCCACCGCTCCCCCGCCGGCGTTGCGCAGCACCGCCGGGGCCACCGGCGCGTCGCCCAGGCGGGCGCTCCACCAGCCGGTCGCCGTGAGGGCGACGAGCACCGAGACCACGGTCACCAGCAGCCGGTACGAGGACGGGGGCAGCACGATGGCGAGCAGCGGCAGCAGCGCACCGGCCGTGAACGCGAGGAAGCTGGCGCCCGCCGCGTGCCAGGGGTTGGTGAGCTCGTCCGGGTCGATGCCGAGCTCCACCTCGGCGTGGGCGCGCAGCGCGTCGCGTTCGGTGAGCTGGAGGGCGGCCTCGCGCGCGACCTCGCGGCTGAGGCCCTTCCCCTCCAGGAGGCCGGTCAGCTCGACGAGTTCCGCCTCGGGTTCTTCCTTCAGTTCGCGGCGCTCGGTGGCGAGGGCGGCCTTCTCGGAGTCGCGCTGGGTGGAGACGGAGACGTACTCACCGGCTGCCATGGACATCGATCCGGCGAGCAGTCCGGCGAGTCCCGCCGTGAGGAGCGCGCTCCGGTCGCCCGTGGCGCCCGCCACACCGACGACGAGCCCGGCGGTGGAGACCACCCCGTCGTTGGCGCCGAGGACGGCGGCCCGCAGCCAGTTCAACCGGGTGGAGAGGCCCCCGTCGTGGGGCTCGTCGTGCTCGTCTCGGGCCTGGGTCTCCGTCACCTCCGGATCGTCCCACCGCATGCGGCGCGGGTGGGAGGACCCGTACCGCATCGGTGTCCGGGAGGCGGCCGAATAGGGGACTGTCGGTCGGGGCCCGTATTCTCTGTGACCATGCTCGACGACCGTCAGACCGCAGCGCCGTGGCCGGCCGCGTATCCCCAGGGGTACGCGGTCGTCGACGTGGAGACCACCGGCCTCGCCCGCGACGACCGGATAATCTCCGCCGCCGTCTACCGCGTGGACGCCCGGGGCGAGATCGAGGACCACTGGTACACGCTGGTCAACCCGGAGCGCGACCCCGGGCCGGTGTGGATCCACGGCCTGACCTCCGAGATGCTCGAAGGCGCCCCGCTCTTCACGGAGATCGCCGCACGGTTCTCGGAGTACCTCGCCGGCCGGGTGCTGGTCGCCCACAACGCCGCGTTCGACTGGTCGATGATCGCCCGGGAGTACGCCCGCGCCTCCGCGGTCGCCCCGGTCGAGCACCGGCTCTGCACCATCGCGCTCGCCAAGGAGCTCCGGCTGCCGCTGCCCAACCACAAGCTGTCCTCGCTGGCCTCGCACTTCGGAGTGGTGCAGGAGCACGCGCACCACGCGCTGGACGACGCCCGGGTGCTGGCCGAGGCGTTCCGGCCGAGCCTGCGGGCGGCGGCGCGGGACGGGGTCCGGCTGCCGCTGCTGGAGTGCCGGCCGCTGACCGAGTGGTCGGACTCGCCGGTGCGCCCGAAGATCGGCCACCAGTCGTCGTACGGGCAGAACAGCTGGCGCCCCGCGCGGAAGCGGCCGGCCTGCCCGTACCCCAACCCGGGGCGCTACAGCCCGGACCGGCCGTTGAAGCAGGGCATGCGGGTGGCGTTCTCCGGGGACACCTCGGTCGACCGTGAGTTGCTGGAGGACCGTGCGGTGGAGGCCGGACTCCACGTGGCGACGAGTGTGTCGCGGCTCACCAGCCTGCTGGTGACCAACGACCCGGACTCCGCGACCTCGAAGACGGTCAAGGCGAAGTCGTTCGGTACGCCGGTGGTGGACGAGGCGGCCTTCACCCATCTGCTGCGGGACGTGGCACCGGCATCGGAGTGAACCGGCGGCGACTCGCCCGCCGGCCGCTCGCCCACCGCTCGCCCGCTCGCCCACCCTGTGGCGCATGGCACGTTGTGAGGTTTGCGGAAACGACTACGGGATGTCCTTCGAGGTGCACGCGCAGGGCGCGGTGCACGTCTTCGACTGCTTCGCCTGCGCCATCCACCGCATGGCGCCGATCTGTGAGCACTGCCGTGTGCAGGTGATCGGGCAGGGCGTCGAGGTGGACGGCCACTGGTTCTGCGGCGGCCACTGCGCCCGCGCCGAGGGGAAGGCGGGCATCGTGGACAAAGTGTGACGGGCCCGACGGACCACCCCACCGTGAGGCACCCCATGACCCCGGTTGTACGGTCATGGGGTGTACCGCTTCCTGTTGACCCGGCAGTGGGTGCTCGTCACCCTCCTCGTCCTCGTCCTGATCCCGACCATGGTCGAGCTGGGCTTCTGGCAGCTGCACCGCCACCAGCACAAGGTCGCGCAGAACGCCCTGATCGCGCGGAACCTCGCGGCCGCTCCGGAGCCGGTACAGCGGCTCACCTCGCCCGGCCACACCGTGCCCCGCGCGGACTACTGGCGCACGGTCAGCGCCCGCGGCACCTTCGACACCGCCCATGAGGTCGTGGTGCGCCGCCGCACGTCCGACGACGGCCGGATCGGGGTGCACGTCCTCACCCCGCTGAACCTCGACGGCGGCGGCACCGTGATGGTGAACCGCGGCTGGGTCGAGTCCGCCGCCGACCAGGCGGCCTTTCCCGACGTGCCGGCCGCCCCGAAGGGCGATGTCACCGTCACCGGGCGCCTGATGGCGGACGAGACGACGGGCACCAGCGGCATCAAGGACCTCAAGGGACTGCCGGACCGCCAGGTGATGCTGATCAACAGCTCCCAGCAGTCCGCGCTGCTCTCCCGCCCGGTCCTCGGCGGCTACATCGAGATGACCGCGCCCGAGGCAGCGGGGAACTCGCCCGAGCAGATCGCCACCCCCGACCACGACTCCATCGGCCCGCACATGGCGTACGCCGTGCAGTGGTGGCTGTTCGCCGCCGCCGTCCCGGTGGGCTGGACGGTCCTGGCGCGCCGCGAGAAGCAGGACCGGGCCGAGGCGGCGGCGAAGGCGGCCGCCGAGGCCGCGGGCGGCGCCGGGGAGCCGGAGCCCGCGCACGCGTAGAGCACGCGGCAGGCGAGCCGGGGCCGTGCGCACCCGGCCGGTCCGGCCTGCTTAGCAACCGCCCCATTCGGGAAAACGCAACTGCGTGACTCAACGTATCGAGGACTACGCCCTCATCGGCGATCTCCAGACGGCCGCACTGGTCGGCAGAAACGGTTCCGTCGACTGGCTCTGCCTGCCCCGCTTCGACTCGGGCGCCTGCTTCGCGGCACTGCTGGGCGACGAGGACAACGGACACTGGCGGATCGCGCCCGAAGGCACCGCCGCCTCCGACACCTGCACCCGCCGCGGCTACGCCGGTGACTCGCTCGTCCTGGAGACGTACTGGGAGACCCCCACCGGCACCGTCAAGGTCATCGACTTCATGCCGATGCGTGACAAGTCGCCCGACGTGATGCGGATCGTCGAGGGGGTCAGCGGGAGCGTCGAGATGAGCTCGGTGCTGCGGCTCCGCTTCGACTTCGGCTCCATCGTGCCGTGGATGCGCCGCTCGCACGGCCACCGGGTGGCGGTCGCGGGGCCGGACTCGGTCTGGCTGCGCAGCGATCCGCCGGTCAAGACGTGGGGGGAGCAGTTCAGTACGTGCTCCTCCTTCACCGTCGCCGAGGGCGAGCAGGTGGCCTTCGTCCTGACGTGGCACCCCTCGCACTCGCCGCGCCCGAAGCTGATCGACCCGTACAAGGCGCTCAAGCACACCCTGAAGGACTGGGCGAAGTGGGCGGAGACCTGCACGTACCAGGGGAAGCACCGGGACGCGGTGCTGCGGTCGCTGATCACGCTGAAGGCGCTGACGTACCGGCCGACCGGCGGGATCGTGGCGGCTCCGACCACCTCGCTGCCCGAGGAGATCGCCGGCGTACGGAACTGGGACTACCGGTACTGCTGGCTGCGGGACGCCACGCTGACCCTCGGCGCGCTGCTCGCGGTCGGGTATCTGGACGAGGCGGCGGCCTGGCGGGACTGGCTGCTGCGCGCCGTCGCCGGCGACCCGGCCGACCTCCAGATCATGTACGGGCTGGCCGGTGAGCGCCGGCTGCCCGAGACGGAGCTGCCCTGGCTGGCCGGGTACGAGAACTCCCGGCCGGTCCGCACCGGCAACGCGGCGGTCCGCCAGCTCCAGCTCGACGTCTACGGCGAGGTCATCGACTCCCTCCGCCTCGCCCGGGACGCGGGTCTGACCGACAAGCCGCACGCCTGGAACCTCCAGCTCAGCCTGCTCGGCTTCCTCGAGTCCACCTGGCGCGAGCCGGACGAGGGCCTGTGGGAGATCCGGGGCGAGCGGCAGCACTTCGTCCACTCGAAGGTGATGGCCTGGGTCGCGGCGGACCGGGCGGTGACCTCCCTGGAGTCCGACCCCTCGCTGCCGGGCGACCCGGACCGCTGGCGCGCGATGCGCGACGCGGTGCACGCCGAGGTGTGCGAGAAGGGGTACGACCCCGTGCGGAACACCTTCACCCAGTCGTACGGGTCGAAGGCGCTGGACGCGGCGACGCTGCTCATGGTCCGCACCGGTTTCCTGCCGCCGGACGACCCCCGGATCGTCGGTACGGTCGACGCGATCCGCGCGGAGCTGGGCAGCGACGGCCTGGTCCGCCGCTACAGCACCGAGGGGGCGTCGGTCGACGGGCTGCCGGGCGAGGAAGGGGCCTTCATCGTCTGCACGTTCTGGCTCGCGGACGCGCTGCTGCGGACCGGGCGGACCGCCGAGGCCGAGGAGATCTTCGAGCGGCTGCTGGAACTCCGCAACGACGTGGGTCTGCTGGCCGAGGAGTACGACACGGTGGCCGGTCGTCAGCTCGGGAACTACCCGCAGGCGTTCAGCCACATCGGGCTGGTGAACACGGCGGTGGCCCTGGCCGGGGAGGAGGCGGCAGGATAGGGCCATGGATCTTGGACTGAAGGACCGCGTCTACGTCGTCACCGGGGCCAGCCGGGGGCTGGGCAACGCCGCGGCGACCGCCCTGGCGGCGGACGGCGCGAAGGTACTCATCACCGGCCGTGACGAGAAGAGCGTCACGGCCGCCGCAGCCGAGCTCGGACCGGACGCCCTCGGCGTCGCGGCCGACAACGGCGACCCGACGGCCGCCCGGATGATGCTGAACACCGCGAAGGAGCGGTTCGGGCGGCTCGACGGGGTGCTGATCAGCGTCGGCGGACCGCCGCCCGGCACCGCCGCCTCCAACACCGACGAGCAGTGGCAGTCGGCCTTCGAGTCGGTCTTCCTCGGCGCGGTGCGCCTGGCCCGCGCGGCGGCGGCCGAACTCGGCGAGGGCGGGGTCATCGGCTTCGTGCTCTCCGGATCGGTCCACGAGCCGATCCCCGGCCTGACCATCTCCAACGGGCTGCGCCCGGGGCTGGCCGGTTTCGCGAAGTCCCTGGCGAACGAGCTCGGGCCGCGCGGCATCCGGGTGATCGGGCTGCTGCCCTCGCGGATCGACACCGACCGGGTGCGCGAGCTCGACGCGCTCTCGGGCGACGCCGACGCGGCCCGTACCGCGAGCGAGGCCGGCATCCCGCTGCGCCGGTACGGCACGCCCGAGGAGTTCGGGAAGACCGCGGCCTTCCTGCTCTCCCCCGCCGCGTCCTATCTGACCGGCATCATGCTGCCGGTGGACGGTGGTACCCGGCACGGGTTCTGAGCCCGGGCCGTGTACCGCTTCCGTCAGGTGACGCGTTCCGCGCGGTGCTTGACGGCCTTCAGCAGCACCTCGGCCGGCAGCTCGTCCAGTCCGGCCGAGGCGCGGGCGTGGGCCAGCGCCTCGTCGGAGAGGCCGCGGAGCGCCTCCGCCGGGACGGCGTGCGGTTCCAGCCGCATGCGGACCCGGGCCTGCGGAGCGGTCCGGCGGCCGGTCAGCGTGACCTGGGCGCGGGCGACTCCGTCGAGGTTGCCGGCCTCCGCGGCGAGGACGCCCTCCAGGGCCCGGCCCCGCAGCAGCGCCCCCTCGCCGTCGCCGCTGTCGACCAGCACTTCGGCGAGCCGGGCCCGCCGCAACTGGGCGAGGAGCCACCACAGGGCGAGGACGACGAGCACGGCGAGGATCGCGATGACGGTCGGCCACCACCAGCCCTCGTCGCGCCAGCGGCCCCGGTCCGCGTCACTGAGCAGCACGTCGGACTTCCCGCTCCACGGGAACCAGGACGGCACCGCGGCGCCGAGGCCGGTGGCGAGCACGGTGCCGCCGACGGCGACGAGGATCAGTCCGGCGAGGGCGAGCAGCACCCGGTTGACCGTGCGGAGCATGGCGCTCATCCCTTCTTGGCGGCCCGGCGGACACGGACGGAGAGCTTCGGCGGTCTGGCGAGGCCGAGTTCGGCGATGGCGGTGGTGAGCGCGGACTCGAGGTCGGCCCGTACCTCGCCGAGTTCCCGGAAGTGCGAGACGGCCCGGACGGCGGCCTTGCGGCGTCCCGATCTGACGCGTACGGACTGCACCCCGGACACCTCCACGGCCCGGTCGCGCAGGACCAGGGCCGCGGCGGTGCGGTCGAGGGCCGCGTGCACCCCGGGGTGCCTGCGGCTCATCGTCAGCAGGGAGCGCAGCCCCGGGGTGAGGGCAATCAGGAGCAGCCACAGACCGAGGGCGGCGGCGATCCCGGCGCCGGTGAGCACCCAGACGTCGTCGAGGGAGCGTTCGGCGAGGCCGTCCGCCAGCGAGCGCCGCCACCGCATCGCCGGGTGGTCGGCGCGTACGGCGGCCACGTCGTAGAGGAAGAGCCCCGAGGCGCCGAGCACCACGAGCGCGAGAAGGGCGGCGGGGACGCGGCGGGCCGACCAGAAGCGTCCGGCCCGTCCGCGGACCGGCTCCTCCGGCGTGGGGAGGGGCTGGTAGGTGGACGAGGAGGCGTTCCGTTCGGGGCCGAGCGGCTCCGGGGTGACGACGGGGAGCCGCTGGGTGCCGTGCTCCGGGCCGTCCGGCCCGTCCGGGTACGAGGGTTCGCTCACCGGATCCTCCCCTGTCCCGAGGAGCCCGTCGCCGCCGAGTGCAGGCGTTCGATCCGTACGGCCACCTCGGGCACCTCCATTCCCGCCAGCGTCCTGACCCGCTCGGCCACCTGCCGGCGTACGGCTCCGCACTGGCGGCCGATGTCGCTGGGGTAACCGAGCTCCAGGCTGACGTGTACCCGGGCTGAGTCCCGGTGAACGGTGACCGAGGCGCTGGGCGGTGAGCCGTCCTCGGGGACCCCGTCGATCGCCTCCCGGGCGGCCTGTGCCGCGATCTTCGCGACGACCCGGTCGGCGATCCGGGTCTCGCCGCGCTCAGCCGCGGGTACCGGGCCGGTCAACGGGGTCACCGTCGCCGGTCGCCGCGCTCGCGACTCCGGAAGAAGTCGCCGGGTTCCCAGTCGCCGTCCAGGAAGCGGCCGGCGATGAAGCCGACCACGCCCAGTGCGGCGACCAGCAGGAAGGCACCGAATCCACCGAAGTACCCGGCGAACCCGAGTGCCATGCCGGCCACCATGCCGACCACGGCCATGCTCATGCTGACTCCTCAACTCCCTCGACGCGCAGGGGTAAACGGGATCGGTGGGCCGGCCGGCCGCCGGGCCACGGGGCGTGACGGGACGCCGGGCGCACGGTGCGGCCCGGACTACTGGACCCGGGAGGAGGACCCGTCGTCCTCGTCGTCCTCCTCGTCGGGCAGCTTGACGTCGCTGACCGCGATGTTGACCTCGACCACTTCGAGCCCGGTCATCCGCTCCACGGCGGCGACGACGTTCTCCCGGACGTCACGGGCCACCTCGTGGATGGCAACGCCGTAGTCGACGACGATCTCCAGGTCGAGTGCGGCCTGGGACTCGCCGACCTCGGCCTTCACCCCGCGGGCGGGCGACTTGCCGCCCCCGCCGGGCACCCGGTCGCGCATGGCGCCGAAGCTGCGGGAGAGCCCGCCGCCCATGGCGTGCACACCGTCGACGTCGCGGGCCGCGAGCCCGGCGATCTTCTCGACGACACCGTCCGCGATCGTGGTCCGCCCGCGGGTCCCGGCGTCGCCGCCGCCGCGCTTCGTCAGGCTCCTGCCTTCGCCGGAAGCATCCGGGCCGGGGCGCTGCGTGGTGGTCTCACTCATGGCCGCTCATCCCTTCGATGGGGCAGGGGAGTACTTCCTTGCCCACACTAAGTGCGCCAGCCCGGGACCGCGCTGCGGATGCGGCAGGCTGGGGCGATGACAACGGCGGACGGCGCCCGGCGGGCGGATGGATGGACGGCCTCGGTGCGTGAGCGACTGGGGCTTGGCCGGTTGCTCCCTCTGGGCGGTCCGGCGGACGGAGCGTGGATCGCCGAGCGGGCCGCCGCTTCGGTTCTGCGGGACTCCACGGCGGGGCCCGGCGCGGTGCTCGGGCGGCTGCGCATCGGCGCGGCGACGGCGGGCACCACCCCCGGTGCGCCGGAGGGAGGCCCGGGGCGGGAGGCCGGAGCCGGGCCCGGAGCGGGTCCGGGAGGGCGGTACGGCGAAGGGCTGAGGGACGAACCCCGGGAGGGGCGCGCCCAGGGGCCGCCCGCGCCTCCGAGCGCGCTGCCGCCGGGTCCACTGCGGATCGAGGCGGAGTTCACCGCCACCGCCGACCGGCCGCTGCCCACGTCCGCCGCGCTGCTCCGGGAAGCCCTGATGGACGCCGCGTCGCGGCGGCTGGGGCTCGATGTAACGGAGGTGGACCTGCGGGTGACGGGCCTGCTGGACGCGGGGACACCCCCGGCGGGGACTTCCCCGGCCGGCCCGGCTCCGGCGGCCACGCCGGCGTCCGGCCAGCGGGCGGACGGGGAGCGGGCGGCCTTCCCCCGGCCGGAGGTCCGCGCGGGGCGGGACGACGGGGCCGCGGGGCTGGCCGCCGCCGCGGTCCCCGGCGTCGTCTCACTGACCCAGGTGCTGGGCGCGCCGGTGACCGCGTCCGCCGGTCACGTACGCGTCGAGGTGGCGACGGCCGGCGGGCACCGGGCGCTCGACGTGGCCCGTGCGGTGCGCACCGCGGTGACGGGTGCGCTGGAGGACGGCCCGCCGGTCTCGGTGCTGGTCACCGCTGTGGTGGAGGCCCCGGAGACCGGCTGACGCCGTCAGTCGGTGAGGCCGGCCAGGTCGCGCAGACGGCGGCCCTGGGCGGCGCGCTCGGCGGCGCGCTGCTCCTCGTAGGTGCGCTGGACGGCGCCGCGCAGCAGTGCCTTGGTCTCGATCACGGCGTCGCGCGGCGCGGCCAGCAGTGCGGCGGCCAGGTCCTTGGTCGCGGCGTCGAGCTGGTCGGCGGGGACGACGAGGTTGGCGAGGCCCGTGCGCTCGGCCTCCGGGGCCAGCACGAAGCGGCCGGTGGCGCATATCTCCAGCGCGCGGGCGTACCCCACGAGGTGCACCAGGGGGTGGGTGCCCGTGAGGTCGGGGACGAGCCCGAGGCTGGTCTCCCGCATGGCGAACTGCACGTCCTCGGCGGCGATCCGCAGATCGCAGGCGAGGGCGAGCTGGAAGCCCGCCCCGATGGCGTGGCCCTGCACGGCGGCGATCGACACGATGTCGTTCCGCCGCCACCAGGTGAATGCCTCCTGGTACTCGGCGATGGTCGCGTCGAGCCCTGCTGCGGGCCCGCGCGCCATGTCGAGGAAGGACGGCTCACCGTCGAAGCCCTCGGGAGCGAACGCCTGCCGGTCGAGGCCCGCGGAGAAGGACTTGCCTTCGCCACGGAGCACCACGACCCGCACGGTGCCGGGGACGGCCCGCCCGGCCTCCGTCAACGCCCGCCACAGAGCGGGAGACTGAGCGTTGCGTTTGGCCGGGTTGGTCAGGGTCACCGTGGCGACCGCGTCATCGACGGTGAGTCGTACGCCGTCCTTGTCGAGCAGCGGGTCGAGCGAGGTCATCGTGCGCCTCCGGATCGGGGTGCTGTCAGCACTTCACTTGATAAGTGACTGAACAGTAACCACCTGGCCGGCCGTCTGGCCGACCGGGTGGTCCACCCCGGTTCCGGTGGGCCTTCCGCCCGCGCCCGGAACCCGCCGCCGACCGTCAGGCCGATGCGGCCTTCTTGCCGCGTGTGGCTCCGCCGCGTCCCCGCAGGGTCACGCCGGACTCACTCAGCATCCGGTGGACGAATCCGTAGGAGCGGCCGGTTTCCTCGGCCAACGCCCGGATGCTCGCCCCGGAGTCGTACTTCTTCTTCAGGTCTGCCGCGAGCTTGTCGCGCGCGACGCCGGTAACCCGGCTGCCCTTCTTCAGAGTCTCGGCCACCCGTGCCTCCTCATGGGAAGTGCGCTCTGGTTTCTCATGATCACCCCTACCGTGCGCCCTGGCCACCCATTCGGCAAGGTACGTACAACCCGATTCCGGGCCAGGGAAGGGCGCCGCGGAAGCGGAATGAAGCATTCCGAGGGGCTCAAGAGGCAGGTGGGGAGAGCACGAAAGAGAAAGCGCAGGTCAGGGCTGTCCGGGGGGAAAGCACGGATATGACTGCGCCCGGCAGGTATCTGCCGGGCGCCGCGCCGAAGGATGAGACCGTCTCGCACAGATGAGGGATCACGCGTAGGCCGAATGATCCATTCGGGGTGGATCATTCGATCGGAGCGGCCTCGGACGCTCCCGAACCGGTCGCTCCGGGGCGTGCGGCCCGGCCGGTCAGGCCAGGGCGACCAGGTCGCGGTAGTCGGCACCCCAGAGGTCCTCGACCCCGTCGGGGAGCAGGATGATGCGCTCGGGCTGGAGCGCCTCGACCGCGCCCTCGTCGTGCGTGACGAGGACGACCGCGCCCTTGTACGTACGCAGCGCGCCGAGGATCTCCTCGCGGCTGGCCGGGTCCAGGTTGTTGGTGGGCTCGTCGAGCAGCAGGACGTTGGCGGAGGAGACGACCAGTGTGGCCAGGGCCAGACGGGTCTTCTCGCCACCGGACAGGACGCCCGCGGGCTTGTCCACGTCGTCACCGGAGAAGAGGAACGAGCCCAGCGTCTTGCGGACCTCCACCAGGTCGAGGTCCGGGGCCGCGGAGCGCATGTTCTCCAGGACCGTGCGCTCCGGGTCGAGGGTCTCGTGCTCCTGGGCGTAGTAGCCGAGCTTGAGGCCGTGGCCCTGGATGATCTCGCCGGTGTCGGGCTTCTCGGCGCCGCCGAGGAGGCGCAGCAGGGTGGTCTTGCCGGCGCCGTTGAGGCCGAGGATGACGACCCGGGAACCCTTGTCGATCGCGAGGTCGACGTCGGTGAAGATCTCCAGCGAGCCGTACGACTTGGAGAGGCCCTCCGCCATCAGCGGGGTCTTGCCGCAGGGCGAGGGCTCGGGGAAGCGCAGCTTGGCGACCTTGTCGGAGACCCGGACCGCTTCCAGCCCGGCGAGCAGCCGGTCGGCGCGCTTGGCCATGTTCTGGGCCGCGACGGTCTTGGTGGCCTTGGCGCGCATCTTGTCGGCCTGCGAGTTGAGGGCGGCGGCCTTCTTCTCGGCGTTCTGGCGCTCGCGCTTGCGGCGCTTCTCGTCGGCCTCGCGCTGCTGCTGGTAGAGCTTCCAGCCCATGTTGTAGACGTCGATCTGCGACCGGTTGGCGTCCAGGTAGAAGACCTTGTTGACGACCGTCTCCACGAGGTCGACATCGTGGGAGATCACGATGAAGCCGCCCCGGTAGGACTTGAGGTAGTCGCGCAGCCAGACGATGGAGTCGGCGTCGAGGTGGTTGGTGGGCTCGTCGAGGAGCAGGGTGTCGGCGTCCGAGAAGAGGATGCGGGCGAGCTCGACACGGCGGCGCTGACCACCGGAGAGGGTGTGCAGCGGCTGGCCGAGCACCCGGTCCGGGAGGCTGAGGGCCGCGGCGATGGTGGCGGCCTCGGCCTCGGCGGCGTACCCGCCCTTGGTGAGGAACTCCGTCTCCAGGCGCTCGTACTTCTTCATCGCCTTCTCGCGGGTGGCGCCCTTGCCGTTCGCCATCCGCTCCTCGTTCTCGCGCATCCGGCGCAGGATCTCGTCCAGGCCGCGGGCGGAGAGGATGCGGTCCCGGGCGAGGACGTCGAGGTCGCCGGTGCGCGGGTCCTGCGGGAGGTAGCCGACCTCGCCGGAGGAGGTGATCGTGCCACCGGCGGGGGTGCCCTCGCCGGCGAGGCACTTGGTGAGGGTGGTCTTGCCGGCGCCGTTGCGGCCGACGAGGCCGATGCGGTCGCCCTTGGCGATGCGGAAGGACGCGTTTTCGATGAGGACGCGGGCGCCGGCGCGCAGCTCGATGCCGGAAGCGGTGATCACGGTAAGACTCCAGGGCGGTATGGACGGCGGAGGGACGAGGGCGGAGGTCTCTCGACGCCGCTAATGCACAAGGAGAATTGCCATGGGCCCATTCTACGGGCGGTGCGCAACTCCTCCGCCGTGCACGGGCCCGGACCGCCGGACGGTGCCAGAATGAGACGGGGATCACATACCCGGCGAGTGGCGGAGGGTGACGTTCCATGACGGAGACGGCGCACGGCACACCCACGGTCTTCCCGACGGTCCTGTACGACGACGCGAAGGCGGCGATCAGGACGCTGACCGAGGTGCTGGGGTTCACCGAAGAGGCGGTGTACGAGGGCGAGGACGGCGCCGTGGTCCACGCGGAGCTGTCCTTGGGCAACGGCCGGGTGATGCTCGGGTCCCGGGGACGCGAGGGCGTCTTCGCGCGGGCCATGGCGGGCGGGGGCCCGGTCGGTGTCTACGTGGTCCTCGACTCGGCGGAGGCCGTGGACCGCCACCACGCGCGGACGGCGGCGCACGGGATGGAGATCCTGATGCCGCCGACCGACCAGGATTACGGCTCGCGGGACTACATGGCCCGGGACGCCGAGGGCAACGTGTGGAGCTTCGGGACGTACGCCCCGGGCGCGGTCTGAGAGGCCGTGCCCGGGGCGAGGGTCAGGCGCGGCTGCCGCCGGTGTGCACCTGGAACGCGGCCCGGCGCATCGCCTTGGCGAGCGCGGGGTCCGGGTGGGCGGCGGCGAGCGCGACCAGGACCTGGACGGTGCGCGGGTGGCCGACCGCCCGGACCTCGTCGAGCAGTGCCGGGACGGTGCCCTGGACAGCGGTGTCCAGATGCCGCACGAGCAGCCCGGTCTCGCCGTGGTCGGCGACGGCCGCCGCGGTGTCCACCCAGAGCCAGGTTGCCTCTTCCCGGCTGAGCACCTCCTGGGCGTCGTCCGGGTCGGCGCCCTCGTACTCGGCGAGCCAGAGCAGGGCGTACGGGCGGAGCGAGGGGTGCGTGACGACCGCGCGGACCTCGGGCTCGGCCGGGGCGCCGACGACGCGCAGCGCCTCGAAGGCCAGCCCGCGGAGCAGCGCGTCCTCGCCGCGGGCGACGCCGAGCAGTTCGGCGACGGCGCTGCCGACCGTACGGGCGGCGAGCCAGGCGCGGTACTCGGCGCGTGCCGGGCCCGGGGTGAGCGAGGCGCAGCCGAGGAGCATGTCGGCGGCGGGCTGCTCGATGTTCCCGGCCGGGCTCTGCGCGGCGACGCAGATCTGCTCCAGTTTGACCCAGACCGCCCAGTTGCCGAGCGGGGTGAGGGTCGCGAGGCCCGGTTCGAGGGTGAGCGCGCCGACGGCGGCGAGGCCCTCCAGGGCCCAGTCGAGCAGCAGGGCGTTCAGCTCGTCGGAGGGCGCGGCGGGGGTACCGGTGTCGACGGGCCCGCCCTCGGCTCCGGGGGCGTAGGGCACCTCGCAGCGTTCCTCGTGGAGTTCGGCGACGCGCTGGCCGAGCAGGTCGAGGAGGACGGGGACGGGGACGGGTCCGGCCGAGAGCTGGAGCAGCGACAGGACCTGGGGCACCGCCTCGATCGCCTCGGCTACGGCGGTCGCCTCGATGCCCTCGGGCGAGGCGTGCACGAGCGACCACGCGTCGAAGAGCGCGACCCAGCCGCGGAGGACCGCCGAGTCGTCGCGGTCCCAGGCGCGCAGGCGCCAGCCGGGGCGCACGGTGTCGCCGTGCAGCTCGACGAGACCGGCGAGCCGGGCGCGGTCCCAGCCGGCCAGCACCCGCTCGGGGGTGAGGCCCAGCTCGGCGGCGGCACGGTCCAGTTCGGGTGCGGCGAGCGAGGCCGTGCCGGGGCTGGTGCCGTCGGCGGCCCAGTGGGCGACCCGTACGTCCGCGGCGAGCACCTCCCTGGCCTGGCGGGCCAGTTCGGTGCGTGGCGGAGTGCCCTCGGGCGGGCGGGGAGCGGGCCTGGTGCGGCGGGTGGTCACGGCCTTGCGCGCCGTGGCGAGGGGTCGCGGGCGGACAAGTCGCAGCCTGGAGTCGCGCGGGTTACGGGACGTCACGGGGAGCAGTCTTGCCTCTGACGGGCCGAAAGCCCAAACGGAGGCCGCCCCGCCTCATCCGGGCGACCCCGCCGGGCCGTCATCAACCGGGCGGTTTGCCCCCAACTCTCACATCATGGCTCCCGGATCGGGACTCCCGGGTCCCGGCTCTCACATCAGAGGGGTGAGAAAGCGGCGGAGGGTTTCCTCGTAGGCGGCGGGGCCCAGGTTCCACATCGACGCGTGGGGGGCGTCGGGCACGGTGTGCAGGGCGACGAGGTCGGGGCGGAGCGCGGCGAGTTCCCGCGAGGGTCCCCAGGGGGCCAGGGTGTCGCCGGGTCCGTGGAAGATCAGCGTCGGGACGCGCAGAACGGTCGGCAGCCTGCCCTGGAGGAGCGGGGTGCCCCGCAGTCCGGTCCGCCCCTGGGCGGCACGGACGGCGAGCGGCATCAGCGCGGACGGGACGCCGCGGGCGGCGGCGAGGGCGCGCAGGGTGGTTTCCCAGTCCATCACCGGGGAGTCCAGCACCAGGCCGGCGACGCGGTCGCGGAGGGCGGAGTCGACGCAGGCGTGCAGCGCCATGGTGGCGCCGGTGGACCAGCCGAGCAGGACGACTTTCTCGGCGCCGTAGCGGAGGGCGTAGCGGATCGCGGCGTCGAGATCGCGCCATTCCGACGCGCCGAGGTGGTCGAGTCCGTCCGGGGAGCGCGGGGCTCCGGCGTCGCCGCGGTAGGCGAGGGAGAGCACCGGGAGGCGGAGGTCGTTCAGGAAGCCGGTCACGTTCAGGGTGTGCTCGCGCGTGGTGCCGATGCCGTGCAGGGCGATGACCCAGGTGGAGCGGTCGGCCGGGACGTACCAGGCGGGCAGTGCGCCGAGCTCGCCGGGGATCTCCACCTCGTGGTGGACGAGGCCGAGGGCGGTGCCGGGGTCGCCCCGGTGCACTTCGGGGGTGGCGCGGACGCGGGTGCCCGGCTCCAGGGAGCCGTGGGTGACGCGTTCGAGACGGCGGACGACGGTGTCGGCGGAGAACGCGGGATCCTCGGTCACCGGGCCCACGACCGCGTGGACGTCCCGCCCCGCCAGACCCCAGAGTCCGGGGCGCAGCGAGGCGAAGGAGCGGGTCAGGATCACCTGCCCGGGCGCCGTCGCGTGCACGGTCAGGCCGCGGTCGGCCGGGAGGGGGCGACCGGCGGGGACCGTGAGAGCGGTACCGCCGGCATATCTGCCGGCGGCGACCGCTGCCGCGCCGGCGCCGAGGATCGTGGAGACGGCCGCTGCCGTCGCTGTTGCCGGGCGCACGGCTTCAGTCTTGGGGCAAGGCCGTACCGGGGGCCAGCGGGATGGGCCGTCCGGTGGGCCCGGCGTGTCGTGGGGCGTGTCGGTGCGGAGCGGGGCCGGGGGGTGTGGTGGGGCGTGTCGGTGCGGGCACGGCCGGGGCCGGGCGGGCCGGGGCGTGCGGTGGCGGGTTCAGTCGCGCTGGCCGTAGCCCCGGAGCGCCTCGGCGGCCTCGTCGAGCTGGTCCCGGGAGAGCAGGGACGGGGCGTGGCCGGGGACGGAGCTCGCCGCGAGCCACACCCGGCAGAGCCATTCCAGCTGGGCGGTGCGGTCGTACGCCTCGTCCAGGCTCGATCCGTGGGTGACGGTGCCGTGGTTGCGGAGCAGGCAGCCGGTGCGGTCGCGGAGGGCGTCGAGCATGTGCGCGGCCAGCTCGGGGGTGCCGTAGCGGGCGTATCCGGCGGTGCGGACCGGTCCGCCGAGCATCGCGGCGGCGTAGTGGACGGCCGGGACCTCGTCGACGAGTGTGGAGACGGCCGTGGCGTGCACGGCGTGCGTGTGGACCACGGCGCGTGCGCCGGTGGCGCGGTAGACGGCGAGGTGGAGCGGGAGCTCGCTGGTGGGGGTGAGGGTGCCGAGGGTGCGGTGACCCGCGAGGTCGACGCCGAGCAGGTCCTCGGGTCGGAGCCGGTCGTACGGTACGCCGCTCGGGGTGACCAGCACGGTGTCGCCGACGCGTACCGAGACGTTGCCGGAGGTGCCGACGACGAGTCCCTCCGCCGCGGTCCGGCGGGCCGTGCGGACGAGGTCGTCCCAGGCCCGGGAGAGGGCGTCCGGTCGTGGTTCCTGCCGCTTTTCCGCGCTCTCCTCAGCCATGGAGGAGATCATAAGGACCGCCGATACGGCCTTCCTGTGAATCGGAAGCGAACCGGGCGGCCGGCCCGGACGTGACCGGAACGACATTTACCGGCCTGTCCGGGCTTGTCCGGCTTCCCCGTGCGGGCCGGAAACGCTGGTCGAGGGCAGCTCCCCCACCGGCACCGGAGGCCCGGCCGCCCTCTCGCGCCCAGAAGCGGAATCCCCGGCCCGACGGCAGGGGCACCACAATGCCCCGCCCAGTTCATCTTCCGTTCACTCAGGTTGCTTACGTTCCACGTGCCAATGACGTCGAACGATTGCCTGGGTAAATGGAACACATCACACTGCTGCTCGCGATAGTCGTCGCGACAGCGCTCGTGTTCGATTTCACGAACGGTTTCCACGACACCGCCAACGCGATGGCCACCACCATCTCGACCGGCGCTCTGAAGCCCAAGACAGCAGTGGCGATGTCCGCCACCCTCAATCTGGTCGGCGCGTTCCTGTCGGTGGAGGTCGCGAAGACGATCTCCGGCGGGATCGTCGACGAGGACGGCCTGAGAACCGAGGTCATCTTCGCGGCGCTCGTCGGCGCCATCCTGTGGAATCTGGTGACCTGGCTGGTCGGTCTGCCCTCCAGCTCGTCCCATGCCCTGTTCGGCGGACTCATCGGTGCCGCCGTCATGTCCGCGGGCTGGTCCTCGGTGAACGGCGGCACCGTCGTCACCAAGATCCTGCTGCCCGCCGTCGCCGCCCCGCTGGTGGCCGGTGCCGCCTCGATGCTGGCGACGAGGCTGTCGTACCGCGTCAACCGGAACGTCACCGACGAGGCGCAGCTGAAGTCGACGGCCAAGGGCTACCGGGCCGGGCAGATCGCTTCGGCCGGTCTCGTCTCGCTCGCCCACGGCACCAACGACGCGCAGAAGACGATGGGCATCATCACCCTGGCCCTGGTCACCGGCGGCGTCCTCTCCCCCGGCTCGAACCCGCCGGTCTGGGTGATCTGCTCGGCCGGTCTGGCCATCGCCATGGGCACGTACTTCGGCGGCTGGCGCATCATCCGCACCATGGGCAGCGGGCTCACCGACCTCCAGCCGCAGCAGGGCTTCGCCGCACAGACCAGCGCGGCGACCGTCATCCTGGCCTCCTCGCACCTCGGCTTCTCGCTCTCCACCACGCAGTCGTGCTCCGGCGCGGTGATGGGTGCCGGGCTCGGCCGCAAGGGCGGCACGGTGAAGTGGTCCACCGCGACCCGGATGTTCGTGGCCTGGGGCCTCACGCTCCCGGCGGCGGGTCTGGTCGGCGCGGGTGCCGAGTTCCTGACCCGGCAGGGCACCTGGGGCATCGTCCTGGTCGCCGCGCTGCTCGTCGCCGGCTCCGGCGCGATCTGGTGGCTGTCGCGGCGCAAGCCGGTCGACCACACCGACATCGCCGAGGCGGACGAGCCCGGAGCCGTCGCCACCCCGATGCTCGACGCGATCCCCTCGCAGCTCCCCGGGGCGTCGGCCGCCGGCCTTCCGGTCACCGGCCTCACCGCCACGATCCCGTCCCCCCTCTCCGCCGCGTCCGTACCGGCCGCGGCGACGACCACCGACCCGGCCCGTCCGGCCGCGGTGTAAGGACTCGCCCCCATGAAAATCGACTGGGCAGCTCTCGCCACCGTCTTCGGTGTCAGCCTCGTGGTCACCGTGGCGCTCGTCGGCTTCTTCAGCCTCGGCGTCGTCACTCTCGCCAAGAAGGCCGGGGCCGCGCTGAACGGCGGCTCCGGATCGTCCGCCGCTCTGGCGCGTACCGGCGCGTACGCCTGCTTCGCGCTGTGCGCGGCGGCGGTCGCGTACGGCATCTATCTGATCGTCGCCTGACCCGCTCTCCTCGCGGACTTGTCGCCCCCCTCGGGCCGGACACACCTCGTGTGTCCGGCCCGATGTGCGTCCGGGCACACTGCGCCCCCGCAGGTCAACGGCGAGTTGACGGGCCTTCGCGCAGCGTGGTGGACTGCCGGAGCCATTCACGGCGACAGCAGAGGAAGCCGGTGCGAATCCGGCGCGGTCCCGCCACTGTCACCGGGGAGCGGCGCCCCGGCGTGCGTGCGTGTGACGGACGACCGGGGTGGCCGCCGATCCGGGAGCCAGGACACTCTCGTCGCCGTCTCGTCGAACCAGGGCGCGGACCCTGAGTGAGGACATACGCCATGCCTGGCCGCCGTGCGCCCGTTTCCCTGTCAGCCGTCCCAGCCGGTCCGGGACCGCTCCGGCACGCGGCGGGCTGAGCCGTGCGTGCCGACCGCGTCTTCGCGTACGGCGCCTCGGCGGGGCTGATCGCCGACCGGTTGCTGGGCGATCCCCGCCGTGGCCATCCGGTCGCCGGGTTCGGCCGGGCCGCCGCCGCCGTGGAACAGCGCCTGTGGCGGGACCACCGGGGCCGGGGCGCGCTGCACACCCTGGTGTGCGCCGGAGGCGCCGTGGGGGCCGCCGCGCTCGCCGCCCGTGCCGTACGCCGCAGCCCCGTGGCCGCCGTCGCGCTGACCGCCGCCGCCACCTGGTCCGTCGTCGGCGGTACGTCGCTGGGCCGCGAGGCCAGGGCCATCGGCGCGGCGCTGGACGCCGGGGACGTCGAGGCGGCCCGGGAGCGGCTGCCGCATCTGTGCGGCCGTGACCCCCAGGCGCTCGACGGTCCGGGGATCGCCCGTGCCGTCGTGGAGTCGGTCGCGGAGAACACCTCGGACGCCGTCGTGGGCGCCCTGGTGTGGGGCGCGCTGGGCGGGGTCCCCGGGCTCGTCGGCTTCCGCGCGGTGAACACCCTGGACGCGATGGTGGGCCACCGCTCGCCGCGCCACCGCCGCTACGGGTGGGCCTCGGCCCGCCTGGACGACGTGGTGGGCTGGCCGGGTGCCCGGCTCACCGCCGCCCTGGCCGTCGTGGCCGGGGGGCGGCCGGGGCAAGCCGTCCGGGCCTGGCGCGCGGACGCGGGCCGGCATCCGAGCCCGAACGCGGGCCCGGTGGAGGCCGCGTTCGCGGGGGCGCTCGGCGTACGGCTGGGCGGGACCCTCGCGTACGGCGGGCGGGTCGAGCACCGGCCGGTGCTGAACGGCGCCGAGGGGCGGGCCGTGGCCGTGGAGGCGGGCGACGTCGAGCGCGCGGTGCGGCTGTCGCGCCGGGTGGGCGTGCTGGCCCTGGCCGTCTGCGTCGCGGGACGGCTGGTGGCGGGACGGCCGGCGGCGGGACGGCCGGCGGCGACACACATGATCACGGATCGGGGACGGGCATGAGCGGCAGCGGGAACGCGACGAGGGGCGGCGGGCTGCTCGTCGCCGGCACCACCTCGGACGCCGGCAAGAGCGTCGTCACGGCGGGGATCTGCCGGTGGCTGGTGCGGCAGGGGGTGAAGGTCGCCCCGTTCAAGGCGCAGAACATGTCACTGAACTCCTTCGTGACCAGGGAGGGCGCCGAGATCGGGCGGGCGCAGGCCATGCAGGCGCAGGCCGCCCGGGTCGAGCCGTCCGCGCTGATGAACCCGGTGCTGCTGAAGCCCGGCGGCGACCGGTCCAGCCAGGTCGTGCTGATGGGCAGGCCGGTGGGCGAGATGAGCGCGCGCGGCTACCACGGGGGCCGGCAGGAGGCACTGTTCGGGACGGTCGTGGACTGCCTCGATCAGCTGAGGGGCACGTACGACGCCGTGATCTGCGAGGGGGCGGGCAGTCCGGCCGAGATCAATCTGCGGCGGACCGACATCGTGAACATGGGCGTCGCCCGGGCCGCGCGGTTCCCGGTGCTGGTCGTCGGCGACATCGACCGGGGCGGGGTGTTCGCCTCGTTCTTCGGTACGACGGCACTGCTGAGCGCCGGGGACCAGGAGCTGGTCGCGGGCTATCTGGTCAACAAGTTCCGCGGTGACGTGTCGTTGCTGGAACCGGGCCTGGACATGCTGCTGGGGCTGACCGGGCGGCGGACGTACGGGGTGCTGCCGTTCACGCACGGCCTCGGCATCGACGAGGAGGACGGTCTGCGGGTGTCGCTGCGCGGGACCGTCCGGGAGTCCGTCGTGGCGCCGCCGCACGGCGAGGACGTGCTGCGGGTCGCGGTGTGCGCGGTGCCGCTGATGTCGAACTTCACGGATGTGGACGCGCTGGCCGCCGAACCGGGCGTGATCGTGCGGTTCGTGGACCGGCCGGAGGAACTGGCCGACGCGGACCTGGTCGTGGTGCCCGGTACCCGGGGGACCGTGAGGGCATTGGAGTGGCTGCGCGCCCGTGGTCTCGCGGACGCCCTGGCCCGGCGGGCGGCCGAGGGCCGTCCGGTGCTGGGGATCTGCGGCGGTTTCCAGGTGCTCGGCGAGCGGATCGAGGACGAGGTCGAGTCGCGGGCCGGTGTGGTCGAAGGGCTGGGCCTGCTGCCGGTACGCGTCCGGTTCGCGCGGGAGAAGACCCTGGCCCGGCCGGTCGGTACGGCGCTCGGCGAGCCGGTGGAAGGGTACGAGATCCACCACGGCGTCGCCGACGTGCGGGGCGGCGAGCCGTTCCTGGACGGCTGCCGGGTGGGCCAGGTGTGGGGGACGCACTGGCACGGGTCGCTGGAGAGCGACGCGTTCCGGCGGGCCTTCCTGACGGAGGTCGCCCGGGCAGCCGGGCGGAGGTTCACGGCCGCTCCGGAGACCAGCTTCGCCGCGCTGCGCGAGGAGCAGCTGGACCTGCTGGGCGACCTGATCGAGGAGCACGCGGACACCGACGCCCTGTGGCGACTGATCGAGCGCGGTGCCCCGGCGGGGCTGCCGTTCGTCGGCCCCGGCGCGCCGGTGCTGCCGGGCGCGGGCGCCGACGTGGGGTCCGTACCACCTGTCGTGACGCCTGCCGCACCGCTTGCCCTGACGCACACGAACGTTTCCGACACCATCCAGGAGGCCCTGTGAGCACGCCGTATCCGTTCACCGCAATCGTCGGCCAGGACGACCTGCGGCTCGGGCTGCTGCTGAACGCCGTGTCACCGGCGGTCGGCGGGGTGCTCGTGCGCGGCGAGAAGGGCACCGCGAAGTCCACCGCCGTGCGGGCGCTGGCGGCGCTGATGCCCGAGGTCGCGGTGGTGCCGGGCTGCCGGTTCTCCTGCGATCCGGCGTCCCCCGACCCGGCGTGCCCGGACGGTCCGCACGCGGCGGCGCCCGGTGCGTCGCGGCCGGCGCGGACGGTGGAGCTGCCGGTCGGCGCCTCCGAGGACCGGCTGGTCGGGGCCCTCGACATCGAACGGGCGCTCGCCGAGGGCGTGAAGGCCTTCGAGCCGGGTCTGCTCGCCGACGCGCACCGCGGCATCCTCTACGTGGACGAGGTCAACCTCCTCCACGACCACCTGGTGGACCTGCTGCTGGACGCGGCGGCGATGGGTGCCTCGTACGTGGAGCGCGAGGGCGTCTCCGTACGGCACGCGGCGCGGTTCCTGCTGGTCGGCACGATGAACCCGGAAGAGGGCGAGCTGCGGCCGCAGCTGCTGGACCGGTTCGGTCTGACCGTGGAGGTGGCCGCGTCCCGGGACACCGATCTGCGGGTGGAGGTCGTGCGGCGGCGCCTGGCGTACGACGACGATCCGGCGGCCTTCGCGGCGGCGTGGGCCGGAGAGGAGAGCGCGCTGCGCGAGCGGATCACCGCGGCGCGCGCCCTGCTCCCCCGGGTCGTGCTCGGCGACGGGGCGCTCCGGCGGATCGCCGCGACCTGCGCCGCGTTCGAGGTCGACGGGATGCGCGCGGACATCGTGATGGCCCGGACCGCGACCGCGCTGGCCGCCTGGGCCGGGCGCGACGAGGTGACCGCCGACGACGTGCGCCGGGCCGCCCTGCTGGCCCTCCCGCACCGGCGGCGGCGCAACCCCTTCGACGCCCCGGGGCTCGACGAGGAGAAGCTCGACGACACGCTCCGGGAGGCCGCCGAGGAGGAGAACCGGCGGGACGAGGGGCGGAGCGGTGACGGTGAGCCCGATCCGGACCCGGACTCCGATCCCGATCCCGACGGGCCGGGCGACGGGGGCGGCCCCGGCGGAGGAGTGCCGCCGCAGGGAGGCGGCCCCGAGGACGCGTCGGCGCCCGGGTCTCCGGCCTCGTCCTCCCCGGAGAGCCAGGGTTCCCCGGAGAGCCAGGGTTCCCCGCAGGGCCCGGGCGCCCCGGCCGGCGGTGAGCAGCAGCCGGTCGCGGCGGCGGAGCCGTTCCGTACGAAGATGCTGAGCGTCCCCGGACTCGGCGAGGGCGCGGCGGGACGCCGGTCCCGGGCGCGTACCGAGCACGGCCGGACGACCGGCGCGCGACGTCCGGAGGGGGCTCTGACTAAGCTGCACCTGGCCGCGACGGTCCAGGCCGCCGCGCCGCACCAGCGGGCGCGCGGCCGGTCCGGGCGGGGGCTCGTGGTGCGCCGGGACGATCTGCGGCAGGCGACGCGGGAGGGGCGCGAGGGGAACCTCGTGCTCTTCGTGGTGGATGCCTCCGGGTCGATGGCGGCCCGGCAGCGGATGAGCGCGGTGAAGGGCGCGGTGCTGTCGCTGCTGCTCGACGCGTACCAACGGCGCGACAAGGTCGGCCTGGTGACGTTCCGGGGGCGGGACGCCGAGCTGGTGCTGCCGCCGACCTCGTCGGTGGACGCGGCCGCGGCCCGGCTGGAGACGCTGCCGACCGGGGGGCGTACCCCGCTGGCCGCGGGTCTGCTGAAGGCGCACGACGTACTGCGGGTGGAGCGGATGCGCGATCCCTCGCGGCGTCCGCTGCTCGTGGTGGTGACGGACGGCCGGGCGACCGGTGGGCCGGAACCGGTGGCGCTGGCCACGCGGGCGGGAAGGCTGCACGCCGCCGAGGGGACCGCGTCCGTCGTGGTGGACTGCGAGTCGGGGATCGTACGCCTCGGGCTCGCCGCACAGCTCGCCCGCGATCTGGGAGGCACCGCCGTCACGCTCGACGAGCTGCGGGCCGACTCGATCGCCGGGCTGGTCAAGGATGTCAGAGCAGCCGGGAGGGCCGCGTAATGCCGCAGGGACAGCCGACTTCGGTACCGGACGACGGGCTCACCACCCGTCAGCGCCGCAACCGTCCGCTCCTCCTGGTCCACACCGGGATCGGCAAGGGGAAGTCGACGGCCGCGTTCGGGCTGGCGCTGCGCGCCTGGAACCAGGGGTGGCCGATCGGGGTGTTCCAGTTCGTCAAGTCGGCGAAGTGGAAGGTCGGCGAGGAGAACGCGCTGAAGGTCCTCGGGGCCAGCGGCGAGGGCGGCACGGTCGCCTGGCACAAGATGGGCGAGGGCTGGTCGTGGGTCCAGCGCGGGCCCTCCGGCGAGAACGACAACACGGCGAACGAGGAGAAGGCCCGGGAGGGCTGGGCACAGGTCAAGCGCGACCTCGCCGCCGAGACGTACAAGCTGTACGTGCTCGACGAGTTCGCCTACCCGCTGCACTGGGGCTGGATCGACACCGAGGACGTGGTGGAGACGCTGCGGAACCGTCCCGGCACCCAGCACGTGGTGATCACCGGCCGCAACGCACCGCAGGCGCTGCTCGACGCGGCGGACCTGGTGACCGACATGTCGAAGGTGAAGCACCCGATGGACGCGGGTCAGAAGGGCCAGCGAGGCATCGAGTGGTGAGTGTTCCCCACGGCACTTCCGGCGGTGTACCGCGTCTCGTGATCGCCGCGCCGGCCTCCGGCAGCGGCAAGACCACCGTGGCGACCGGGCTGATGGCCGCCTTCGCCGCGCGCGGGCTCGCCGTCTCCCCCCACAAGGTGGGCCCCGACTACATCGACCCGGGCTACCACGCGCTGGCCACCGGCCGGCCGGGCCGCAACCTCGACGCCTACATGTGCGGGACCGGCCTGATCGCGCCGCTCTTCGCGCACGGGTCGGCGGGGTGCGACCTGGCGGTGGTCGAGGGCGTGATGGGTCTCTTCGACGGGGCCTCGGGCCGGGGCGAGCTGGCGTCGACGGCGCAGGTGGCGAAGTTGCTGCGGGCACCGGTGGTGCTGGTGGTCGACGCCTCCTCCCAGTCGCGGTCGGTGGCTGCCCTGGTGCACGGGTTCGCGGCCTGGGACCCCGGGGTGCGGATCGGCGGGGTGATCCTGAACAAGGTGGCCTCCGACCGGCACGAGATGCTGCTGCGGGACGCCCTGGAGGAGTCCGGGCTGCCGGTGCTCGGGGTGCTGCGGCGGGCCGCGCAGGTGGAGACCCCGTCGCGCCACCTGGGGCTGGTGCCGGTGGCCGAGCGGCGCACCGACGCCGTGGACGCGGTGGCGGCGATGGGCGAACGCGTGCGGGCCGGCTGCGACATGGACGCGCTGCTGGCACTGGCCCGGACCGCTCCCCCGCTGACCGCCGAGGCGTGGGAGCCGGAGTCGTACGCCCCCTCCGGGCGGCGGCCGGTCGTCGCCGTGGCGGGCGGGGCGGCGTTCACGTTCGCGTACGCCGAACACGCCGAGCTGCTCACGGCGGCGGGCGCGGATGTCGTCCCCTTCGACCCGCTCCACGACGAGAAGCTCCCCGAGGACACGGCGGGGCTGGTCATAGGCGGCGGTTTCCCCGAGGTGTACGCCCCCGAGCTGTCGGCCAACGAACCGCTGCGCCGGGCGGTCACCGCCCTCGCGGAGAGCGGGGCGCCGGTGGCGGCGGAGTGCGCGGGGCTCCTCTACCTGGCGCGCGAGCTGGACGGCCGGCCGATGTGCGGGGTGCTGGACGCGAGCGCCCGGATGTCGGGGCGCCTGACGCTCGGTTACCGGGAGGCGGTCGCGGTCGCGGACAGCTCGCTCGCCGCGGCCGGGACCCGGGTGCGCGGCCACGAGTTCCACCGGACGGTGCTGGAGCCGGGCTCGGGGCCCGTACCGGCCTGGGGGATGCACCTGCCGGAACGCCGGGTGGAGGGCTTCGTCCGGGGCGGGGTGCACGCGAGCTATCTGCACACGCACTGGGCGGGGGCGCCGGGGACGGCCCGGCGGTTCGTCGAGCGGTGCGGGGCGGTGCGCTGAGGGCCGTTCCGTACGGCGCCGCGGGCCCTCTCCCCCGATGGCGGAGGGTCCGCTCCACGGCGGAGGGAGCTGCGGGCCGGTTCGCTCAGTCCGCGATGCCGACGACCAGCCAGATGAAGCCGACTCCGCAGATCGTGCAGAGCACGGTGGAACGGGCCGGGTGGTCGTGGTGGGCCTCGGGGAGGATCTCGGCGGCGGCGAGGTAGAGCAACGCCCCGCTGAAGAAACCGAGATACGCGCCGAGCAATTCCTCCGGAAGAGTGAACACGAGGGTGGTCGCCGCGCCCACGATCGGGGCGATCGCGTCCGCGAAGAGCATCAAGAACGCCTTGCGGCGATTGTTCCCGTAGAGACTGGTAAGGGTGTAGGTGTTGAATCCGTCGGCGAAGTCGTGGGTGATGACGGCGAGCGCGACGGCGGCCCCCATGCCGGCGCCGACTTGGAAGGCGGCGCCGAGCGCGACCCCGTCCATCAGGCTGTGGCCCACCATCGCGGCCGCCGCCGTCAGCCCGACCTGGGGCACGCGCTCTTCGCCCGCCCCGTGTGCCGCCTGGCGCACGGCGAGCAGGCGCTCCACCAGATGGGCCAGCAGAAAGCCCCCCACGAACAACAGCAGGGCGGCGGGCACCCCCGCCACGGGCCGCCCCGCCGCATCGATCGCCTCCGGCAGGAGGTCGAGACCGACCACGCCGAGCATCAGCCCGCCGGCGAAGCCGAGCACCAGGTGGCGGCGGTCGGTGACGCGTTGCGCGACCCAGCCGCCGGCCAGAGTCATCAGGAACGCGCCGAGCGCGACGAACACCGCCATGGGCCCTTGCTAGCCGATCGGGCCGGTTGCCCGCATCTCCGCCGTCTCCGAGATCTCCCCCGTCTCCACCGTCTCTGTCGTCCCCGCCATCTCATCCGTCTCCGTAATCTCCGCAGGAGCGCCGTACGCCACCGCCGGGTGTCCCGAGGACTCCCGGCGGTGGCGGCCCGTACGAAAGGACTGTCCGTGACCGCAAGCGCAGGGGCCGCAGACCCATCCCCCGCACCCGTCGCCGGGGCGGGTCTCGTCGTCGGTGTGGGCGCCCGCCGGGGTGTCCCCGGCGAGGAGGTGTCCGCGCTGATCGAACAGGTGCTGCGGACGGCGGGCCTCGCGGTCGCCGACGTGGTCGAACTGGCCACTGTCGAGGCGAAGACCGCGGAGCCCGGCATCGTCGCGGCGGCGGCACGGCTCGGGGTGCCGTTGCGCGGCCGGTCGGCGGCGGAGCTGACCCGGGTACCGGTGCCCGGGGCGTCCGAGGCGGTCGCCGCGCTGGTCGGTACGGTCTCGGTGGCGGAGGCGGCGGCGCTCTGCGCGGCGGACGAACTGGTGGTCCCGAAGACGAAATCGGCGCGGGCCACGTGCGCGGTGGCCCGGCGGAGCGGACCGCGCGCGGTTCTCCCGGAAGCGGAATCTTCAGCTGCGCCGGTGACGGGAGGCGCCGCGCCCACCACCATGGCAGCCATGACACCCCCCACGCGGTACATCGAGAGCGGCGGCCCCGACCTGCGTCACCACGGCGACGCCGAGGTACGCGGCAGGCATCTGACCGATCTCGCCGTGAATGTCCGGACGAACACCCCGCCGCACTGGCTGCGGGAACGCATAGCGGCCTCCCTCGGCGGACTCGCCGCCTACCCCGACGGCCGTGCGGCGCGGGCCGCCGTCGCCGCCCGGCACTGCCTCCCGGTGAGCCGGGTGCTGCTCACCGCGGGGGCGGCCGAGGCGTTCGTGCTGATCGCCCGGGCGCTGCCGGCCCGGCGGCCGGTCGTGGTGCACCCGCAGTTCACGGAGCCGGAGGCGGCGCTGCGGGCGGCCGGGCACGAGGTGGGGCGGGTCGTCCTGCGGGCGGAGGACGGGTTCCGGCTGGACCCGGCGATGGTGCCGGAGGACGCCGACCTGGTGGTCGTCGGCAATCCGACCAACCCGACGTCCGTGCTGCACCCCGCCGGTGTGCTGGAGGCGCTGGCGAGACCGGGGCGGACCCTGGTGGTCGACGAGGCGTTCATGGACGCGGTGCCCGGGGAGCGCGAGGCGCTCTGCGGGCGTACGGACATCCCGGGCCTCGTCGTGCTGCGCAGCCTCACCAAGACGTGGGGGCTGGCGGGGCTGCGGATCGGCTACGTGCTGGCCGACCCAGGGGTGATCGCCCTGCTGGAGGAGGCGCAGCCGCTCTGGCCGGTTTCCTCGCCTGCGCTGGCGGCGGCCGAGGCGTGCATGGAGCCGCGCGCGCTGGCGGAGGCGGCCTGCGCGGCGGACCGGATCGCGGTGGACCGGGCCCATCTGCTGGCGGGCATCGCTGAGTTCGGCGAGATCGAGGTGGTGGCCCCGGCCCAGGGGCCGTTCGTGCTGATCCGCCTCGAGGGTGCGGCCGAGCTGCGGGAGGGGCTGCGTTCCCTGGGGTTCGCGGCCCGGCGCGGGGACACCTTCCCGGGGCTCGGACCGGACTGGCTGCGGCTCGCGGTCCGGGACCGGGTGACGACGAACCGCTTCCTCCAGGCGCTGGACCTGGCCCTCCAGGCGCTGCCGGTGGGGGCGGGGTGAGCGAGGGCCGTGGTCGTCCGCGGACGGTACGGCCGGTCCGCGCGCCCGCCTGAGCGTGCGGACCGGCCGGGCCGCGTGCCCGGCCCGGCCCGGATCCCGGATCCCGGATCCCGGATCAGCCATGCCCGGCCGTCCCCCGCCCTTACGGCGGCCGGTCGCGGACCCTCTGCCCGGTGGCGGTCCGGTCAATCCCGGGCGCGCCTGCGGGCGAGGACGGTCGCTCCCGCGCCGAGCGCCAGCAGCAGGGCCGCGCCGCCCGCGATGAGCGGGGTGCTGGAGCTGCTGCCGGTCTCCGCGAGGTCGTCCCCGGAGACGGTGGCCGGGGAGTTGTCGGTCCCGGTCTGCGTCTTCACGTCGCCGCTGCCGCCGGAGGTGCCGGAGGTGCTGTCCGTGGAGCCGGTGTCGCCGGTGGTGCCGGAGGTGCTGTCCTCGGAGCCGGTGTCGCCGGTGGTGGCACCGCTGGTGGCGGTGTCGCCCGTGGAGCCGTCACCGCTCGCGCCGCTGTCCTCGTACCCGCCTTCCGTGAAGCCGGTGTCGCCCGTCGTACCGCTGTCGCCGGTCGTCGCGCCACCGTCGTCCGTACCGCCGTCGTCGGAGCCGCCGCCGTCCGAACCGCCGTCACTGTGCCCGCCATTGCCGGAACCACCGTGGCCGGAACCGCCGTCACCCGAACCACCGTGGCCGGAACCGCCGTTGCCGGTACCGCCGTTACCCGAACCGCCGTGGCCGGAACCGCCGCCGGAGCCGCCGTGGCCGGAGCCCGGCGTGCTGCAGGTCGCCTCCGCGAGGGTCAGCTCACCCTGGACATCCGCGACGTTGAGCTCGCCCGGGTTGAGGGAGATCCGCAGCTGAAGCGCGGCCGCGGCGGCGGTCTTCGAGGTGGTGCTGGTCTTCGACAGGTCGAGGGTCACCTTGCCGACCTTGGGCAGGTCCACCTCGGTCCGGCCGCCCGCGGTGAGCGTGACCCGCTTGCCGAGGACCGTCACGTGCCCGAGGACGTTCGAGGACGCGACCGGCCTCCTGCCGACCTCGCAGACGGCCTTCGAGGTGACCTTCTCGACGTCGATGAGCGGGAGGAACGGCAGGCCGGGAACCTGCACCCGGGCCTTGACGAGGTTGCTGTGCCCCTCCGCGCGGCGCTCGTCGACCGTGGCGCCCGAGGTCGCGACGTCGGCCCGCAGCACCTGGACCGGACCGGCCACGCCGTCCAGCCTCACGGAGAGCGCGGTCTTCTCGGCGCTCTCGGGGGCGTTGACCTCGTTGAGCGTGGCCTTGAGCGGCACGTCGACGGTCTTGTTGGCGAGCGAGACGTCGAGCGCCGTCCGGAGCACGACCGCGCTCGCCTTGCCCTCGTCCGAGCCCGTCGTCGCCGGAGCTGCGGCCTGCGCGGGGAACGCGGCGAACAGGGCGACGGGAGCGGCGGCGACCGCCAGGGCAGCGAGACGGAAGGTGTTGCTGTTCAAGATGGTGGAACCCCCACAAGAGACATGGAGCCACCGGCACCGTCCAATGGGGGACATCGCGTGCGCCGGTGGCCTCGACTCCGTGAATCTTTACGCACGAAGGGTGAACTGGCCGATACCTGACGCTAGTTCACCCCAAAGGGGGGTTTTAGCGTATGTATTCGAATCTGGCGGCACGTACGTTCCTCGGAGTCACCCGTTTCACCGAACGCAGTTCAGGCTCCGGGGGCTTGGGGGTACGGATCGAGCAATTTCAACGAGCGGGCCGCCCGATCGTTACTGTCTGTCAACGCGGCACCCGCGTCAGCGCGGTGGCCCCGGCTGCCGCCGGTGACACCGCCCGCACCAGGGGCGGAAGTCGGCAAGGTTACGGCCCCGAACACTGCCGCAGCCTGGACAAGAGCGCGGATCGGGCCGGTGGCAAGCTGTGCGTATGAGCGATGATCCGCGGCCGGCCCACCGTCCCGAATCCGGCAGAGCGTGGTCGCCCGTCGGACTCGGAGGCGCCGCCCCCGTCGTGCACGCCGGCGCGGACGGAGTGCGCTACCGGACTCCGCTGCGGCGCCGGAACGTGCCGTGGCAGGACGTGGTGGCCGTGCGCGTCCACCGGATTCACGTCAACTCCCGCTACCAGGAACGACGTCGGGTCAGTCTTCTGCTGCGCGACGGGCACGTCCGCAACCTGCCCCAGCCCCGGAGCTACCGGACCGCCGACCCGGAATTCGACGCGAAGGTGGCGGAGTTGCGGACACTGCGCCGCCGTTACGGGGCTCCCGCCGAACCGGAGCACCTGCACGTCATCACCGCGCGCAGCGGCGGGCACCTCCTGTTCGGGCCGATCGCCTGGAGCGTTCCGCTGCTCGTCGTGGCGGTGGTCGTCGCCCTCTGGGCCGTACCGAACTCCCTCGCGGACGAACGCGCTTGGCGGGCGGTCGTCCCGTGCACCGCCGCCACACCAGCCGCGAATCGCGACGAGTGCCTCTCCACGCTCCCGGGAGTGGTGGTGCGCACGGACTTCCACGAGCGCCGCAAGTACAACTCGCTCTACGTGTCGGCCGGTGGAGGGACCCGGCGCATTCGCGTGTCCCACGACATGGCCGGCGCCTACGGGCCCGGCGACCGCCTTGAGGTGACCTTCTGGCGCGGCTTCCCGAGGGCGTTCACCGGCGGACACGGGAACTGGAATGAACACCGCGCTCCGGCAGGGCAGTTGCTCGCCATCGCGGTGGCGCTCGCGCTCGGCGCCTGCTACCCCGTCGCCCTTGTCGTACAGCGGGTGCGTGCCCGCCGGCTGCCGGACGACGAGGTACTCCCCTCGGCCCTCCCCTTCGCGGGGGCGCTCTCCGTGACCGCCCTGTGGCTCCTGCCGCTCTGCGTCCTGCACCCCACGGACCCGCTCGGCTCCCCCGCGACGACCGCGTGGACCGTGGTTGGTACGGCGGTGTCGGTGGGGCTCCTCGTCCTCGCCTTCCGCACCACCCGCGTCCGGCCGCCCGGGCCCTCCGGCGCAGACGGGTCCGAGGGGGCCGAGGGGGCCGACGGGCCCGAGGGGGCCGACGGGTCCGACGGGCCCGAGGGGGCGGACGGTGCCGACGCGGAGGAGGTGTTCCTGCCCGCCCGTTTCCTGGAGGCCACCGAGTACAACCCGTACCACTTCGGCACCCATGTGGTGCTGGGCGGAGGCGAGGTGCTCGCGGTGGCTCCGCACGCGGGTCCAGGGCGGTTCGGGGTGAAGCGGGTGCCGGTGGAGCGGCTGACCGTGGTGCGCGTGCGGCGGGTCCGGGGCGAGGACGGGGACGAGGTTTCCAGCGGGTGGCACGTCGCCGAGCTGGACGACGCGGGGACCCCCGTCCGCCTCACCGCCGCACCCGGCGACCTGGCCCGGATCCTGCGCGCCCTGGGGCACGTACCTGGCGCCGTGGGTACCGAGGCGCCCGCGCGCTAGCCGGGGACACGCCCTTTGGACAGAAAGGACCTGACCCTCCGGACAGGCTTTACGCGGATCACGGCGACGTCGCCACCAGCGCCGGCGCGGGCGCGGGCTTCGACCTCTGCCTGCACCTGGTCCGGAACGACCATGGGGCCGCGTACGCCGCTCTGCTCACGCGGCACATGGTGCTGCCGCCGCACCGCGAGGCCGGTCAGGCTCCGCACGCGCCGCCCCCACCGCCCGGCGACGCGCTCGACGGCCTGCTCCGATGGGCCGACGAGCACCTCGGCGGACCGCTGTCGGTGGACGACCTGGCCGGGTACCTCGGCGTCTCGCCCCGCACCCTGGCCCGGCGCTTCTCCGACCAGCTCGGCACGAGCCCGGGTGCGTGGCTGCTCGCCCGGCGGGTGGCCGCGGCCCGCACCCTGCTGGAGGAGACGGACCTGCCGGTCGAGGCGATCGCGACCCGCGTCGGTCTCACCTCCGCGGTCAACCTGCGCCGCCGCTTCCGTTCCGGGACGGGCACGACCCCCGGCGCCTACCGGCGGGCGTTCCGGGTCCCGTGATCCGCCGGACACCACCTGGGCGGCGTCAGCCCACCACCCGGCCGCCCAGCACCACGTGGCGGGGCGCGGCCAGGGCCCGTACGTCGGTACGCGGATCCTCGCCGTAGACGACCAGGTCGGCGGGGGCGCCCTCGTCCAGGCCCGGGCGGCCGAGCCAGCGCCTCGCCGCCCAGGTGGTCGCGCCGAGCGCTTCCAGGGGCGGGATGCCGGCCTTGACCAGTTCGGCGACCTCGGCGGCCACCAGGCCGTGCGGGAGCGAGCCGCCCGCGTCCGTACCGACGAAGACCGGGACGCCCGCGTCGTACGCCGCGCGTACGGTGTCGTAGCGGCGGGCGTGGAGCCGGCGCAGATGTGCGGACCAGCGCGGGAACTTGGCCTCGCCGCCGTCCGCCAGGTGCGGGAAGGTGGCGATGTTGACCAGGGTCGGTACGATCGCCACCCCGCGCTCGGCGAAGAGCGGGACGGTGTCCTCGGTGAGGCCCGTGGCGTGCTCGACGCAGTCGATGCCGGCCTCCACCAGATCGCGCAGTGAGTCCTCGGCGAAGCAGTGCGCGGTGACCCGGGCGCCGAGCCGGTGGGCCTCGGCGATCGCGGCCTCCACCTCCCCGCGTGGCCAGCAGGGGGTGAGGTCGCCCACCTCCCGGTCGATCCAGTCGCCGACCAGCTTCACCCAGCCGTCGCCCCGGCGGGCCTCGCGCGCGACGTACGCGACCAGGTCGCCGGGCTCGATCTCGTGGGCGTAGTTGCGGATGTAGCGGCGGGTCCTGGCGATGTGGCGGCCGGCCCTGATGATCTTCGGCAGGTCCTCCCGGTCGTCGGTCCAGTGGGTGTCGGAGGGTGATCCGGCGTCGCGGAGCAGCAGCGCGCCGGCCTCCCGGTCGGTGAGCGCCTGCTTCTCGGTGGTGGCCGCGTCGACGGGGCCGTGACGGTCGAGGCCGACATGGCAGTGCGCGTCGACCAGGCCGGGCAGCGCCCAGCCCTCGACGGTGTCCGCCCGGTCCGCGCCCGGGGGCCGCTCGTAGGTGATCCGGCCGTCCACGGCCCACAGTTCGTCCCGCACCTCGTCCGGGCCGACGAGCACCCGTCCCCTCACCCGCAGCACGCGCCGGTCCCGGTCGCGGTGGTCGCGCTGGTCGCTGTGATCGCTCATGTGCGGCACTGTACGAGGCGGTCGGTACTCTCGGACCGAGCGCTGTTCGTACACAGGCCCGCATCTGTTCGTACACAGGCCCGCAGAACGACTGACCGAACCGGAGAGAGCACCACCGTGACGCACCCCTTCCTCGACCTCGCCCCGCTCACCGCCACGCACTTCGCGGCCATCGAGAAGCGGGTGGCCGGTCTTCTCGCCACCGAGCAGGACGTGGTGATCATGCAGGGCGAGGCGCTGCTGCCCCTGGAGGGCTGCATCCGGGGCGCCGCCCGCCCCGGTACGACCGCGCTCAACGTCGTCACCGGCCCGTACGGCCAGACCTTCGGGAACTGGCTGCGCGACTGCGGCGCCGAGGTCGTCGACCTCGTGGTGCCGTTCCACACGGCCGTCACCGCCGAGCAGGTCGCCGCCGCCCTGGCCGAGCACCCGGAGATCGACTTCGTCTCGCTGGTGCACGCGGAGGCCGCGACCGGGAACACCAACCCGGTCGCCGGGATCGGCGAGGTCGTCCGGGCCCACGGCGCCCTCTTCATGCTGGACGCGGTGGCCTCGGTGGGCGCCGAGCCGCTGCTGCCGGACGCCTGGGGCGTGGACCTGTGCGTGATCGGCGCGCAGAAGGCGATGGGCGGCCCGGCGGGCGTCTCGGCCGTCTCGGTGAGCGCGCGCGCCTGGGAGCGGATCGCCGCCAACCCGCAGGCGCCGCGCCACTCCTACCTCTCCCTGCTGGACTGGAAGCAGCGCTGGATCGACGGTGGCCGCAAGGCGCTGCTGCACGCCCCGGCGCAGCTGGAGATGCTGGCGCTGGAGGCGTGCGCCGAGCGGATCGAGGCGGAGGGCCTGGAGGCCGTCATGGCCCGTCACGCGGCCGCCGCCGCTGCCACCCGGGCAGGTGCGCTCGCGCTGGGCGGCGGGCTGACGCCGTACGTCCACGAGGCGCGCGACGCCGCGCCGGTCGCCACGACGCTGCGCGTGCCGGACGGGGTGGACGCCTCGGCGCTGGTGGCGCGGGCGCTGCTCGCGGAGCCCTCGCTGCCGCTGATCGCGGGCGGCGGGGCGCTGTCCAAGGAGATGGTCCGGGTCAATCACTACGGGGTGGACGCGACGCGCGGAGCGGTCCTCGCCTCCCTCGCGGCGCTGGGTTCGGCGCTGGCCGAGGCCGGCCGGCAGGTCGATCTTGAAGCTGCCCGCAAGGCCGTCGAGGAAACCTGGCCGAGCGCTTGATTCACGGGGCGCGGCGCATTCTCCACATGCTCCACGCCCGACGAACGAATTCTTCGACGAACCGAATTCAATGAATGCGGGGAGCTGGTTACGGATAAGCAGCTCCCCGCATTCTTGTGCCCGGGTTCCCAGCAGGTAAACGCGGAGATCCGGGAGGCGCCCGGAGGCGCGTTCCGCATGCGGGTCAAGGGAGTTACGGGGCTGTGACGGACTCCACAATGGAGTCGTTATGTCGGATAAATACACCATGAACCGCCAGAAAAGACCCACGCTGCCGGGTCGGCTCGCACTCGCGTGATAACACGTATGCCTCCGCCACCCAACCCTTTCCGGCGATGCGATTACGAAATTTGCTGGGTAAATTCCCTGGCATGAGCGCCGCACCAGCAGACCTTGCCCGTGCCCGAATCGACTCCGCCGACCTCAATGCGCCGCATGCGCCGAGCGCATTCCTCACCGTGGACGCGCCACGTGTGGAGGACGGGGCCGCGCTGTGGCGGATCGCCCGCGACTCCGAAGTCCTCGATCTCAACTCCTCGTACAGCTACCTGCTCTGGTGCCGCGACTTCGCGGCGACCTCGGTGGTCGCCCGGGACGAGCACGGCGAGCCGGTCGCCTTCGTGACCGGTTACATACGCCCGGACCGCCCGCAGACGCTCGTCGTCTGGCAGGTGGCGGTCGACGGTGCGTACCGGGGCCGGGGGCTGGCCGCAGCCCTGCTGGACGCGCTGACCGAGCGGGTCGCCGCCGAGCAGGGGCTGGTCGCGGTGGAGACGACCGTCACGCCCGACAACACCGCCTCGAACCGGCTCTTCACCTCGTACGCGCAGCGCCACGACGTGGGGCTGGAACGCGAGGTGCTCTTCGCCGGGGAGCTGTTCCCCGAGGACACGCATCTTCCCGAAGTCCTGTACAGCATCGGTCCGTTCGGCAGCTGACGGAACACCACCCCCGCCCGGCGGGGGCGTCGGCCCGACAGCGCGCCGGCCCCCGGCGAAGCCGCTGCGCCGCGCTTCCGCGGCAGCCGGCCCCCCTCGCGCCACCATCCCCGTGTCCCCCCAACCCTCAGGAGACCGCCGTGACCATCACCCCGCCCGCCCTGAGCGTCTTCGAGACCCTGGAGTCCGAGGTCCGGAGCTACTGCCGGAGCTGGCCCGCCGTGTTCGACCACGCGCGGGGCGCCCGGCTGACCGACGAGGACGGCCACACCTACCTGGACTTCTTCGCCGGTGCCGGATCGCTCAACTACGGCCACAACAACCCCGTCCTGAAACGGGCGTTGCTCGACTACATCGAGCGGGACGGCATCACCCACGGCCTGGACATGGCGACGACCGCCAAGCGCGCCTTCCTGGAGACCTTCCAGAACGTGATCCTGCGCCCGCGCGACCTGCCGTACAAGGTGATGTTCCCGGGCCCCACCGGTACCAACGCGGTCGAGGCCGCACTGAAACTGGCGCGCAAGGTGAAGGGCCGCGAGTCCGTGGTCTCCTTCACCAACGCCTTCCACGGAATGTCGCTCGGCTCGCTCGCCGTGACCGGCAACGCGTTCAAGCGGGCCGGTGCGGGCATCCCGCTGGTGCACGGCACGCCGATGCCGTTCGACAACTACTTCGACGGCCAGGTCCCCGACTTCCTCTGGTTCGAGCGGCTGCTGGAGGATCAGGGCTCCGGTCTGAACAAGCCCGCCGCCGTGATCGTGGAGACCGTCCAGGGCGAAGGCGGCATCAACGTCGCCCGCGCCGAGTGGCTGCGCGCGCTCCAGGAGCTGTGCCACCGGCAGGACATGCTGCTGATCGTCGACGACATCCAGATGGGCTGCGGGCGTACCGGCGCCTTCTTCTCCTTCGAGGAGGCGGGCATCGTCCCGGACATCGTCACCCTGTCGAAGTCCATCAGCGGCTACGGACTGCCCATGTCCCTCTGCCTGTTCACCCCCGAGCTGGACGTCTGGGAGCCCGGCGAGCACAACGGCACCTTCCGCGGCAACAACCCCGCGTTCGTCACCGCCGCCGCCGCGCTCGACGCCTACTGGGCGGACGGCCACATGGAGCGGCAGACGAAGGCCCGCGGCGAGCAGGTGGAGCAGACCCTGCTCTCCCTCTGCGCCGAGGAGCCCACCGCCTCCTTCCGGGGCCGGGGCCTCGTGTGGGGGCTGGAGTTCACCGACCCGGCGCGCGCCTCTGCGGTCACCGCGCGCGCCTTCGAGCTCGGGCTGCTGCTGGAGACCTCGGGCCCGCAGAGCGAGGTCGTGAAGCTGCTGCCGCCGCTGACCATCACCCCCGAGGAACTGGACGAAGGGCTGCGCACGCTGGCCCGGTCCGTCCGCGAGACGGCCGCCTGACCGGCCCGTTCCACCATGAACCACCCGCCTGGGACCGGGACTTCCGGCAGGCGGGCACCGAGCGCCTCACCGGCCACCCCTTGCCGGCCGGGGCGCTGGGCACATCGCCGCAGAGAAAGGCACCACACCACCGTGATCGTCCGTTCGTTCAGCGACATCGAGAACACCGACCGGCACGTGAAGTCCGCCTCCGGCACCTGGGAGAGCAAGCGCATCGTGCTCGCCAAGGAGAAGGTCGGCTTCTCGCTCCACGAGACCATCCTGTACGCGGGCACCGAGACGTCGATGTGGTACGCGAACCACATCGAGGCCGTCCTGTGCACCCAGGGGGAGGCCGAACTCACCAACGACGACACCGGTGAGAAGCACTGGATCACCCCCGGCACCATGTACCTGCTCAACGGTCACGAGCACCACACGCTCCGGCCGAAGACCGACTTCCACTGCGTCTGCGTCTTCAACCCGCCCGTCACCGGACGGGAGGACCACGACGAGAACGGCGTCTACCCGCTGCTGACCGAGGAGGGCTGACCATGACCACCTACGCGCGCACCGATCTGTACCCCTCGCGCGGTGCCGCCGAGACGATCACTCCCCGCCGGGACCCGGTCGTCTGGTCCGCGCCGGGCGCCCCGGGGCCCGTACCCGTACAGAGTCTCCTCACCTTCGAGCGGGACGGCTTCCTCGCCGTCGACCAGTTGCTCACTCCGGACGAAGTCTCCGGCTACCGCGCCGAGATGGAGCGGCTGATCGCCGATCCGGCGATCGGCGCGGACGCGCGGTCGATCGTCGAGCCGGAGTCCCGGAAGGTGCGTTCCGTCTTCGAAGTGCACCGGATCAGCGAGGTGTTCGCCCGGCTGGTCTCCGACGAGCGGCTGGTGGGCGCGGCCCGGCAGATCCTCGGCTCGGACGTGTACGTGCACCAGTCCCGGATCAACGTGAAGCCGGGCTTCGGCGCCTCGGGCTTCTACTGGCACTCGGACTTCGAGACCTGGCACGCGGAGGACGGCCTGCCGAACATGCGGACCGTCTCCGTCTCGATCGCGCTGACCGAGAACCACGACACCAACGGCGGGCTGATGATCATGCCCGGTTCGCACCGGTCGTTCCTCGGCTGCGCGGGCGAGACGCCGGCCGACAACTACAAGAAGTCCCTCCAGATGCAGGACGCGGGCATCCCGTCCGACGAGGCCCTGACCCGGATGGCCGACGCGCACGGCATCAAGCTCTTCACGGGCAGGGCGGGTTCGGCGACCTGGTTCGACTGCAACGCGATGCACGGGTCGGGTGACAACATCACCCCGTTCCCGCGCAGCAACGTCTTCATCGTCTTCAACAGCGTGGAGAACCCGGCACAGGAGCCCTTCCAGGCCCCGGTGCGCCGCCCCGAGTTCATCGGGGCCCGCGACTTCACCCCGGTGCGGTAGCGGAAGTCGGGCGACGGGGTGGGGCGGGACGGTTTCACACCGTCCCGCCCCACCCCGTCACGTACGCGCCGGAGCCGGAGTCCTCCCGTCCCAGCGGGCGGGTCCGGTCTCCACCGGGCGGGTCTCGTCGCGGCTGTAGGCGGACCAGCCGCCGACGTAGAGCCGGCCCCGGCCGAGCCCGGTGTGCTCCAGGGTCAGGAGGTTGTGGCAGGCCGTCACGCCCGAGCCGCAGTAGGAGACGACCTTCGACGCGGTGTCCGCGTCCACGCCGCCGGCGGCGAAGTTGTCCCGGACGGTCTGGACGGGCAGTAGCCGGCCGAGCCCGTCCAGGTTCTCCCGGCAGGGGACGTTCGCGGCGCCGGGCACGTGGCCCGGGCGGGGGTCGACCGGGTCCTGCGCGCCGACGAAGCGGTCCCGGTTGCGGGCGTCGACGGTCAGGACCTCCGGCCCCACCAGGTCGTCGGCCCCCACCAGTGCCTCCGCGGGCCAGGGGCGTACGGAGAACTCGCCCTCCTCCGGCCTCGGTTCGTCTGTCCGCAGGGAGCCGGGGTGGGCATCGAGGTAGGCGGCGAGACCGCCGTCGAGGATCGCCGCACGGCGCCCGGTGACCCGGAGCATCCACACCAGCCGGGCCGCGATGACCCCGCCCTGGTCGTCGTAGGCCACCACGATGTCGTCGTCGCCGATGCCCAGCTCCCGCATGCCCTCGGCGAACAGCTCCGGCGCGGGAAGGGGGTTGCGGCCGCCCACCGTCGTGGGCGGGCCGGTCAGCCAGTGGTCGAGGTCCGCGAAGACCGCGCCCGGCAGGTGTCCCCCCTCGTACGCGGCACGCCCCGAGCGCCCGTCCAGATACCACCTCACGTCCGCCAGGACCACGCGCCCCGGCAGACCTTCCAGCTCTTCGACCCGCGCGAACGGCGGGACATCCACGAGTTCGGTCATGGCTCCGGACGTTAGCGATCCGTCCGCCATGTGAGCAATTGCGTCCCGCATGACGAGACGACGGTCGGCGCGGAGGTGCGGGCGGGCCGGCCGGCCGCCGGAGGACTGCTCATGGGCTTCGGCGTCACGCCTGTGGACTTGGCGGGTCCGGCGCGCGGTCCGGCGCCTCGCGGAGATCGAGCATCATGTCGAGCGAGCGCGAACCGTCCGCCCCGACGAAGGAGCCGAAGGACCGGAAGCCGTTCTTCTCGTAGTACCGGATGGCGCGGGCGTTGCCGGCGAGGACGCCGCCCCACAGGATGACCCTCGACCTGCCGAGCGTCCGTACGGCCTCCCACACGAGAGGCAGGGCCAGGGTTCCCACCCCTCGTCCCTGGTGGTCGTCGGCCAGAGTGGGGCCGAAGCGGCAGTCGGTCAGTTCGTCGAGGAGCACGCCCGCTTCCCCGTACCGCGCGATGTCGGCGGGGGTGAGGGCGAGAGCGAGTTCGAGGAGACCGACGATCCGGGAGGAGGGCACGTCCTCCAGCACCAGCCGGAGTTTGTCGTACCGCGCGATCGCGTCGCACAGCTCCCGGGCAGCCGCGATGCCGTACCCGTCGAACGTGCTGAGACGCCTCGATTCGGCCGACAAGCACTCCAGGAAGTGCGCCAGCCGCTCGGCGTCGGTGGGGACGAGCGGGCGGAGGACGACCGCCGTACCGTCAGACGGCTCCAGACGGCGCGTCAGGACGCCGGGGTCCTCGGCGATATCCCGCAGTGTGAGCAAGGCGACCTCCCGCACGACTCGGACTCCGACCATGATGTCAACCGGGAACACCGCCCTCACGGTCTGGTGAAGACCACGGCCGGCCCCCTGCCGGCCGACTCGCCGCACAAAGGAACAGAGACGCCAATGAACGCCGCTTTCAAGGACATTCCCCCCACCACCCTGGCCGACCTGCTGGGCCGCGAGCAGATCATGGACATCGGCATCCGCCCGCTGTGGAACTCCCCGCGGATCGCGGGACCGGCCTACACCGTGCGGTGCGAGCCCGGCGACAACCTGATGCTGCACGCCGCGATCTACCGCGCCGAGCCCGGCTCGGTCATCGTCGTCGAGTCGGGCGACGTGGACTACGCGCTGGCCGGCGGCAACGTGTGCGCCGTCGCCCAGCGCCGGGGCGTCGCGGCCTTCGTCGTCGACGGTGTCATCCGCGACCTCGACGAGGTGCGCGAGGCCGGCTTCCCGGTCTTCTCACGCGGCGTCATCCCGATCCCCGGCACGAAGAAGAAGATCGGCGCACTCGGTGAGCCGGCCCGCGTCGGCGGCGTGCTGGTGCACCCGGGCGACATCGTTGTCGCGGACGAGGAGGGCGTCGTCGTCACCCCCGCCGCCCGCCAGGAGGAGATCCTCACGGCTTCGCGGGCGAGGCTCGCCAAGGAGGCCGAGGAGTCCCTCGACGCCTGGGAGGCGGACCACCGCGCCCGCATCGAGAAGGCGCTGAGCGACGGGGGCTTCACCGGCTGACCGGCCCCCGGGACGGGGCGTACGAGGGCCGGCCTCCGGGTGTCAGCCCCCGTACGTCCCGTACTCCGGACGGCCCGTCGGCTCGTAGACGTGCACCGCGACGCCGCGCGGGGTCGTCCCGTGGTGCAGCAGGCGCAGGCCGACGGGGGTGCCGCCGTCCGGGAACAGCCGCCGTCCCCGGCCCACCACGACGGGGGCGATCGCGAGGCGCACTTCGTCGACCAGACCGGCGCTCAGCAGGCAGTGGCCGAGCCGGGCACTGCCGTGGATCTGGAGCTCACGGCCGGGCTGCCGCTTCAACGCGGCGACCTGCGCGGGGACGTCACCGGACAGGATCGTGGTCGGCGCCCACCCGGCCCCGGTGAGGGTCCGGGAGGCGACGTACTTCGGTGAGCCGTTCAGGATGCGGGCGTTCGGGTGGTCGGTCATCTCCGGCCAGTCCCGGGCGAAGTTCTCGTACGTACGGCGGCCGAACAGGAACGCGTCCGCCCTGCCGAGCCAGTCGGCGGCCACCCGCTCGAACGTCTCGTCCAGATGCGGCACGAACCAGCCGCCCCCGGTGAATCCGTCGCTGGTGTCCTCGTCCGGGGAGCCCGGCCCCTGGGAGACGCCGTCCAGCGACACGAACTCCTGCAGTACCAGCCTCATCGCGCACCGCTCCTCTCTGCCGGACTCTCCTCTCCCGGCCTCTCCCGGACAGGGAAGCATCCGCCTCCCCGCTCCGGGCTCCTCGACGTGCGGCGCGACCTCCGTTTCTACGACCAGTTGTGGAAGGTGACCCCGCCGGGACGGGTGAGGCTGCCGCGCAGCCCTGCGGCGGGGTACTCGATCAGGTCCTCGGGCAGGTCGTGCTCGGCGAACCACCGCAGGTCGAGGCACTTGTCGGGCTCGCGGTTCACCGGGTGCCCGGTGAACGCGCGCGCCTCGTAGACAGGAGGGTGAGCGCCCCCGGGTCGACGTGCGGTCCCGTCTCCTCCTCCAGTTCCCGCGCGGCTCCCACGGCAAGGGCCTCCCCCTCGTCGAGCTTCCCGGACGGCGCGTGCCACCGGCCGTGTCCGTAGGGGCCGCCGCGCTGCGACAGCAGGAGCTTCTCGCCGTCCGGACGATCACGTGGACGTCGATGATCGGGCGGACGGGGGTGGGGACTTGGGTGTGGGCGCTCATGGGGGCGGACGGTAGCGAGAAGGGCGGGAGAGGCGCGGGCGATCGTGCGAGGTACGTCCTTTCGAGTACGGATCCCCGCACCGCGACAAAGGCGCCCCGCCGCGCCTCCAGAACCCGGATGCGCCGCGGGGCGTCGTCATGTACCGGATGTCCTACCGGTGCGAGAACCAGCTCGCCGCCGGAAGAAGCTTGTCGTTGTAGTCGAAGAGTGCCTGGTTCTCCCAGGCGTTGCCCGAGGTGGCGTCGGCCGGGTCCCAGCCGCTGCCGGTGACGGCGGTCCAGGCGGGCTCCCAGTAGACGGCGCCGAGGCCCCGGCCGCCCGGGACGGCTTCGACGACGTTGAGTACGTCCCGGAGGTTGGCGGCCTGGCCCGCCGGGGTGGCGGGGTAGCCGGTGACGAGCTGGTCGGCGGTGGCGATGTTGTTCTCCAGGCCGTCCTTGTCGGCGAGGGTGTGGGCGTAGGCGGTCTCGGCGACGAGGACCGGTTTGCCGTAGCGGGAGGCGGCGTCGTCCAGATTGGTCTGGAGGTCGGAGAGGGCACCGTGCCAGTAGCCGTAGTACGAGAGGGCGATGACGTCGAACGGGACGCCGTAGGCGACGGCGTTGTCGAACCACCAGCGGGTTCCGGCGTTGTCGCCGCCCTTGGCGAGGTGCAGGGCGACCTTGGTGCTGGAGGAGACGGCCTTGGCGGCGTTGGCGCCGGAGGTGAGGAGTCCGGCGAGCTGGGACCAGTTGTCGGTGGAGCCCTCGGGCCAGAGCATTCCGGCGTTGATCTCGTTGCCGATCTGGACCATCTCGGCGGTGGTGCCCTGTGCCTTGAGGGCGTTGAGCACGTCGTACGTGTGGTTGTAGACGTCGGTCTTCAGCTGGGTGTACGTGTGACCTGCCCAGGCGGCGGGTTTGGTCTGCTTGCCCGGGTCGGCCCAGGCGTCGGAGTAGTGGAAGTCGACGAGGACCTTCATGCCGAGCGCCTTGGCGCGCTTGGCCATGGCGAGGACGTGGGCCTTGTCGTTGTAGCCGTCCGCCGGGTTCACCCACACCTTGAGGCGTACGTAGTTCATCCCGGCGGAGTGCAGCAGGGTCATGGCGTCGCCGGTGGTGCCGCTCGCGTTGCGGTAGACGGCGCCGTGGGCCTCGTTCTTGGGGAGGGTGGAAAGGTCGCCGCCCTTGACGCTGAGGCCGGTGGTGCCCGAGGTGAAGGAGATGTCGTCGAAATTGGCCCATTCCCCGGCGTGCGCGTCGGAGTTGAGGCTGATGGTGCAGGCACCGCCGGTGACCTTGACCGAGGTCACCAGGCGTATCCAGGCGCCGTTGGCGGTGGGCGGGAGGTCGGTGCGCTGTTCGGCGGAGCCGCAGTTGCGCAGGGCGAGGTAGGCGGAGTTCTGGCCTCCGCTGGAGCGGACCCAGGCGCTGAGGGTGTACGTGCCGTCGGTCAGCCCGGAGAGGTACTGGTACGTCTCCACCTTGTAGGCGGAGGCCGACCAGTGGCTGAGCCGGGTGGTGCCCGCGTGGCCGCCGGCCTCGGTGAAGGAGGCGGCGGTCTGGCCGGCGGCGGAGTAGGCGGTCCAGCCGGTGGCGCCCGATTCGAAGCCGGGGTTGGTGACGGTGGCCGCCGCGTGGGCGGCCTGGGCGGGGAGCCCGGCGAGCAGCAGCCCGCCGAGGGCCGTGAGCGCGGCGGCGGCCCTGCGGCTGCCGCGCGGGGTGCGGCGGGCCGCCGCTCCCTGTTCGTCTTTCGTCCTGCCGAACAGCGTCTTTCCGTACATCGTCGTCGATGTCCCTTCGACCGTTGCGCGGGATACGGGGATGGTGCGGGCGGTACGTGGGGGCTGGTGCTACGTGGGGGGCTGGTGGTGCGGTGGTGCGCCTCAGGCGTCGAGCCGTACGACCCGGACCGAGCCCGCCGGGACGGCGAGGTGTCCGGAGGCGGGCTCGCCGGTGAGGAGTTCGGTGCCGGGGGCGTCGAGCGGCACCTTGGTGTCGCCCCCGGTGTGGTTGATGACGAAGAGGTAGCTGCCGGTCTCCCCGGTGCGGCGGACCACCTCGACGTCGTGCGGGAGCGAGGTGCGCGGGGCGATCCCGGCGTCCTCGCAGGCGCGGTCCAGTACGGCGTCGAGGCCGGTGCCGGAGAGCCGGGTGGAGACGTACCAGGCGGTGCCGTCGCCGAGGCGGTTGCGGGTGACGGCGGGGCGGCCCGCGGCGACTCCGTCCGCGTACGACCAGACCGTCTCGGCGCCGCGCGGGACGACCACGTCCGACCAGAGGTCGCCGGTGAGGGCGGGGCCTTCGGGGGCGCCCTCGGGGGTGGTGAGGCGGACGGTGTCACCCTCGCCGAGCGGGGAGAACTCCTCGACGGTCAGCCCGAGGACGTCGCGCAGTACGCCGGGGTAGGCGCCGGGATGGACGTTGTCGTCGGGGTCCACGATGCCGGAGAAGTACGAGACGACGAGGGTGCCGCCCCCTTCGACGTACCGGCGCAGGTTTGCGCCTGCCTGCTCGGTGGCGAGGTAGAGGGCGGGTACGACGACCAGCGGGTAGGCCGAGAGGTCGGCCTCGGGGTGGGCGAAGTCCACGGTGAGGTGGCGGTCGTAGAGCGAGAGGTAGTAGGCGTCGGCGCGCTCGCGGGCGTCGTGGTCCTGGCTCGGGCGCCACTCCAGGGACTGGGCCCACCAGGACTGCCAGTCCCAGACCATCGCGGCGTCGGCGACCGTACGGGTGCCACGGATGCCGTCGAGGAGGCCGAGGCCGGCGCCGAGACGGGTGACCTCGCGCCAGATCCGGGTGTCGGTGCCGCCGTGCGGCAGCATCGCGGAGTGGAACTTCTCGGCGCCGCCGCGGGACTGGCGCCACTGGAAGAACATGGCGCCGTCCGAGCCCCGGGCCACGTGCGCGAGGCTGTTGCGGGCCATCTCGCCGGGGCGCTTGGCGGGGTTGCGGGGTTGCCAGTTGACGCCGCTGGTGGAGTGTTCGAGGAGCAGCCAGGGAGCGCCGCCCGCGACGGAGCGGGTGAGGTCGGCGGCCATCGCGAGGTTGACGTGGGTGCGGCGGCCGTCGGTGATCAGGTAGTGGTCGTTGGTGACGAGGTCGACCTCGCGGCCCCAGGCCCAGTAGTCGATGGAGTCGCACTGGCTGAGCGCGGTCATGAAGTTGGTGGTGACCGGGATGCCGGGGGCGAGCCGGTGCAGGATGTCGCGTTCGGCGGTGAAGTTCTCCCGCAGGGTGGCGTCGGCGAAGCGGCGGTAGTCCAGCTGCTGGGAGGGGTTGCCGACGGTGGGGGTGGTGCGGGGCGGGTCGATCTCGTCGAGGGTGCGGTAGTGCTGGCCCCAGAAGGCGGTTCCCCAGGCTTTGTTGACGGCTTCGGCCGATCCGTGGCGGGCGGTGAGCCAGCGGCGGAAGTGGGCGGCGCAGTTGTCGCAGTAGCAGGCGGAGACGGGGACGCCGTACTCGTTGTGGACGTGCCAGAGGGCGAGGGCGGGGTGGCCGGCGTAGCGGCGGCCGATCTCCTCGGTGATGCGGGCGGCGGCGGCGCGGTAGTCGGGGTTGCTGTGGCAGATGGCGCCGCGCGAGCCGAAGGCGTACCGGACCCCGTCGCGGTTCACGGGGAGCGCCTCGGGGTGGGCGCGGTAGAACCAGGCGGGCGGGGCGACGGTCGGGGTGCCGAGGTCGACGCGGATGCCGCCTTCGTGGAGCAGGCCGAGTACGCGGTCGAGCCAGCCGAAGTCGTAGACGCCGGGCTCGGGTTCGAGCAGGGCCCAGGAGAAGATCCCGACGCTGACCATGGTCACGCCGGCCTCGCGCATGAGCCGCACGTCCTCGGGCCAGATCTCCTCCGGCCACTGCTCCGGGTTGTAGTCGCCGCCGAAGGCGAGCCGGTCCAGACCTCGGGGAGCGGTGTGGGGCATGGGGGTCTCCTGGCGTTCTCGGTGGTGACGGCGGTCGTCCGGCGCCGGGTCCGGCGGCGGCCCGTCACCGGGCGGTACGGATGCACCCCGACCGGTCGGCGCTGTGGTGGCACCGCCACCCTGCGACGACGCTCCTCGGACCCTTGTGTGCATGATGCTGGGAACGTGCACACGACCACTCGGCGGTGTGAGGCCAAGATAACCGCACAGTTACAACCATTGACAAGTGTCGGTTCCGTTTCTCTACTGTGAACGCTCACAGCGCACCTACCGCGCTGAACCCTCGGTTCTCGTCAGGGGAAAACCATGAAGCACCGCAACGTCGCGTTGTCCACGGCCGTCGTCCTCGCCGCCTCCGCCCTCCTCACCGGCTGCGGCTCGTCGGACGACGGGAAGGGTGACGCGCCCGCCGCCGCCGGTCCCGCCCAGCTCACCTACTGGTCCTGGGCGCCCGGCCTCGACAAGGTCGCGGACATCTGGAACAAGGGCGAGGGCAAGAAGGCCGGCATCACGGTCACGGTGAAGAAGCAGGCGTCGGGCGACGACCTGGTCACCAAGATCATCACCGCGGCCAAGGCGCACAAGGCGCCCGACCTGGTACAGGCGGAGTACCAGGCGCTGCCCACACTGGTCTCCAACGACGTCCTCGCGGACATATCGAAGGAGGCGGGCGACGCCAGGAGCGCGTTCGCGGACGGGATCTGGCAGCAGGCGACGCTGGGTACGGACGCCCTGTACGCGCTGCCGCAGGACTCGGGCCCGCTGATGTTCTACTACCGCGAGGACCTGTTCGAGAAGTACGGGCTGACCGTCCCGACCACCTGGGACGAGTTCGCCGAGACGGCCCGCGCGCTGAAGAAGAAGTCGCCGGACACCGACCTGACGACGTTCTCCTCGAACGACTCCGGGCTCTTCGCGGGCCTCGCCCAGCAGGCCGGGGCCCGGTGGTGGACCGCCGGCGGCGACAAGTGGAAGGTCGCCATCGACGACGCGGCGACGCGGAAGGTCGCCGGCTTCTGGGGCGGCCTGGTGAAGGAGGGGGCGATCGACAACCAGCCGATGTACACCCCCGCCTGGAACAAGGCGCTCGACACCGGCAAGCAGATCGCCTGGGTCAGCGCGGTCTGGGCCCCCGGCACCCTGACCACGGCGGCCCCCGACACGGCGGGCAAGTGGGCCATGGCCCCGCTCCCCCAGTGGACGGCGGGCCAGAACGTCACCGGCAGCTGGGGCGGCTCCTCCACCGCCGTCACCAACGACTCGAAGAACAAGGGCGCCGCGGCGAAGTTCGCGAAGTGGCTGAACACCGACCCCACCGCGCTCGCCGCACTGGTGAAGGAGTCCGGCATCTACCCCGCCGCGACCGCCGCGCAGACCGGGGGCGCGCTCGCCGAGCCGCCGGCGTACTTCTCCAACCAGCCCGACTTCTACACCAAGGCCTCCGAGATCGCGAAGGGCACCGCCCCCGCCGCCTGGGGCCCGAACGTCAACGTCGCGTACACCGCGTTCAAGGACGGGTTCGCCAAGGCCGCCAAGGACAGGTCGGACTTCGGCGCGGCGCTGTCCGCGATGCAGGACGCCACGGTCGCCGACCTGAAGAAGCAGGGCTTCGGGGTCTCCGAGTGACACGCGCACGCCGCAGTGGGTCGTACGGGGTCAAGAGCGCCCCGTACGCCTTCCTGGTCCCCGCCGCCCTGCTCTTCCTGCTCTTCTTCGCGCTGCCCATCGGCTATGCCCTCTACCTCAGCTTCCGCCGCACCGAGGTCAAGGGCCTCGGTCTCGGCAAGGGCGCGCGGGACGAGGTCTGGGCCGGCCTCGCCAACTACACGGACGCCCTCTCCGACTCCGAACTGCTGCACGGCGCGCTGCGCATCCTGGGCTACGGACTGATCGTGGTGCCCGTGATGCTGGGGCTCGCGCTGCTGTTCGCGCTGCTGCTGGACACCGAGCGGGTCCGGCTGCGCGGCTTCACCCGGCTGGCGATCTTCCTGCCGTACGCCATCCCCGGGGTGGTGGCCGCGCTGATGTGGGGCTTCCTCTACCTGCCCGACGTCAGCCCGTTCTTCTGGGTGCTGGACCACCTCGGGCTGCCGCAGCCGGACCTGCTGGACGGCGGGCCGCTCTACGCCTCGCTCGCCAACATCGCGGTCTGGGGCGGCACCGGTTTCAACATGATCGTCATCTACACCTCGCTGCGGGCGATCCCCGCCGAGATCTTCGAGGCGGCCCGGCTGGACGGCTGTTCGCAGTGGCAGACCGCGCTGCGGATCAAGATCCCGATGGTGGCGCCCTCGCTGGTGCTGACCTTCTTCTTCTCGATCATCGCCACGCTCCAGGTGTTCAGCGAGCCGACCACGCTCAAGCCGCTCACCAACTCCCTTTCCACCACGTGGAGTCCGCTGATGAAGGTCTACCAGGACGCCTTCGTCAACAACGACATCTACGCGGCGGCGGCCCAGGCGGTCATCATCGCCGTCGCCACCCTCGCCCTGTCCTTCGGCTTCCTCCGGGCCGCCAACTCCCGTACCAAGCAGGGTGATGCACGATGAGCACGCAGACCCTCCCGGCCACCGCCCGGAAGCCCGGCGCCTCCCGCGCCGCCCGCGCCCCGCGCCGGTTCGCCGCGATACCCACCGCCGCGCTGCTGCTGGGCGCCGTCTACTGCCTGCTGCCGGTGCTCTGGGTGGTGGTGGCGTCGACCAAGTCCGGCAGCGAGCTCTTCTCCACCTTCACCTTCCTGCCCGGCTCCGGGTTCACGGACAACATCGCCGATCTCTCGGCGTACCGCGACGGCGTCTACTGGACGTGGATGGGCAACTCCGCCCTCTACGCCGGGGTGGGCGCCCTGCTCTCCACGGCGGTGTCGGCGGTCTCCGGGTACGCCCTGGCGGTCTACCGCTTCCGGGGCCGGGAGTCGATCTTCAACATCCTGCTCGCCGGGGTGCTGATGCCGCCGGTGATCCTGGCGGTCCCGCAGTACCTGCTGCTCGCGAAGGCCGACCTCACGGACTCGTACCTCTCGGTGCTGCTGCCCACCGTGCTCTCCCCGTACGGTGTCTACCTCGCCCGGATCTACGCGGCTGCCGCCGTGCCGCCCGACGTGATCGAGGCGGGCCGGATGGACGGCGGCGGCGAGTGGCGGATCTTCCGCACCATCGCGCTGCCGATGATGCTGCCGGGGCTGGTCACGGTGTTCCTGTTCCAGTTCGTCGCGATCTGGAACAACTTCCTGCTGCCCTACATCATGCTCAGCGACGACGAGAAGTTTCCGGTCACCCTCGGGCTCTTCACCCTGCTCCAGCAGGGCTCGAACACGCCGGCCCTCTATACGCTGGTGATCACCGGTGCGCTGCTGGCGATCCTGCCGCTGATCGCGCTCTTCCTCGTGGTCCAGCGGTTCTGGAGTCTCGACCTGCTCTCCGGCGCCGTAAAGTCCTGACCATGCCCTCAGGGGCCGCCGGACCCGCCCCCTCGCCCCGGGGGCCCCGAAAACGAAAGAACACGCACCATGAGCCGCACTGAACCTCCCCCGCTCTCCGGGCAGCCCGGAAGGGGACGCCGCCGGCCGCCGACGATCCACGACGTGGCCCGCGAGGCGGGGGTGTCGCGCGGGACCGTCTCCCGGGTGCTGAACGGCGGCCACAACGTCAGCCCGGCCGCCCTCGAAGCGGTCAACTCGGCGATCCGTAAGACCGGTTACACCGTCAACCGGCACGCCCGGTCGCTGATCACCGGCCGTTCGGACTCGGTGGCGTTTCTGCTGACGGAGCCTCAGGAGCGGTTTTTCGAGGACCCCAACTTCAATGTCCTGCTGCGGGGTTGCACGAGCGCGCTGGCCGCGCACGACGTTCCGCTGCTGCTGATGATCGCGGGTACGGAGGCCGAGCGGCGCCGGAACATGCGGTACATCGCGGGCCACGTGGACGGCGTCCTGCTGGTCTCCAGCCACTCGGGCGACCCGGTGGTCGCCCAGCTCCACGAGGCCGGCGTACCGGTGGTGACCTGCGGCAAGCCCCTCGGACAGGGCTCGAAGGTCAGCTATGTGGCGGCCGACGACCGGGACGGCGCCCGGGACATGGTGCGGTACCTGTACGAGTCGGGGCGCCGCCGGATCGGTACGGTCAGCGGCCCCCTGGACACCCCGGGCGGCGTGGAACGGCTCGCCGGTTACCGCGAGACGCTGGCCGAGTGCGGGCTGCCCGTGGACGAGGACCTGATCGTCCCGGGCGACTACAGCCGGGCCGGCGGCGAGGCCGCCGGGACGCTGCTGCTGGAGCGCGCCCCCGACCTGGACGCGGTCTTCGTCGCGTCCGACCTGATGGCGCAGGGCGTGCTGACCTCGCTGGAACGGGCCGGGCGCCGGGTCCCCGAGGACATCGCGGTCGGCGGTTTCGACGACTCCCCGGCCGCGCTCGACTCCCGCCCGGCGCTGACCACCATCCGGCAGCCCTGGGACCGCATCAGCGCCGAGATGGTGCGCGTGCTGCTGGCCCAGATCGGCGGCGAGGACCCGGCGGCGGTGATCCTCCCCACCGAGCTGGTGCGGCGGGAGTCGGCGTAGGCGTGCCGTCGCGGGGCTCAGCCGAGCACGTCGAGCACCCGGTCCACGTCGGCCTCGGTGTTGTAGAGGTGGAAGGAGACCCGCAGATTGCCCGCGCGGTCGGAGACGCTGATACCGGCCCTGCTCAACTCCGCCTGGCGCTCGCCGAGTCCGGGGGCCGCGACGATCGCCGACTCCCCCGCCACGGCGGGCCGGCCGAGCCGCGCCAGCCCCTCGCGGAAGCGGGCGGCGAGCCCGGTGGCGTGCGCGTACAGGGTGCCGGCGCCGACCTCCGCCAGCAGGGCGAGCGACCGCTCCGCCCCGTAGTAGGAGAGGAAGGCCGGTGCCGAGTCGAACCGCCGCGCGGAGAGCGTGAGCCGGTCGATCGGGCCGTAGGTGCTGTTCGCCGTGTCGGCGGCGGCGACCCACCCCACGTAGATCGGCTTCAGCGACTCCTGCGCCTGTTCGGTCACCGTGAGGAACGAGGCGCCGCGCGGGCAGAGCAGGAACTTGAACCCGCCGGTCACCGTGTAGTCGAACTCCCCCGCGTCCACCGCCAGCCAGCCCGCCGACTGCGTGGTGTCGAGCAGCACCCGGGCCCCGTGCGCGGCGGCGGCGGCCCGTACGGCGGCGAGATCGGCGACCCGGCCGTCCGAGGACTGCACGGCCGAGAGGGCGACCAGCGCGGTGGTGGGCCGCACCGCTCCGGCCAGCTCCGCGAGCGGGGCGTACCGCACCCGCAGGTCCCCGCGGTGCGCGAAGGGGGCCACGACCGAGCTGAACTCGCCTACTGGGCACAGCACTTCGGCCCCGGCGGGCAGTGAGGCCGCGATCAGCCCCACATGCACCGCGACCGAGCTTCCGACGGCGACCCGGTCGGCTCCGACCCCGGCCAGCCGGGCGAACCCGGCCCTCGCGGCGTCCACCACCTCGAAGTCCCCGGTCCCCACGGGCCCGCCCTCGGCGGTGGCCCGGGCCAGCTCGGTGACGGCTGCGACGGTGCGGCGGGGCAGCAGGCCCGCGAAGGCGGTGTTGAGGTAGGTGGTGGTGGGAGCGAACTCGGCGGCTGCGGCACGGCCCAGCGGAGTTGTCTCGCCCGGCTCTGTCGTACGGTTCAACGGGGTGGTCTCCATACGCTCCAGCCTGAGCCGACTTCCACCCGGCCGTCAACGAGACGGAGAGCGACGCGCCGAGGCGCCCGAGCGCGACAACCCGTGTGCCCCGACCGGCAGATCGGGCCGGCCCGGCGAATCGGCGCTCCGCCTCCCGCCCCGCACCTGCGCGGGGAGGAGGCGGAGCGCCGATTCGTCGGAACAAATCCCTCCACGTGGATCCATGGCTAGTGTCCGTCGCATGACGCACATGAGGAAGGTTCAGGCGCGGAGGACGACGGTGGCGCTCGTCGGGGCGGCGGCGCTGGTGGTACTGGGGGTCGGCGGGGCGATCGCCGTGGCCGCCGAGGACGGCGGACACGCCGGTCCGACGCCGACGACCCCGGTGACGGTGGCACCCGACACGGACTCCGCCGGGGTCACAGGGGGCACGGACACCGGCGGAGACACAGGGGGCTCGGACACCTCCGGGGTCACGGAGGGCGCGGACACCGGCGGCGGGGACAGCGGTTCCGTCAGCGGCTCGGGGAGCACCGACGAGGGCTCCACCGACGGCGGCTCCCCGGACGGGGGCAGTGTCGCGGGTACGGACACGGGAGGTTCGGACGGTTCGGACGCGGGCGGCTCGGGCGGCACGGAGCCGCCGGAGTCCCCGGGTCCCACGGGGGGATCCACGGCTCCACCGAGCCTGGAGGATCTGACGGCGCGCATCGACGAACTGGAGAAGAAGGTGGATGAACTGCCCACCGAGCGAGAGCTGGCCGATGCCCTCCGCGCCTTCGCCGACGCGTTGGAGCGGCAGAACTGAGGTGAAGCCCGGGGGCCACCAGCCGGTTGATCACTCGTGGCCGGGTTCGCCGGTGGCGTCGGGCCGCTTCGGCTTCTCCGGGACCGTGGAGCTCGATGGCCCCCTCGGCGAGGCGGTCGGGCCGTGAGCCGGATCGTGGTGGTCTCGGTCATGGCTTCGGCCTGCCGGCCGTGCGCCGCCGCGCGTCGGTGGCCGCCGGCCGACTGCGCGGCGGGGCGGGGCGACGGACTCCACGCGAACGATGATCCTCGGGAGTTCCCTCGCGAAGATCATCGCCCGTCGGCAGGAGAACGCACGTCCTCAGCCACCTGTACGACCCGCGCGGTGCGGTGGGGAAGGGGGCATGTCCCCTCCTGGACCTTGTCCCCACCGCGACCGCGCGCGGCCGTCAGGCGGTGGCGGCACCCCGCTGCGGGACCTCGCAGGCACCGTCGGCGTCGCAGGCGGCCGCGTCGTCGCCGATCGGGGTGAGGGCGGTGACCTCGCGGTCCTTCCACGCCTGCTCCAGCGCCTGGGCGAACACCTCGGAGGGCTGGCCGCCGGAGATGCCGTACCGCCGGTCGAGCACGAAGAACGGGACGGCGTTGGCGCCGAGTTCGGACGCCTCGCGCTCGTCGGCGCGTACGTCGTCGGCGTACGCCGTCGGGTCGGCGAGCACCGCACGGGCCTCGGCCTCGTCGAGACCCGCCTCCACGGCCAGCTCGACGAGGACCGCGTCGTCGTAGACGGAGCGCTCCTCGGCGAAGTTCGCCCGGTAGGCGAGGGTCAGCAGCTCGTCCTGGAGCCCGCGCGCCTTGGCGAGGTGGAGCAGCCGGTGGATGTCGAAGGTGCTGCCGTGGTCACGGCCCTCGCTGCGGTACCCGAGCCCCTCGGCCTGCGCGTTCGCGGCGACGTTGCCCTCCATCGCGAGGACCTCCTCGCGGGTGCGGCCGTACTTCTGCGCGAGCATGTCGACGACCAGCGCGATGTCGCCCTTGGCGCGCCCCGGGTCCAGCTCGAAGGAGCGGTGCACCACCTCGACCTGGTCGCGGTGGGCGAACCCCGCCAGCCCCTTCTCGAAGCGGGCCTTCCCGATGTAGCACCACGGGCAGGCGATGTCGCTCCAGATCTCGACGCGCATTCTCTCTTCTCTCCAGCTCTTCCCGTGACGGGAGGTCTTCCCGGTAGCGGGAGGTCTTCCCGTGGCGGGAGCCCTTTCCCGGACGGGCTCGGTGACGCGCGCGGAGGGCCCTCCGCGCCAGGGGGAACAACACCGGCGCCCCCGCCCGGATTCCCGTCGGGCACCGCGTCGTCCCCGTGGACGGTCCTCCGGGCCCTCGTCCCCACCTGGTGTGATGCGGCCCACTCTTCCGGTGACCGGGCCGTGCTCCCACGATCATGGCAGTCATGGACGCCCTCTTCCTCGGTACCGATGATCTGGCCGAAACCCCGCGCGTGGCGGTCGTGGTCGACGTGATGCGCGCCTTCACCGTGGCCGCCTGGGTCTTCGCCCGGGGGGCGGAGAGGATCGTGCTCGCCGGGTCCCTGGACGAAGCGCTGGCGCTCAAGTCCCGCCACCCGGAGTGGGTGACGCTCAAGGACGGTCCGCCCGCCCCCGGGTTCGACGCCGTCAACTCGCCCGCGCTGCTGCGCTCCGTGGACCTCGGCGGGCGGACCGTGGTGCAGAAGACCACGGCGGGTACGGTCGGCGCGCTCGCGGTCAGGGACGCGCCGCTGGTGCTGTGCGCGGGCTTCGTGGTGGCGGAGGCGACCGCACGGCTCCTGCGGTCGAGCGGGAGCGACAGGGTCACCTTCGTGGTCACCGGCGAGGACGGACGGGCCGAGGAGGATCTGGCGTGCGCGCGGTACATCGCGCGGAGAGCCACCGGGGTCGAGACGGACGCTGCCGGGTTCCTCCGGCGTGCGGGCGCGTCGCGCGCCGCCGCCGAACTGGCCCAGGGAGTGCGCGAGGGGGCCCACCCCGATGACGTCGCTCTCTGCCTCGAACTCGACCGGTTCCCGTTCGCCATGGTGGCAGATGTGGAGGACTCTCTCATGGTCCTGCGCCCGCACCCCGCACCCCGGACCTGAGCCCGCGGCGGCGGTCTCAGCCGTCGCCGAGGACGAGCCGCAGCACCAGGTGGGTGCCGTCGCGCGGGGTGTCCGGGTCGGCGGTCCAGCCGTGGCGGGCGTAGAAGGCCTGGGCGCGGGTGTTGGGGGCGAACACCTCCAGGCGCGCGGTACGGACGCCGGCCCGGCGCCAGGCGTCGGTGCAGGCGGTGTGGAGGGCGGTGCCCACGCCCGTACGCCACTGCGAGGGGTGCACGTGCAGCTGGGTGAGAGTGGTGCCGCCGTCGCGTACGGCGTGGCCGGCGACGCCCACCAGAGTGCCGTCGCGCTCCGCGCAGAGGACGGTGGCGTGCGCGGCGTCCACGGCGCGCGCCCAGCCCGCGGCGGACCGGCCGACCTCCTCGGGGCCCTCGTACGCGTCGGGGTCGAGGTGCCCGCGGTAATACGTGGCGCGGGCTTCGGTGTGGAGGCGGACGATCGCGTCCAGGTCGACGGGGGTGGCGGTGCGGATGAGGAGGGACATGCCGGAGGGGACGCGGGGGCGCGCGGGGTCGGTTCCGCGCGGGGCGCGTACCGGCGTGGGCTACGGGCGCATGACACCGCTTCGTACCACCGTGTACCCGGAAACCCGCGTCCGTAGAGTCCCGTGGATGAGAACCGGCACCGCCCAGACCCGTCTCGTCGTGCTGCGCGGGAATTCCGCCTCCGGGAAGTCCGCCGTCGCGGCGGGGGTGCGGGAGCGGTTCGGCCGGGGGGTGGCCCTGGTGGGCCAGGACAATCTGCGGCGGACCGTGCTGCGCGAGCGCGACCGGCCCGGGGCGGCGAACATCGGGCTGATCGACGCGGTGGTCCGGTACGCCCTCGACGCCGGGTTCCACGTCGTGCTGGAAGGCATCCTGTACGCCGACCACTACGGCGGGATGCTCGCCCGGCTGCGCGCGGACCACCGCGGTCCGACGCACGGGTACTACCTGGACGTGCCGTTCGAGGAGACGTTGCGGCGGCACGCCACCAAGCCGATCGCCGAGGTGGTCGGGGCGGACGATCTGCGCTCCTGGTACCGGCCTCTCGATCTGCTGCCGGGCGGCGCGGAGACCGTCGTCGGCGCTGAGAGCGCCCTCGTGGACACGGTCGGACGGGTACTGCGGGAGACCGGGCTGGACCGGCTCCCGGCGGTGGACCGCTGACGGGCCGCCGACCGGCCGGGGCGGCGTACGGCCACGCCGGGGGCGGGGCTTCGTCACTGCCCCACGCGTCCGTCGACGCACTCGCGGAGCAGATCGGCGTGGCCGCAGTGGCGGGCGTACTCCTCGATGCGGTGCACCAGCAGTTCCCTGACCACGATGCCGCCCTTCCCGAGCCGCTCGCCCAGGTCCGGGTGGGCCGCCAGCACGGCGTCGGTAGCGGCCTGTTCGCGTGCGAGGTCGGCGTAGGCGCCGTCCACCAGGGCCTGTTCACCGACGGCTCCGTCGAAGTCACCGTCGCGGACCCCGTAGAGCTTGGGCAGCGGGTCGCCGTCGGTGATCCAGTTGCGCCAGTCGCGCTCGACCTCGGCGAGGTGGCGCACCAGGCCGAGCAGCGACATCGTGGACGGCGGAACGGCGCGGCGCGCCAGGTGCTCCGGGTCGAGTCCCTCGCACTTCATCAGGAGGGTGAGGCGGTAGTTGCGCAGATAGTCCTGGAGGGTGGGGAGTTCACCGTCCGGGCTGTTCCCGTCGTTCTCGCGCGGATCCTTGTCGGGGTCGGTCCACATGTCGGGGTGGACGGTGGCCTGGGTCCAGCGTGCGGGCTGCTCGTTCATGGTCCGCATGATCGGCCACCGGGGCGTGCCACGCCAGCGTGTTTCACCGGGCCCCGTCCGACGCGGCCACCCCGCAGGAAGGTTCACGCACGGGTCCGGCCCCTGCCCGCCGCACGGAGGCGGCGGGCAGGGGCCGGGGTGGTGGCGACGAGCGGTGCTCAGCTGCCGTCGCGCAGGTCCGCGACGCCCTCCGTGCGGAACGCGATCTCGTCGAACGACGCCTCGCAGCCGTCGCCGACGGGCGCCTGGACGAGGAAGCCGACCGAGGCCGTGGCCGTACCCTCCGGGTCGCCGAGGGCGAAGACCCGGACGAAGGTCCAGGTGACGCCGTCCGGCGAGGCGTGGAAGGCGAAGGCGCCTCCGTTGCGGGTGAGGCGGAGCCAGAAGGTGTCGCCGTCCACGGTGAAGGAGTTGACGTCGTCGGAGACGCCCCGGGTGACCACCGTGCAGATGGTGGGGACTGCGGGCGAGAGTTCCAGGCAGAGCTTCGCCCAGTCGTGCTCCCCGACGTGCAGGTAGAGGACGCCCGCGTCGTAGGCGCCGGCGAAGCCGACCTTGACCCGGGCGAGCAGCTGGAAGTCGCCGGCGGGCGCGGTGCCCAGCAGGCGCGGTGCGTCGCTCGTCGGTTCCAGGGAGTCGCCACCGGGCGGTACGAAGCGGTCCTGCTGGGCGCCCGCGCGGCCGGTCAGTACGCCGCCCTCGTAGGTCCACTTGCCCTCGGGGCCGAACGGCTCCAGATCGAAGGGGAGTTCGGGAAGTCTCAGGGTCATGGTCGTCATCCGTTCACCCGGCGGGGCAGGCCCAGCGGGTTGTCGTCGCGGAGCTCGGGCGGGAGGAGGGCCTCGGGGGTCGACTGGTACGTCACCGGGCGCAGCCAGCGCTCGATGGCGGTGGCGCCGACCGAGGTCGAGGTGGAGGTGGTCGACGGGTACGGGCCGCCGTGGTGCTGGGCCGGGGCGACGGCGACGCCGGTGGGCCAGCCGTTGACGAGTACGCGCCCGGCGAGCGGGGTGAGGGAGGCGAGGAGCCCTGCGGCGCCGCCCCCTTCTTCCTCGCCGGAGATGTGCAGGGTGGCGGTGAGGTTGCCGGGGAGGCGGCCGAGCACGGCGGCGACCTCGTCCTCGGAGGCGTACCGGGCGACGACGGTGACCGGGCCGAAGCACTCCTCCAGCAGCGCCTCGTGCGGGCCGTCCTCGGTGAGCCGGGCGGCCGGGACGGTGAGGAAGCCGGGGGCGACGGCGTGTTCGCCGCCGTCGCCCGGGGTGACGGGCGCTTCCACGTCGGGGAGGGCGGCCCGGTCGCGTACTCCGGCGATGAAGGCGTCGCGCATCCGGTGGTCGAGCATGACGGCGGGAACGGTGTCGCCGACGGTCGCGGTGAGGGTCTTCACCAGTCCGTCGCCGCTCTCGCCCTCGGGGACCAGGACCAGGCCGGGCTTGGTGCAGAACTGCCCGGCGCCCAGGGTCATGGAGGAGCCGAGTCCGGTGCCGATCTGCTCGCCGCGTTCGGCCGCCGCGGCCTCGGTGACGACGACGGGGTTGAGGGAGCCGAGCTCGCCGTGGAAGGGGATGGGGGCGGGGCGGGCCGCCGCCGCGTCGAAGAGGGCGCGCCCGCCGCGGATCGAGCCGGTGAAGCCGGCCGCGGAGATCAGCGGGTGGCGGACGAGTTCGACGCCGGCCTCGAAGCCGTGCACCAGCTGGACGACGTCCTCGGGCAGTCCGTGCGCGGCGGCGGCGCGGCGGAGCAGGGAGGCGCTCAGCTCGGAGGTGGCCGGGTGGTCGGGGTGCGACTTGACCACGACCGGGCAGCCCGCGGCGAGGGCGCTCGCGGTGTCGCCGCCGGGGACGGAGAAGGCGAACGGGAAGTTGCTGGCCGCGTAGACGGCGACGACACCGAGCGGGATCTTCCAGCGGCGCAGGTCGGGCCAGGGCGGGGTGCGGCCGGCGTCCTCGTGGTCGATGTGAATGTCCAGGAAGGCACCCTCGTCGACGACCTCCGCGAAGGCCCGCAACTGCTCAGCGGTGCGCGCGAGTTCGCCGGTCAGCCGGGGCGCTCCGAGCGCGGTCTCGGCGTCGGCGGTCGCGACGGCCTCCTCCTCGGCCCCGGCGAGCAGGTCGGCCGCGGTGCGCAGGAAGGCGGCGCGGACGGTGCGGTCGGCGAGGGCGTCGCGGACGGCGTACGCCGCCCGTACCGCGCGGTCGACCTCCTCCGCGCCGGCCTCCACCGCAACCTGCTCACGCGGGTTCCCGGTGCGGGGGTCGACGCTCCAGACTGGTGCTGCTGCCACCTTTTTCCCTTCCGTACTCTCTGCCACACGCCAGGAAGTTGTTCGGTATTCTGAACAGCGTTCCTCATCGTGAATGTCCTGGAACTCTATTTCCGGGCCTTCCGCGTTGGCAAGAAGTCACAGGCAAGAAGTCACAGCGAAGTCACGGGATTTCGAAGAAGTTTGGAAGGGGCGAGGGCGATGTCGGCTGCCGAGTCTGGTGGGGCGCAGGTCAAGTCCGCGGTACGGACGGTGGAGCTCCTCGAATACTTCGCGGGGCGCCCCGGGATGCACTCCCTCGCCGCCGTGCAGGAAGCGGTGGGCTACCCCAAGTCCAGCCTCTACATGCTGCTGCGCACCCTCGTCGAACTGGGCTGGGTGGAGACCGACGCCACCGGCACCCGGTACGGCATCGGGGTGCGGGCCCTGCTGGTCGGCACCTCGTACATCGACGGCGACGAGGTGGTGGCCGCGGCCCGGCCCACCCTCGACCGGCTCTCCGACGACACCACGGAGACCATCCACCTGGCCCGGCTCGACGGTACCAACGTGGTCTACCTCGCGACCAGGCAGTCCCAGCACTACCTGCGCCCCTTCACGCGCGTCGGCCGCCGGCTGCCCGCCCACTCCACCTCCCTGGGCAAGGCGCTGCTGGCCACCTACAGCGACGAGCAGGTGCGCAAGATGCTCCCCGAGACGCTCCCGGCGCTGACCGAGCACACCCTGACCGACCGCGAGCAGCTCATCGAGGAGCTGCACACCATCCGCGAGCAGGGGTACGCGGTGGACCGCGAGGAGAACACGCTGGGGCTGCGCTGCTTCGGTGTGGCGATCCCGTACCGGACGCCCTCGCGCGACGCCATCAGCTGCTCGGTACCGGTGGCCCGGCTCACTCCCGCCCACGAGCAGACGGTGAAGGACGCCCTCTTCGACGCCCGCGACCGGCTGACGCTGGCGACCCGCCGCCTCTGACCTCACCGCACCCGCCTCCGCCGGCCTTCCCGGAGAACCCCACGAGCCGCCTGAGAAATCGGTGAGAAGCGGCACAACCGGGAACATCCGCCGCTCCCCCGCTCGTCCCCCATCGGGATGAACAAGACGATCAGGCGCACTTCGGTCTTCTGCCTGCTCCTGGTGCTCGCGCTGCTGGCGCGGGCGAGCTGGGTGCAGGTGTACGACGCGAAGGCACTCGCGGAGAACGACAACAACCGGCGGAACACCATCGCGCAGTACGCGCAGCCGCTCGGTGACATCATCGTGGCCGGCTCCTCGGTCACCGGATCGCAGAGGACGGAGAGCGGAGATCTCGCGTACAGGCGCACCTACGAGAACGGCGCGCTCTATGCCGCCGTCACCGGCTACGGCTCGCAGGCGTACGGCGCCACCCAGCTGGAGGGCATCTACGGCTCGGTGCTCGACGGCACGGACGACCGGCTGAAGAACCCGGCCGGCGTGATCACCGGCGAGCAGGCCAAGCCGGGCGACGTGCTGACGACGATCGATCCGGACGTGCAGAAAGCCGCGTACGAGGCGCTCGGCGACGACAAGGGCGCGGCGGTCGCGATGGACCCGAAGACCGGCCGGATCCTCGGCATGGTCTCCACCCCGTCGTACGACCCCTCGACGATCAGCGGAACCACGGACGGGGACGCCTGGCGGAAACTGCTGGACGACCCCGACAAGCCGCTGGTCAACCGCGCGCTGCGACAGCCGCTGGCGCCGGGTTCCACGTTCAAGCTGGTGGTGGCTTCGGCCGCGCTGGAGAACGGCCTGTACGACTCCGTGGACCAGGTCACCGACAGCCCCGACCCCTTCACCCTGCCCGGCACGACGACCGTCCTGAGGAACGAGAGCGCCTCCGCGCCCTGCGAGAACGCCACCCTGCGCACCGCGCTCCAGTACTCCTGCAACAACGTCTTCGCCAAGGTGGCGGCCGACCTCGGCCAGGAGAAGCTGCGGGCGATGGCGGAGAAGTTCGGGTTCGACGTGGAGAAGCTCGACGTGCCGGTGCGCGCCTCGGCGAGCGTGTACCCGGAGAAGATGGACAGCGCGCAGACCGCGCTCACCGGCATCGGCCAGTTCGAGGTGACGGCCACCCCGATGCAGATGGCGATGGTCTCCGCGGCCCTCGCCAACGACGGTGAGCTGGCCGCCCCGCACATGGTCTCCTCGGTGACCGACGCCAAGGGCTCGCCGCTCCAGGAGTACGCGGACGGCGACACCGAGCGCGTGGTGTCGGAGCGGACCGCCGCCCAGTTGCGCAGCGCGATGGTGACGGTGGTCGAGGACGGTACGGGCACCAACGCGCGGATCGACGGCGCCGAGGTGGGCGGCAAGACGGGTACGGCCCAGAACGGCGTGGACAACGGGAACACCCCGTACGCCTGGTTCACCTCGTACGCGAAGGACGACTCCTCCGGCAAGGAGGTGGCGGTCGCCGTGGTCGTGGAGGACTCGGGGGCGGCCCGCTCCGAGGTCAGCGGCAACGGCCTGGCCGCGCCCATCGCGCGGAAGATGATGAAGGCTGCGCTCGCGGAGTGAGCACGGACGTCGCGGAGCGAGCAGTGCGCTCGCGGAGCGAGCACGGGCCGGCCCTCTGGTGCGGGGCCGGCCCGTTCTCCGTACGGTGCGGGTCGTGCGGGTCAGCCGACGAGGGCGACCGGGGCGTCCCAGGCGTCGCGGTCGACGGTGAGGGTGTAGCCGCCGCGCGTCTCCTTGCTGTTGACCTTGTACTGGTGGGCCCGGCTGTGGTCGGTGTAGAGCGTCTTGCTCCACGGCCAGTCGGTCGTGGTGGTGGACTTGCCGTCCCAGAGGGCGTACCAGAGGTTGCCCGGCAGGTCGGTCCTGTTGGTCGCCGTGGCGATCGCCTTGGCGCTGGAGCTGCTGAAGCCGTAGAACCCGCCCCGGTAGGTCTTGGCGCGCAGGGTCTTGGTGAACGAGCGCACGTAGGTCAGGACCGCGTCGTTGCACGCCTTGTCCGTGATCGTGTACGGCTCCATGTCGAGGTAGACCGGGCTGCCGGGCTTCATGCCGAGCGCCGCGGCCTTGGCGACCGCGTCGTTGCCGTCCTTGACGCCGAGGGAGGCCGCCGTGGAAGCGGTCAGCTTCTCCGGGTTCGAGCTCTTCTGGCACGGCGGCTGGGCGCCCACGTAGAGCGGGATGAGCTTCCAGCCCGCGGAGTTGACCGACTTCACCCAGGAGGAGGTCAGGTTGGGCTGGGCGCAGCCCCGGTTCCTGCCCCCGATGTAGACGGCGGCGCCGCCGTAGAACTTGTCGGCCTTCCACGCCTTCATCGCGGCGAGCGACGGCGCGGTACAGGTGTCGAACGCCTGGCCCGTAAACGTCTTCTGCGCGGGCCAGGTGGTGGCCGCCATCGAGGTCTGGGCCACGGCCCCGGACCCCGCGACGGCGACCGCGGCCGCCGCCCCCCAGGCGATGTAGCGGCCCTTCTTGGACAAACGGTGCTTGGACAATCCCCCACCCCATTCGGTTTCGTGCCTCCGGCCGTGAGCCGTTCCGGGCGTGGTCGGAGCGCGGCCGGAACACGGAAGACGGCGCCCTTGGACGGGCGTTCGGAGCGGAAGGCACCATAACCGACTTCACCGGCATGACCGGCGGCGGGGTCCGTCCTCGGCACGGACGCCCGCCACCGGGTCAGCCGACTGTGCGTCCGGGGCTCACTTCACGCCGAGCAGCTGCTCGATCGGGTCGATCGCGAAGTACACCACGAACAGGGCCGAGGTGGCCCAGAGCAGCCAGTGGACCTCCCGCGCCTTGCCGAGGGCCGCCTTGATCACGACGTAGGCGAGGAAGCCCGCGCCGATGCCGTTGGTGATGGAGTACGTGAACGGCATGACGGCGATCGTCAGGAACGCCGGGATGGCGATCTCGTAACTCTCCCACTCGATGTGGCGGACCTGAGCCATCAGCAGGAAGCCGACCGCGATGAGCGCCGGGGCCGCGGCCTGGGCCGGGACGACGGTGGCCAGCGGGGTGAGGAAGAGCGCGACGGCGAAGAGGGCGCCGGTGACCAGGGAGGCGAAGCCGGTGCGGGCGCCCTCGCCCACACCCGCCGCCGACTCGATGTAGGCGGTGTTGGACGAGGCCGAGGCGGCTCCGCCCACGGCGGCGGCCGCTCCGTCGATGAGGAGGACGCGGCCGATGTTCGGGACGTCGCCCTTCTCGTCGAGCAGCCCGGCCTCCTGGGAGACACCGACGACCGTGCCCATGGTGTCGAAGAAGTCGCTGAGGATCAGGGTGAAGATCAGCAGGACGATGGTGACCACGCCGACCTGCTGGAAGGCGCCGAAGAGGCTGAAGGAGCCGACGAGCCCGAAGTCGGGGGCGGCGACGAGGTCCTCGGGAACCTCGGGGACGGTCAGGCCCCAGGCGGTCGGCGCGATGTCGGCGATCGAGTTGACGACGACGGCCAGGACGGTGCTGACCACGATGCTGATGAGGATGGCGCCCTTCACCTTGCGGGCCATCAGGGCGACGGTGAGCAGGACGCCGACGCAGAAGACCAGCACCGGCCAGCCGGTGAGGTGCCCGACCGCGCCGAGCTGTACGGGCGTCGAGCCGGTCTCGCCGGGAATGCGGGTGACGAACCCGGCGTCGACGAAGCCGATGAACGCGATGAAGAGCCCGATGCCGACGCTGATCGCCTGCTTGAGGGCGGGCGGGATCGCGCGCATCACGGCTTCGCGCAGCCCGGTGACGACCAGGACGCAGATGATGAGCCCCTCGAGGACGACGAGGCCCATCGCGTCGGGCCAGCTCATCAGCGGGGCGATCTGGAACGCGACGACCGCGTTGAGGCCGAGGCCGGCGGCGATGGCGAGCGGGAGGTTGCCGCCGAGCCCCATGATCGCGGTCATCACGGCGGCCACCAGCGCGGTGACGGTGACGAGTTGGGGCGTGGAGAGGTGGGCGCCGAACTTGTCCTCGGCCGAGCCGAGGATGATCGGGTTGAGGACCAGGATGTACGCCATCGTGAAGAAGGTCGCGAAGCCGCCGCGTATCTCGCGGGCCATGCTCGATCCGCGCGCGGTGATCGCGAAGTAGCGGTCCAGCGCGTTCCTGGGAGCCGCGGCCGGGCCTGCGGCCGGTGCGGTCTCCGGTGCCGCCTGCGCTTCCGGTGCCTCGGGTACTGCTGGTGCCTGTGGTGCTTCCGGCGTGTCCGGCATGGCGCTCCTCGGAGTGTGAGTGGTCTGCGGGCTGAGTGACTGAATGTTCCCCTGCCGAAAGGGGGTTCAGGTTTTCGCCGTGTTACGCCTTACTTGGAGTGACACCCGCTTCACAGCGCTTCCGAGGTGCGCTGGTACGCTCTCGCACCGCTCGCACCCCTGGGTGCCGCTGAGGGAACGTACACAGCCGACGCGGTTCGCGTACAGGGATTCGAGAGCAGGGAGAGGTACCCGTGGGCACTGTGGTCGACGCTGCCGCTGCCGCCGAGTTCCATCAGTTCTTCGAGGCGCACTACGCCGAACTGGCCCGCCTAGCACACCTGTTGACAGGCGAGGCGGATGCGGCCGATGATCTGGCCGCCGACGCCCTGATGGCCCTCTGGCACCGCTGGGACCGGATGAGGGAGGCCGATCATCCCGTCGCGTACGCGCGCGGGGTCGTCGCCAACCTGGCGCGCACCCGGATCCGGGGCGCGGTGCGCGAGCGCCGCAGGATCGCGCTGTTCTGGGCGCCGCGCTCCGGGGCCGGTGACGGGTTCGCCGTGGAGGATCCCGACGTACCGACCGTGGTGGACGTCCAGGAGGCCCTGCGTAAGCTGCCGTTCAGGAAGCGTGCCTGCGTCGTGCTGCGGCACGCGTTCGACCTGTCCGAGCGGGACACGTCGTTGGTCCTCGGGATATCGGTCGGTACGGTCAAGAGCCAGACCTCCCGGGGCTTGGCGGAGTTGCAGCGGCTGCTCGGCCCCGAGGCGGGTCCGGCTCCGGCACGGGTGGCCGTGGCGGGGCAGCCCGGCGGAGGAAGGCATTGATGGACGAGGAGCTGCGGGAGCGTCTGCGCGGTGCGGCGCTGGAGCACCGCCCGGACCGCGAGCGGATGTGGGCGCGGATCGAGCGCGGGATGACGCAGGACCCGCCGCCCGGACGCATCGCCCGCCCGCCGCGTGCGCCGATGCCGAAGCTGCGGATCGCGGCGGCGACGGCGGCGGTCTGCGGGGTGCTCGTGGCGGTCCCGCTCGCCGTCGCGTGGACGGCCCGCGACGGCGCTTCCGGGCCGCCGGTGGCGGTCTCTCCGAGTCGTACGGGGACGGCGCCCGCCCTCTCCGGGGACCGCGGTACCCAACTCCCGGCGGCGAACGGCCCGGTGTCCACCCGGGGCATGGTGGACCCCGGGTCCAACGCGTACTGGGCGCAGAGCGACGTACTGGTGACCGCGACCCGGCCGCTCACCTCCCTCACGGTGGAGCTGCGGGTCGCGCTGACCGGTGGGGTGACCAAGACGGACGCGTGGACGTCCGGCCACAAGGAGGACTACACGCTCTTTGTCGGCGAGGAGGGCGGTTTCCTCGTGTTCCGCTGGACCCTGCTGCCGGGCCGTACCGCCCCGGCGACCACCCTCACCTTCGCGGGGCAGTACAACCACGCGGAGGGCGAACGGGACGCGAGCGGCGACGACTTCACGGTGCACAGCACCTTCGACACGGGTGTCTCGGCGAGCGGCGGCGTGTTCGCGCCGGCCGGCTGAGCGGACACGGGCCGCGGACGGACGAGACTCGGTACCGCGCTCGTGCTCAGGACCGCGCTCGTGCTCGTGCTGGCCGGAGAGTGGAGCGGGAGAGGGCGCGGACCCGCACAGTCCGCACGCTCTCCCGCCGGTGGAGGTCCCGCCCGGGCCGGCCGGCAGCCGGCAGACAACCGCAGACGGCCGGCAGCCCGGGCGGGACGGGGTCAGCAGTGGCCGCCGGCTCCGGCCTCGCGGTCCACGAGCGCGGGAACCGCGCGCGGCGAGTCGACCCTGGTCCGCAGGACCGGGGTCCAGCCGGCGCCCGAGGCGAGCTGCTCGGCGGGAACGCCCGCGTTGTGGACGGCGATCAGGTCGGTCTTCTTGCCGTTGACGTAGTTGTCACCGGCCGTCAGCGGGGACTCCTTCCACTTCTTCAGGATGAGCGCCGGGTCGTGGTCCGCCGAGAGCGTGAACGCGTTGTGCTCGGCGACGAGCTGGGACTCGATGCCGATGCCGTAGGAGTAGCCGTACGGGCTGCCGGCCGTGGACACGAAGTGGTTGTTGTACGAGTCGACCTGGCCGAAGCGGACGCGCGGGGCCCGCTCCTTGAGGTTCTGGAAGAGGTTGTGGTGCAGGGTCACCCGGAGCTTGCCCCGGTCGGTCGCGCCCGCGCTGTCGCTGTTGCCGATGAGCATCGTCTTGTCGTGGTCCTTGAGGACGTTCCACGAGACGGTGACCAGGTCGGCGCCGCGCACGATGTCGAAGAGCCCGTCGTGCTGCTGGTAGACCGTGCCGAAGTAGTGCGGCTGGGCCGAGTCGGGGCGGTCGCCGTCGCTGAAGGTGTTGTGGTCGACCCAGACGTGGGAGGAGCCGGTGACGACGAGGTTGTCGTACTCGGAGTTCCAGGCCCCGGTCTCGGTGTCGGTCGGGTCCCACTGCGGGAAGCAGTCGTAGGTGTCCTCGAAGGTCAGGTTGCGGACGATGACGTTCGAGACGTTCTTGATCTGGAGGCTGGCCCCGATGACGGTGGCGTCGTCGCCGGCGCCGATCAGGGTGGTGTTCGAGGGGACCTCGACGTTGACGGCCGCGGCCTGGAGGGCGGCGGAGGCGGCGCGGGCGTCCTCCAGCGGGCCGCTGGGCACGGCGTCGGTGCCCCAGACCGCCGGGTCGTAGGCGGCGAGGTACTTCTCCAGGGTGTAGCCGCCGGTGTAGTAGTCCTCGCAGCCGATGGGGGTGCCGTTCACGTCGGAGTTGCCGTGGACGGTCCCGGCGATCCTGACGATCTTCGGCGCGTCGCCGGCGTCCTCGAACGCCGCGATCAGCTCCGCGCGGTTGGTCACCGTGTAGATGTGGTCGCGGGTCGCCTTCGAGCCGCCGGTGGTCGAGCCGTCCGCGGCGGCCCAGCCGTCGTGGGCGGGCAGAACGGCGCGCTCGATCGGGTTCGCGTGCGGCCGGGAGGCGGCCTGGGCGGGCAGCGACACGGCGAGGGCGAGGGAGGCGCAGCCCATCACCACGGTGATGGCACGGATGTGACGCATGCGTGCGGGCATGGGGTTCCTTCGTTCGGTGCGACGGATGGGGGTGGGGTGTGCGACGGAGTGGGGGGACGGGCGGTGCCGGGGGTGGTGCCGTGGTCCGGTGGGGCGGAGATCCGGGGTCATGGCTGCGGCCAGGTGATCCAGTCGGTGGGGACGGGGGCGTCGAGCCGGCGCACCTGGCCGGGGGCGAGCACGCGGGCGTCCAGGAGGGCGCGGGCGGTGGTCCGGGCCACGTCGATGGCGCCGCGTGGCTGGAGGTGCGTGTTGTCCTGCACCCCGTCCGGGTAGTTGGGGGACTCCCCCGGCGCCTGCCAGTTGAAGTAGTCCTGGGTGGCGTCCGGCCCCAGCTGCTGCCAGCGGGCCAGGGTGAGCGCCTGGGCGTCGATCAGCGGTACGCGTTCCTCGGCGGCCAGTGCCCGCATCGCGGCCGGGTACTCGCCGTGGCTCGGCTTGGCGGTGCCGTCCTCGGCGAAGCGCCGGCGCTCGACGGGGGTGAGCAGGACGGGGCGGGCGTGGCGTGCGCGGGCCTCCGTGACGTACGTCCGCAGATGGTCCTGGTAGGTGGTCCAGGGGTCGGTGCCGCGCAGCGGGTCGGTGGTCTTCTCGTCGTTGTGCCCGAACTGGATGAGCAGGAAGTCACCGGCGCGGACGTCCACGAGCAGTGCGGCGAGCAGCCCCTCGTCGATGAAGCTCTTCGAACTGCGTCCGTTCATCGCGTGGTTGGCGACCCGCAGTCCGGGGCCGAGGAAGAACGGCAGGGCCATGCCCCAGCCGGTCTCGGGCGCCGCGTCCGCGTACTTCTGGGCCGCCGTCGAGTCGCCGGCGATGTGCAGGGTGCGGGGGCGGTGTCCGGTGCCCTTCGCCGTCGCCGGTGTGGCGGCGAGGGCCAGGGGCAGGGCCGCCAGCGCGGCCGCCGTCCGTCTGCGGGTGAGTGACACGGTGTACCTGCCTCACTGGACAACATGGAGGGACGGGATGGAGGGGGCCGGCGGCGGTGGGTGGTCCCGGGCCGCCGCCGGCCCCGGCATGCAGGGGGTGGGGTGCGAACGGGCGGGCGCGGATCAGCCGTTGCCCAGTTCCTTCCACTCCTTCTGGGCGGCGTTCAGCTCATTGGCGATCTTGTCGAGGAAGTCCTTCGCGGAGACCTTGCCGAGCAGCAGCTTCTGGAACTCGGGCTCGTTGTCGGCCTTGCTGATGTTGTTCCAGTCGGGCAGGTAGTAGGGCAGGTTCACGATCTTGGTGGAGCCGTCGGTGAGGGCCTTGGCCGCGAGCGCGGTCGGCTCGGAGGCGTTGATCCAGGGGTCCTGGGCGGCCTCGGTGTTGGCGGGGATGGCGCCGGCCGACTCGTTCCACTTGCTGTTGGAGGCGTGCGAGGCGGCGAACTCGATGAACTTCCAGGCGGCGGTCTTGTTCTTGCTGCTGCGGAAGAGGCCGAGTCCGTCGACCGGGTTGGAGACCTGGACGCGGGTGCCGCTGTCACCGACGGGGTTCGGGATGCCGGCGAACTTGCCGTCGCCGAGCGCCTTCACGTGGTCCTGGTAGGAGCCGAGGTTGTGGCTGAGCATCCCGATGGTGCCGGTGTCCCACTGCGCGACCATCTTGGTGAAGTCGTTGTTGACGTCGGCGGACGGCGTCGCCTTCTTGAACAGCCCGACGTACTTCTCCAACGCGGCCACGTTCTTGGGGTCGTTGACCGTCGTCGTGTCGCCGTTCCAGAAGTCCGTGATGCCGGACTGGCCGTAGGCGGCGTCCAGGGCCTGGGCGATGGAGCCCGCCCCGCCTCTGATGGTGTAGCCGAACTTGTTGTTCTTGGAGTCGGTCAGCTTGTCGGCCGCCTCGTAGAACTTCGCCCAGGTGGAGGGGGCTTCCAGGCCCGCGGCCTGGAAGAGGTCGGTTCTGTACCAGAGCGTTCCGTTGTTGGCGGAGGTCGGCACGGAGTACATGTCGTCGCCCCGGCCGCCGGCGTCCTTGACGCTCGCGACCATGCCCTCGACGAGCTTGCCCTTCAGCGGGGACTTCTCGATCCGGTCCTGGACCGGCTCCAGCGCCTCCTGGGAGACGATGTTGGCGAGGTACGCGGTGCCCACGCCGCCCACGTCCGGCAGGCCGCCGCCGGCGATCGCGGTGTCGTACTTGGACTGCACGTCGGCGATCGGGATCGGGACGTACTTGACCTTGATGTCCGGGTTCTCCTTCTCGAAATCCTTGATGATCTCGGTCCAGATGGCGGTGCGCGGACCGCCGTTGTTGTCCCAGAAGGTGATCTCGCCCTTGCCGCTGCCCTCGGTGCCGGAGCTGCTGCCGTCGTCGCCGCAGGCGGTGGCCGTCAGGGCGAGCATCGCGGTCAGCGAGACCGCTGCCGCGGCGCGCCCCCGGTACTTCTTCGACATGGTCATGGTTCTGCTCTTCTCTGTGGGTGGGTACGGGTGTGCCGTGTACGCCGTGCAGGTGGGGGGCGTCAGCGCCGGCGGTGCGGTGCCCAGCCGTCCTCGCCCGCGAGGTAGTCGCCCACCTCGTGGAGCGCGGCGTCGGCCGGGGACATCTGGGGGCGGTCCGTGGTGACGGCGGCGCCGGGACCGTGGGTCCGGTACTCGCTGAACCGGGCTTCCCGCCAGGAGAAGCCGCTCATGTCGGACCAGGGGCTCGCCTTGACGGCGGCGGGCAGTGAGGTCTCGCGGATCAGCACCTGGCCGATCGCGTCCGGGTTGCCGCTCGGGTGCCAGGGGCGGCCGAGGTGGAAGGTGTCCCGAGGGGCGTCGCTGATGATCCGGCTGCGGGTGATCAGGATGCCGTACGGGTTCTCCTTCCAGGTCGAAGCGGCCGTGATGTAACCGTTGTTGGTGTCCGAGCCCCGGCTGAGCGCCTTGATCACGGAGTTCTCGACGACGGTGGTGGCGCGGCCGTAGAGGAAGTCGACGTCGCCTTCGAGGTACGCGCCGGTGAGGTAGACGCGGGCCTTCTGGGTGAGCGCCGGGGTGTCGGTCATCAGGGTGTCCTGGTTGCCGAGGAACGCGGTGTTCTCGAAGGTCAGGCGGTCACCGGTGGTCTTCACGGCGAGCGCCTGCTCGCCGCTGATCTCCACGGCGGCCTCGTCGAAGTCGTTGGAGAAGGTGAGGTTCTCGGCCGTGAAGTCGTGGCCCTCCACCAGGACGGTGGCGCTGCCGGTGGATCCCTGGGTGGTGCCGTCCGGCTTGAGTTCGCCCTGCGGGGTGTCGAAGACGATCAGGGTGTCGGAGCGGCGCTTGCCGGTGCCGACGAGGGAGACGTACGGCTGGTTCCTGCCGATGCGGACGTGCTCCCGGTAGGTGCCGGGCGCCAGGCGCACGGTGATCCGGCCGTCGTTGCCCTGCGGCACGGCGTCGACGGCCGCCTGCACGGTGGCGTAGTCGGCGGGGACCCGCAGCACGGTGTCGGTGCCGATGTCCTTCTGCGGGCCGGAGTCGCGGGTGACGAGCGCCGGCACGTCGGCGGCGCGGTCCAGCCGGTACGGGTAGAAGGCGTGCGGGTCGAAGGCCGCGCCCCAGGCGTCGGTGCGGCCCGTGGTGTGCCTCAGGACCGAGCCGCGCTGCACGAGCTGGGCGGTGGCGTCGGCCTGGTACGGGTGCTGGACGTCCTGGTAGTAGCTGTTCTCGATGACCATCTTCGTGGCGCCGCGCGCCCAGTTGCCGTACGTCCACACCGGGTCGCCGTCCGCGACCTGCGCGGAGACGTAGTTGTTGTAGAGGTGGGCGTAGGCGCAGTTGTCGGCCGAGGGGTTGCGCTGCTTGGTGCCGGTGAACCAGTTGTGGTCGATGGTGATCTCGGTGGTGACGTTCGTCGTCCAGCCGATCCCGAACGCCTTGTTGTGGTCGGCGAACTGGTTGTACGAGACGGTGATGTACCGGCTGTCCTTGCGGATGTCGAGCAGCCCGTCGCCCATGCGGGTGAAGCGGTTGTGGTCGATCCAGACGTGGTCGGCGGTGTCCATCTGGATGGCGTCGAAGTCCGTGGTCTTCCCGTCCCAGTCGCCCTCGACGTAGCTGTCGCGGATGGTGAGGTTGCGGATGATCACGTTGTGGGTGCCGGGGTTCAGGTGGAGCTCGCCGTGGACGATCTCGGCGGTGTCCCCGACGCCGACGATGGTCTTGTCCGAGGTCACGTCGATGTCGTGGCCGAAGGGTTCCACGGCCAGCGAGCCCGCGACCCGGATGGTGTACGGCCCCTCGGCGCCGGCGTACTGCGCCAGGCCGCCTGCGGTGGTGACGGTGACGACCGGCCCGCCCTCCCCTCCGGTGGTACCGCCCGCCAGGGAGGCGAACCCGTGCGGGGTGTCGGACCAGGTGCTGGGCCGGGCGGAGGGTCCCGCGCCGGCCGGTGCGGTTGGCGGAGCAGGTGCGGATGGCGGGGCCGCCGCGGCTGCCGGGCTCGCGGGCAGGAGGAAGGACCCGGCCAGGGCGAGCACCGCGGCGAGCGTGCTTCCCCAGGTGCGCGAGGTACGGAGGTGCGTCATTGCGGCTCCCATACGTGCGGTGCAGATGTGTCCGTGCTGCGGTGCGGCGTTCCGTGCGTGTGGTGCGGGTGTGGCCGTGCGGGCAGTGCGTGACGTGCGGCGGTGCATGAGGTGCGGGCGGTGCGTGGTGTGCGAGGTGCCGGTGCGAAGGTGCGTGACGTGCGGTGGTGCGGGGCGACCGGTGTGCGGTGGTGCCCGTACGCGCGACGGTGCGCGTACGGGCGGTGGCGCGGGTACGACGGTGGTGCGGGTGAGGCTGCGGTGCGGGTCGGACGGGTGGCGCGGGTACGGCGGCTGTGCGGGTCGGACAGTGGTACGGGTCAGGCGGGCTGCGGCGGGCCGAAGGCGGTGAACTCGGCGGTGCCCGCGGGGCCCGTACCGGCCGGGGCGGTGGCGAAGAGGCCGAGCAGCGCGCCGACCCAGCGCCACGGTTCGGCGGCGAAGACCTGGCCGGAGGGGCGGAGGCCGTCCCCGGTGTCGGCGTGGAAGCGGCAGCGGGCTCCGGCGCTCACCTCGACGCGGAGCCGGGCCCGCCCCTCGGGTGCGGGGCGGCCCGGTGCGGCGTCCCGCTCGTGTTCGGCGACGCCCTCCGCGTACCGGTGCACGAGCGACACCGCGCCGTCCTCGCCCCGTTCGAGGCCGATCCAGCTGAACGCGTCGCCGAGTACCGCGAGTCCGGCCTTGGCTCCGGGTACGTCGCTGCCGAGGGCGAGCTCCACCTCGACGGTGAACTCCTCGGCGGGCAGCCGCTGGACGAGTACGTTCGCCAGGGTTCGCAGGTCGTGCGCGTGCGGGGTGCGGACGCAGGCGAGGCGCAGTCCGTCCCCGGCGTGCTCGACCGTCCAGCCGGCCCGCGGGTTGGCGGTCCACTGCCACTGCCTGCCGTGCCGGCCGCCGGGGAAGCCGTCGGCGAACGCCGGTGCCTCCACGGGCTGTTGGGGTGCGGTCGGTTTGGCGTGCGTGAGGACGGGTTCGCCCTCGTCGCCGAGGACCGGCCAGCCCTCCTCGTCCCAGCGCATGGGCTGGAGGTGGACCACCCTGCCGTACGCGCCCCGCTCCTGGAAGTGCAGGAACCAGTCCTCGCCCGCCGGGGTGCGGACCCAGCCGCCCTGGTGGGGGCCGTTGACGGCGGTGCGGCCCTGGGCCAGGACGACGCGCTCCTCGTACGGACCGAAGAAGTCCTTCGACCGGAACGCGCCCTGCCAGCCCGTGGTCACCCCGCCCGCCGGGGCGAGGATCCAGAACTCGCCCTCGTGACGGTAGGCCTTGGGGCCCTCCAGGGTGAACCAGCCGGGGATCAGGTCCCCGTCGACCAACGTCGTTCCCTCGTCCAGGAGTTCACGGCCGTCGGCGCTCATCCGGTGGCCGGTGAGCCGGTTCTTGATCCCGGAGCGGGACTTGGCCCAGGCGTGGACCAGGTAGGCCTCGCCGGTCTCCTCGTCCCAGAGCGGGCAGGCGTCGATCAGACCCTTGCCCGCCTTCACCAGGTGCGGCACGCTCCACGGGCCGCGTACGTCCTCGGCGTTGATCTGCTGGATGCCGTGGTCGGGGTCGCCCCAGAAGATCCAGAACCGGCCCGCGTGGTGGCGGATCGACGGTGCCCAGACGCCCCGGTCGTGGCGTGGGACCGCGAAGTCGGCGGCCGGTTCGAGGGTGTCGAGGGCGTGTCCGATCAGGGACCAGTTGACCAGGTCACGGGAGTGCAGCAGCGGCAGCCCCGGGGCGCGGCCGAAGCTGGACGCGGTGAGGTAGTAGTCGTCGCCCACGCGGACGATGTCCGGGTCGGACCAGTCGGCGTTGAGCACCGGGTTGCGGTAGGTGCCGTCGCCGAGGTCGGCGGTCCAGGGTCCGGGGTTCACGCCGTCACCACCTTGCGGACGAGGGCCGCCGCCTCGTCGCGGCCGAGCTTCCCGTCCGCGACGACGGTGACGATCCGCCGTACGACGGTCGCGCCGGGCTCCACCGGCAGCCGGTCCTCGGCCGCGAGGGAGGAGCCGACGCCCGGGTACTCCGCGGTGCGGACGAACCACGGGTCGCGGCGGGTGTCCCCGGTCGCCCCGGCGAAGACGAGGGTCCAGCCGTCGCCGGCGAGGGCCAGCCAGTCGGCCCGGGCGCCGTGCACCGCTTCCTCGCCCTCGTGGGTGGCGCTGAACACCTCGGGTGCCTGCTCCTCCTTGGGGGCCCGCCAGAAGAAGCCGCCGTACCCGGCGCCGGGCCGGCCGTTGGTGGCCGGGCTGCCGATGGACAGGGCGGTGCGGCTCCGGTTGGTGAGGGAGAAGGAGAAGTCCAGCGCCCAGGCGGTGCCGGTCAGCGGGACGACGGCCACCGTGCGGTGCTCACGGAGGAGTTCGCTGCCGCCGGCCTCCCAGCCGAGCTCCTCCACGAAGCCGTCCGGGTCGCGGAGCTTCCACCCGAGGTGCCGCTGCACGCCGTGGTTGTCGAGGACGGTGGGGCCCTGGCCGCGGACGAAGGTGCGCCCGCCCCAGAAGTTGTATCCGGCGACGTCGGGCACGGCGACGGAGGCGCCGAGGTGGTGCACGTGGTCGGCGGGGCGTTCCTCGGTGACGGGGGTGCCCGCGAGGGTGGTGACGGGGTGCAGGTAGGGGCGGCCGGCGTGGGCGTCGGGGTGGTGGCCGTAGCGGCCCACGGGGCGGCCCGCGCAGGTGAGGCGGAGCGTGGTCACGAGGCGCTCACCTCGCGGGAGCGGGCCCAGGGGACGCCGAGTTCGGAGAAGAGGGAGAGGGAGTCGGCGCCCGCGTCGACGACGGCGTCGATGCCCTTGACCACGCGCCGGGGTCCCTGGGTGGCGGGTTCGCTGTACCAGGCGTCGGCGGGCAGCGCGGTGGGCTCGGCTCCGGTGCGTACCGCCTCGACCACCCGCATGAAGGCGCCGGTGCGGTGCGGCGGGACCAGGAGGGGGGTGCCGTCGGCGAGGTGGGCGGCGAGGTTCTCCAGCAGGTCGGTGCGGCCGTGCACGGTCTCCTCCGGGCCGTGTCCGGCGCGCTGGAGGAGGACCCGGTCCTGCTTGTACCAGAAGGTGATCCGGCCCCGGTCGCCGTGGACGACGACGTACGGTTCGGCGGCCCGTTCGGCACAGAGCGTGACGCAGACGGTGACGGTCAGGCCGTCGGTGGTGGTGACGCGGAGGCTGCTGGTGTCGTCGGCCTCGATGTCGTGGGCCCGGAAGAGCTCGGCCTCGATGTCGGCGACGTCCGCGGCGGTGCCCCGGTCCGCGAGTTCGAGGGCGGTGGCGACGGCGTGGGCGAGCGGGTTGGTGAGGACCCCGTCGACCACGTCGGCGCCGCCGAGCCGGCGGCGCCCGGCCCAGGGTGCGCGCCTGTAGTAGGCCTCCTCGCGCACCCAGGCGCCGGCCGCGCCGATCCCCCGGAGCGACCCGATGGCGCCGTCCGCGACGAGCTCACGGATGGCGGGCACGGCGTGCGAGCCGAAGGACTGGAAGCCGATCTGGCAGGCGGTGCCCGCCTCCCGTACGCCGTCGCTCATCCGGGTGAAGTCGGCGAAGGTGGCCGCCGGGGGCTTCTCCAGGAGGAGGTGGACGCCGCGCCGGGCGGCGGTCAGGGCGAGGTCGGTGTGGGTCGGGATCGGGGTGCAGACGACGGCCGCGCGGGCGCCGGTGGAGTCGAGCAGCGCTCCGAAGTCGGAGGACTGCTGGACGTGCTGACCGGCGAACGGTCCGAGTTCGGCCTCGGTCAGGGGGTTGAGTTCGCAGATCCCGGCGAGCCGGAGGACGCCCTGCCGCTGGAGGCGTTCGATGTTGGCGAGGTGCCAGCGGCCGTGGCCCCTGGCGCCGGCGAGGACGATGGGGAGGGGGGTGGTCATCGCGGGTCAGCCCTTCACCGCACCGGCGCTGAAGCCGGTGATCAGCCACTTCTGGATGAAGGCGAAGACGATCACCACGGGGACCGCGGCGATGACTCCGCCCGCGGCCAGCGCGCCCAGGTCGACGCTGTCCGCGCCGATGAGGGTGTTCAGGCCGACCGGGATCGTCTGCTTGTCCTGCTCGCTGAGGAACATCAGGGCGAACAGGAAGTGGTTCCAGCTGTGCACGAAGGCGAAGGAGCCGACGGCGATCAGCCCGGGCCGCAGCAGCGGGAGGACGACGGCGCAGAAGGCGCGGAAGCGCGAGCATCCGTCCACCCAGGCGGCCTCCTCCAGCGTGACGGGCACGTTCTTGATGAACCCGCTGATGAGGATGATCGACAGGGGCAGCTGGAAGACGGTCTCCGCGATGACCACGCTGCCGAGCGAGTTGATCATCTGGAGGTTCTTGAAGATCTCGAAGAGCGGTACGAGCATCAGGGCGCCCGGGATGAACTGCGAGCAGAGCAGCGCCAGCATGAAGGCGCCCTTGATCTTGAAGTCGAAGCGGGCCAGGGCGTATCCGCCGGCCAGGGCGACCAGGGTGGTGGCGATCAGGGTGGCGATGCCGACGATCATGCTGTTCTGGAAGAAGACGGCGAAGCTGCGTTCCGTCCAGACCTTCTCGAAGTGCTCGCCGGTCATCGGCCAGGGCACCAGTGAGGTGGAGCCCGCGGGGCGGACGGCGAAGAGGAGCATCCAGTAGAACGGGATGAGCGTGAAGAGCAGATAGATACCGAGGGGCACGTAGATCTGCCAGCGCGGGACGTCGTCGTACGAACGCTCGCGTCCGCGGCGGCGGTTGCCGGCCGGGGGCGGCACCTCGGCGACCGGAGGCGGGGTGGTGCCGGTCTTCTCGGCGAGTGCGGCAGTCATTTGTGGTCGCCTCCGAACTTGCTCAGGCGCAGATAGACGATCGAGCAGAAGAGCAGGATGACGAAGGCGACGGTGGTCAGCGCGGACGCGTAGCCGAAGTCGTGTCCGTCGATGCCGGTGTTGGCGACGTAGAGCGGGAGCGTGGTGGTGACGCCCGCGGGCCCGCCGCCGGTGAGGGTGTACAGCAGGTCCACGTTGTTGAACTCCCAGACCGCGCGGAGCAGTGTGGAGAGGACGATCGCGTCCCGCAGGTGCGGCAGCGTGATGTGGAAGAACTGCCGGAACCGTCCGGCGCCGTCCACCGAGGCCGCCTCGTAGAGCTCCTTGGAGACGGACTGGAGGTCGGCGAGGATGAGGATGGCGAAGAAGGGGACACCGCGCCAGAGTTCGGAGACGGTGGCGGCCCAGAAGACGGTCCCGGTGTCGGAGAGGACCGAGGTGCCGTAGTCGCCGATCCCGGCGTCCGCGAGGTAACGGCTGAACCCTGTGGAGGAGTTGTAGAGCAGGATCCAGATGGTGCTGGTCAGCACGCCGGAGACGGCCCAGGGCGAGAAGACCATCGCGCGGGAGATGCCGCGGCCGATGAAGGACTGGTTGACGATCAGCGCCAGGGCGAGGCCCAGCACGAGCTGCAGGCTGACCTGGGTGACGACCCACTGGGCGCTGAAGCCGAGGGTGGTCCAGAACTGGTCGTCGTCGGTGAAGATCTTGGTGTAGTTGTCCAGGCCGGCGAAGCCGTTCCGCCAGGGCTTGGTGACGTTGTAGTTCTGCAGGCTGTAGTAGAAGACGCTGATGACCGGATAGGCGATGAACCCCACCATCAGCAGACCGGCGGGCGCGATCAGCAGATAGGGCAGCTTGCGGGGGTTCGCCGAACGGCGCCTGGGCACCTTGGGCGGTTTGGCCACGGCGGCAGCTTGTGCCATGACACCTCTCCGTTCTCTCGTGTTTCCGGTCGTGGTGCGGTCCTGCTGCAAGCGCTTTCTCCTTGCCGTGCGAGGCCCCGGAGGGCTTCTCGGAAGGAGGGGGTGCGCCGGAATGCTGCGGCGCCGGTGTCAGCCGGCGTACGGGTCGGGTACGTCGCCCTCGCGGGCCAGGAAGGCGAAGTCGCAGCCGGTGTCGGCCTGCGTGATCTGGTCCTGGTACAGCGCGCCGTAGCCGCGGCCGTACCGGGCGGGCGGCGGGGTCCAGGCGGCGCGGCGGCGCTCCAGTTCCTCGTCGTCGATGTCGAGACTGAGGCGGCGGGCCGTCACGTCCAGGGTGATGAGGTCGCCGGTGCGGACGAGGGCGAGCGGGCCGCCGACGAACGACTCGGGCGCGATGTGCAGCACGCACGCCCCGTAACTCGTGCCGCTCATCCGGGCGTCGGAGATCCGCACCATGTCGCGCACCCCCTGCTTCAGCAGGTAGTCCGGGATCGGCAGCATGCCGTACTCGGGCATCCCGGGGCCGCCCTTGGGGCCGGCGTTGCGGAGCACCAGCACGTGGTCCGGGGTGATGGCCAGGGCCGGGTCGTTGATGGTGCGCTGCATCTCCCGGTAGTCGTCGAAGACGACGGCGGGACCGGTGTGGCGGAGCAGGTGCTGCTCGGCCGCGATGTGCTTGATGACCGCGCCGTCCGGGCAGAGGTTGCCGCGGAGCACCGCGACGCCGCCTTCACCGGCGAGCGGCTTCTCGCGGTCCCGGATGACGTCGTCGTCGTGCACGAGGGCCCCGTCGAGTTGTTCGCGCAGGGTGTCGTGGGTGACGGTGGGCCGGTCCAGGTGGAGGACGTCGGTGAGCCGGGAGAGGAAGCCGGGGAGCCCGCCCGCGAAGTGGAAGTCCTCCATGAGGTACTTGCCGCCGGGGCGGAGGTTGGCGAGCACCGGCACGGTGCGGGCGATGCGGTCGAAGTCGTCGAGGGAGAGCTTGATGCCGGAGCGGCCCGCCATCGCGATGAGGTGGATGACGGCGTTGGTGGAGCCGCCGAGCGCGAGGACGGTGGCGACGGCGTCCTCGTACGCCTCCGGGGTGAGGATCTGCGACAACGTTCGCTGCTGCCACACCAGTTCGACGATACGGAGACCGGACCGCGCGGCCATCCGGTCGTGACCGGAGTCGACGGCGGGGATCGAGGAGGCGCCCGGGACGGTGACGCCGAGTGCCTCGGCGGCGGCCGTCAGGGTGGAGGCGGTGCCCATCGTCATGCAGTGGCCCGGGGACCGGGCGAGCCCGTTCTCCAGTTCGGCCATCTCGCAGTCGCCGATGATGCCGGCCCGCTTGTCGTCCCAGTACTTCCACATGTCGGTGCCGGAGCCGAGGACTTCGTTGCGCCAGTGGCCCGGCAGCATCGGTCCGGCCGGTACGAAGACGGTCGGCAGGTCGACGGAGGCGGCGCCCATCAGCAGCGCGGGCGTCGACTTGTCGCAGCCGCCCATCAGCACGGCCCCGTCGACCGGGTAGGACCGCAGCAGCTCCTCGGTCTCCATCGCGAGCATGTTGCGGTAGAGCATCGGGGTCGGCTTCTGGAACGTCTCCGACAGGGTGGAGACGGGGAATTCGAGTGGGAAGCCGCCCGCCTGCCACACCCCGCGCTTGACGGCCTGCGCCCGGTCGCGGAGGTGGACGTGGCACGGGTTGATGTCCGACCAGGTGTTGAGGATCGCGATCACCGGCTTGCCGAGGTGCTCCTCGGGGAGGTAGCCCAGCTGCCGGGTACGCGCCTTGTGGCTGAACGAACGGAGTCCGTCGGTGCCGTACCACTGGTGGCTGCGGAGCTCCTCGGGAGCGATGCGGGTGTTCACACCGACCACCCGGCGATCTGGTCGGCGACCTCGGCACGCTGCGCCTCGGGCAGGACCCGGCTGGGGGCGCGGACGTCGCGGCGGCAGAGGCCGAGAACCGCGAGCGCCTCCTTGACCACGGTGACGTTGTTGGCGGACTGCCGGTCGGCGCGCAGTTCCTCGAAGCGGCGGATGCGCTCCCAGATCTTCATCGCGGCGGCGTAGTCGCCGGCCCGCAGCGCCGCCAGCATGCCGAGCGAGACGGCGGGGGCGACGTTGACGAGGCCGGAGGTGAAGCCGGTGGCGCCGGTGGCGAAGTACGAGGGGGCGTACAGCTCGGCGAGGCCGGCGATCCACACGAACCGGTCCAGTCCCGCGTCCCGGGCGAAGGCGCCGAAGCGGGCGGCGTCCGGGACGGCGTACTTGACGCCGATCACGTTGGGGCAGTGGTCGGCGAGTTCGGTGAGCTTCTCACCGGCGAGCAGCGGGTTGCGGATGTACGGGACGACCCCGAGCTCCGGGACGGCCTCGGCGATCGCGCGGTGGTAGTCGACCCAGCCGTCCTGGGAGACGTACGGGTGGACCGGCTGGTGCACCATGACCAGTTCGGCGCCCGTATCCCGGGCGTGCTCGGCGGCGGCCACGGCGGTGGGCACGTCGTGCCCGACCCCCACCAGGACGGTGGCCCGGCCTCTCACCTCGTCGATGGTCAGCTCGGTGACCGCCCGCCGCTCCTTCGGGGTGAGCGCGTAGAACTCCCCGGTGTTGCCGTTGGGCGTGACGATGCGGACGCCGCCGTCCAGGAGCCGCCGCAGCAGCGCCCGGTGGGTGTCCTTGTCGATCGTCCCGTCCTCCGCGAACGGGGTCACGGGGATCGCCACGACGTCGGCGAGGGCCGCCTTGAGCGGGATGAGGTCCATGCCAACTGGCCTTTCGTCGATGTGGTTCACGCCTGCCCGCCCTCGGTGGCGTCGGCGGCGATGCCGGCTGAGCCGTCGGGGAAGGCGCGGCGCACGAACGACGCGATGTGTTCGTGGAGAGCGGCCGCCGCGCCCGCGGCGTCCGCGCCGAGCGCGAGCCGCAGGATCTCCCGGTGCTCGGCCGCCTCTCGCTCCCAGGACGGGTTGCTCGCCCACGCCACGGTGGAGACGAGCGCCGCCTGGTCGCGGACCTCGTCGAGCATCCGGCCCAGCAGCGGGTTGCCGCACGGCAGGTACAGGGCGCGGTGGAAGTCCCGGTTGGCCAGCGAGCGTTCGGCCTTGTCGGGTGCGGAATCGGCGCGTTCCAGGGCTTCTTGGGCCGCGTCCAGGGAGGCTCCGCAGGTGATCGTGCGGCGCAGCGCCTCCGGCTCGAGCAGCAGCCGTACGTCGTAGACCTCGCGCGCCATCTCGGCGTCCACGAACCGGACGGTGGCGCCCTTGTACTGGCTCATGACCACCAGACCGGTGCCGGCGAGCGTCTTCAGCGCCTCGCGTACCGGCGTCTTCGACACCCCGAACCGGCCCGCGAGTTCGGTCTCCACGAGTGCCTGCCCCGGCTGGAGCCGGCCCGTCAGGATCGCGTGCTTGATCGCCTCCAGCACGAACTGCGTCCTGGACGGGATCGGGGTGGGCGCAAAAGTCATGAAGGGCTCTCGCATCTCGCGTATCGCGTCTCATATATGACGTACGAAGTACGACGCGATGAAGCTAAAGCGGGCGAGATGTTTCGTCAACGCTTCGGACAGAAGAAGTTCGCTCGACTTCGCGAGAGCCATGCCGCCCGGCGGGCAGGGGCGTTGACCGGGAGGTGATCCACGGGACGCTGCGGCGCAGGTCGGGGCGGGCGCCGGGGGCCTGGCACCGCGCACGTCGGGCAGGGCGCGAACGTCCGCCCGCGGTAGGGGCGTACGGGCTTCTTCCGTCTCTCGGCGTTCCGATCGGCACACCCCCTCCAAACAGGCATGCCGACGACCGGCGGGAGGTCAGGTCTCCCGCCGGTCGTCGTGCCGGGGCAGCCGGTGCGGCCCGTACCGGAATCCGGTACGGGCTCTCATGCCCCGGCGGGCGTCATCCCGTCCGGCTCGTCCGGCCTGTCGTGCTCGTCCGGCTCGTCCGGCTCATCCGGTGGCGATACGTCCCAGCGCGCCGGAGACGGCCGCGAGGTCGGCGTCGGAGGCCAGTCCGGCGTGGTAGAGCCGGAGTTCGGTGGCACCCAGGGACGCGGCGTGGGCGGCGTCGCGCTCCAGCGTGGCGGGGCTGCCGCCCATGCCGGAGACCACGCCGAAGTTGGCGGCGAGCACACCCCGGTGCTCCGCGAACGGCCCGAGGACCGCCTCGCGGGCGGCGTCGCCCCCGGTGCACGGCAGCACCACGCCGTCGGCGACGGAGAGGATGTGCCCGGGGTCGACGCCGACGTTGGCGCCCGTACGGTGGAACGCCGGGTCCGCGTGCAGCAGGACCTGGAAGCCCCCCTCACCCGGAGCCCCGGCCGCGGTCTCCCGTACGGCGCCGACGGCGGCCTCCTGGAGGCCGTGGGCGACCTCGCGGCGCCATCCGAGGGTGGCCGCCGCGGTTCCGGCACCGAGCAGCTCCTCCACCCCGGCCCAGCCGGCCGCGGGTTCGGCCCCCGTCCACACCGGTTCCAGCGCGTGGCGCACGGCGGCGCGCAGTCCGTCCGGGTCGAGCCCGTGCCGGGCGTACCCGGCGGCGCACTCGGCGCAGAAGCAGAGCGACATCAGGTACTGGGCCGCCTCGCCGAGCGCCACCCCCTGGACCTTGTCGTGGCCGTGCAGGTGCGCGAAGCCGTACCAGCCGCACGACTCCAGCTCGGTGCCGCGCGCGCCGGGCCGGGTGGCCGACTCGGCTGCCAGGTCGACGAGGTGGGCGCGGACCTCGGGCCGGGCGATGCACGGGGCCCACGGATAGCGGTCCCCGTAGGCGTTGACCACGGAGGTCTGCGGGAACTCCTCGCCGAGGCGGGAGTTGTGCGCGAGGACGACCCAGCTGTGCACCTCCAGACCGGCGCCGGAGAGCGCCTCGGCCGCGGCCGCCCAAGGGTCCTCGCCCGGAGTCCACTTCTGGCTCCTGGGTGCCAGCTCCCGCCCCGCCCACCGCTTCTCGTCCGGCGGATAGAGCACCGCGGCGTACGAGGCGGTGACGATCCGGGTCGCGGGGTGACGCGGGGTGAGCGCCCGGGTGGAGTGGTACGCGGAGGCGAGGGTCACCTGCTGGACGCCCAGTCCCGCGATGCGGGCGGCGGCGTCCGGGTCGCCGACGACGTCCCAGGGGTAGAGGAAGGCCGAGGTCTTCACGCCCCGCCCCCCACGGCACGCTCCGCCAGCAGGGCCCGGCCGTCGTCGATGATCTGGGCGAGCTCCTTGACGTGCGCGGCGGGCGGTTCGGTGAGCGGGGTGCGCACCTCGCCGACGTCGAGCCCCTGGAGCCGTACGGCGGCCTTGACCAGGGAGACGGCGTAGCCGCGCCCCTTGGCGCGCAGTTCGACCAGCGGCCGGTAGAACCGGTCGAGCAGGGCGTCGGCCAACGCGTCGTCGCCCGATGCGAGCGCGCGGTAGAAGGCGAGCGCGATGTCGGGGGCGAAGGCGAAGACGGCGGAGGAGTAGAGCGTGACCCCGATGCCCCGGTAGGCGAGCCCGGTGAGTTCGGCGGTGGGCAGCCCGTTGAAGTAGAGGAAGTCGGCGCCCGGCAGCGCGGTGCGGACGGCGCTGACGATGCGCTGCATCAGGTCCAGGTCGCCGACCCCGTCCTTGAGGCCGATGATGCCGGGCGTGCGGGCCAGGGCGACGACGGTCTCGGGGGTGAAGACGGCGTTGTCGCGCTGGTAGACGATCGTCTCCAGGCTCGTCGCCGCGGCGAGCGCGGTGTAGTGCGCGAGCAGCCCCCGCTGGTCGGCGACGACGAGGTACGGGGGCATGGCGAGGAGCCCGTCCGCGCCGGCCGCCTCGGCGAGCTTGGCGTACTCCACCGCCAGCGCGGTGCCGTAACCGGCCCCGGCGACGACGGGTACCTGGCCGGCGGTCTCCTCGACCGCCGCGGCGACGACCCGCCCGAACTCGGCGGGTGTCAGCGCGTGGAACTCACCGGTGCCGCAGCAGGCGAAGACCGCCGCCGCGCCGGCGTCGATGCCCGCCCGGACGTGACGGCGGAACGCGGCGAGGTCCACGTCGCCGTCCGGGCCGTACGCGGTGACGGGGAAGAAGAGCGGCCCGGCGACTGCGGTGAGCCGGGCGGCAAGGGGGGCTGAGGTCACGGGCGCTCCCTGAGCGAGTTCCGGGCGTACACAATTCTGATTGATGTCCATATTCATGAACGACGTCACGCTAAGGCAGTTTCCCGGGGGCGGTCAAGGCGGAAACCGCGACGGTCGAAGCGAGTTCGACGCGCCCCACCCCTCTTGACGCGCGCCGTCACCCGTCCCTACGTTGTCCACGCATGTGAATGTCATCCATGGATCTGGCGCGTCGCGGTGCAGCCCCCGCCGCGCCGAGGAGGCCCAGTGCCCGGTTTGCCCGCTCCCCGCACGATTCTGCTCACCGGAGCCGCCGGCGGCCTCGGCACGCTGATGCGCGAGCTGCTCCCGGCCTACGGATACGAGCTGCGCCTCTTCGACCTCGTGCCGATCGAGGGCGAGCCCGACGCGATCGTCGCCGACCTGGCCGACCGGGAGGCGCTGCGCGAGGCGGTACGCGGCGTCGACGCGATCATCCACCTCGCCGGCATCTCGCTGGAAGCCTCCTTCGACAAGATCCTGCGCGCCAACATCGAGGGCACGTACAACCTGTACGAGGCGGCCCGCGAGGAGGGCGTGCGCCGGATCGTGTTCGCCTCCTCCAACCACGCGATCGGCTGGACCCCCGCCCCGGCCGCCGGTGAGCCGCTCATCCCGGTCGGCACGCCCCGGCGCCCCGACACCTTCTACGGCCTCTCCAAGTCCTTCGGCGAGGACCTGGCCCAGCTCTACCAGGACAAGCACGGCGTCGAGACCGTTTCGGTCCGCATCGGCTCCTGCTTCCGCGAGCCGACGTCGGTGCGGATGCTCTCGGTCTGGATGAGCCCGGAGGACGGCGCCCGCCTCTTCCACGCCGCGCTCACCGCCCCGGACGTCGCCCACACGGTGGTCTACGGCTCCTCCGCCAACACCCGGCTGTGGTGGGACCTGTCGGCCGCCCGGGCGCTCGGGTACGAGCCGGAGGACGACTCGGAGCGGTTCGCGGAGAAGCTGGTCGCCGAATTCGGTGAGCTGGACCCGGCCGACCCGGCCCAGACGCACGTCGGCGGCCCCTTCGTCACCGACCCGCCGATCTGGCCGTACTGAGCCTCCGGACCGCGCAGAACACCCGGGGTCCGGCCGGAGGGGGGGCGCGCGGCCTCCTCCGGCGCGCTCGCCCGTACAGGTAAGGATCCGGAGGGCACGGAAGGGACGGAAGGTAAGGGAACGGCAAAGCGGGGTCGTTCGTTACCCCGGTCATGACCGCAATGACCCCCGGCTCGAACATCCCTCTCTCCGCCGTCCGCGTGGCGGTGGACGTCGCCGCCCCGGTGCGGCTCGACGTCTCGGGCCTGCTGCTCTCCGCCGACGGCAAGGTCCGCTCCGACGACGACTTCATCTTCTACAACCAGCCCTCGGGCCCCGGAGTGACCTACCGCTCCGGCGGCGGCACGGCGCCGGACTCGATCGTGGTCGACACCGCGGCGGTGCCGCCCGGGATCGAGAAGATCGTCGTCACCGCGAGCCCCGACGCGGCGGGCCAGACCTTCCAGGGCATCGAGCCCACCGCCACCGTGCGCGACGCCGACAGCGGCAGCGCCCTCGCGACGTTCACCCCGCCGCGTCTGGGCACCGAGACGGCGCTCGTGGTCATCGAGATCTACCGCCGCCAGGGCGCCTGGAAGGCCCGCGCGGTCGGCCAGGGGTACGCCGACGGCCTGGCGGGCATCGCCACGGACTTCGGCGTGACGGTGGAGGAGCCCGCCGCCCAGCCCGCTCCCCCGGCCCCCGCCACCCAGGCGGCTCCCGCCCCTGCCGCACAGGCGTTTCCGCAGGCCGCACCCGTGGACCCGAGGATCGCTCCGCCGATGCCGCCCGCGCCCCCGGCCGCCCCGCCGGCTGCCGCGGCCTCCGGGAAGATCAACCTCGACAAGGGCCGGGTCAGCCTCCGGAAGAACCAGACGGTCTCGCTGGTCAAGGGCGGCCGTCCGCTGCTGTCACAGGTCAAGATGGGCCTCGGCTGGGAGCCCGCGTTCCGGGGCAAGGACATCGACCTGGACGCCTCGGTGATCGCCTACGGCCCCGACCGCAAGCACCTGGACAGCTGCTACTTCGGCAAGCTGTCCATCCTCAACGGCGCGATCAAGCACTCCGGCGACAACCTCACCGGTGAGGGGGCGGGGGACGACGAGGTGATCGTCGTGGACCTCGGCCGCATCCCCGCGGAGGCCACCGGCCTCGTCTTCACGGTGAACTCCTTCACCGGCCAGAAGTTCACCGAGGTGGCGAAGGCGTACTGCCGGCTGCTCGACGCGGCCACCGGCGAGGAGCTGGTCCGCTTCGACCTGAGCAGCACGGAGCCGCAGACCGGGGTGATGATGGCCAAGCTGATCAAGCAGTTCACCGGCGAGTGGGAGATGACCGCCATGGGCGAGTACGTGAAGTCACGCACCGTACGCGGCATGGTGAAGCCCGCGGCCGCGGCTCTCTAGCCGTACGGCCCCGAGCGGTCCGGCGTCCCGCGGGAACGGCCCCGGAAAGGCTTCCGGGGCACCTGGTGTCTCGCAGGTGCCCCGGTTCCGGATGTCCTCCGGCGGACGGCCGCTCGTGCCCGTGGACATGTCCGTCCGACACGTCCCTGGCGCTCTCAGAGCTTGGTCAGCTTGGAGTACGGGCTGAGGATCCTCCCCTGACGCCCGGCGAAGTCGATCAGGACTGCGTCGTTGTCGCCCTCGACAGCGAGAATGCGCCCGAGGCCGAACTGGTCGTGCGACACCCGGTCGCCCACGTCGAAGCATTCGACCGGTGGGGCCGCCTGGGCCGGGCGGTTGAAGGGACTGGAAGGCAGGTGACGCCGGGATCCGGCTGACTGTTTCATTACCTTGAGTATGCGCCACCCGGACGCCGGGCGCTATGCCCGTTCCCGCCCTCGGCCCAGTAGTGCCGCATTCGTGATGCGCCCGCGACCAGGGCCGGTCGCCGCGACGACGCGCTTCGGACGGCGCGGCCGCCCAGGTCATCGGTCCGGAAAGACCCCCGAAGGTGTGGCGGTTCGGGGGCGTCCGGCGGGGGGCGGAGCCGCCCGCCGGGCCCGATCCGCCGCATGGGCGGCGAGCGGCGGACGAGCCGCCGACGGGCGGCGCCCGCCCGGCGGGCCCGGCGGGCCGTCACCCGTGCCCGGCCCGGCCCCCCGGTCCCGCGCATCGGTCCCGTCCACCGGACACCACTGCGGGCTGTAATGCCCGAGTAACGGCGTCTGCCTAACGTCCGGGCTCCCCCGTACCGTCCCTGGAGGAGCACCCCCGATGCACCTGCCCCGATCGTCCCGGCGCAGATCCGCCGCGCTGGTGGCCGCCGCGCTCACCGCCGCCGGTCTGCTGATCGGCCCCCCGGCCGCGGCCGCCGACGCGGCGCCGTCCCCGAAGGTCGACTCCGCCCTGCGAGACGCCGTCGACGGCGGTGGCGAGGCGACCTTCTTCGTCACGCTGAAGGACCAGGCGGACCTGTCCTCCGCCAAGAAGCAGAAGTCCCACGCGGCGCGGGCCAAGGCCGCCTACGGCGAGCTGCGCGCACACGCCGAGTCCAGCCAGAAGTCGCTCAACTCTTTCCTCGACAAGGAAAAGGTGAGCCATGAAGGTTACTGGATCGCGAACACCGTCAAGGTGACCGGTGACCAGGACCTGATCAATCAGCTGGCGAAGCGCTCGGACGTCGCGAGCATCGTCAAGGAGCGGCACTACCAGCTCGACGACATGGAGACTTCCGACGCGAAGATCACCACGTCGCGCACCAACCCCTCGGCCGCGGGCTCGTCGGCCAGGAGCGCCACGGACTCCTCCGCGAACGGTGACACCACCCCCGAGTGGGGCGTGGCCGACATCAACGCCGACGACGTGTGGAACCAGTACGACGACCGCGGCGAGGGCATCGTCATCGCCAGCGTCGACTCGGGCGTGCAGTTCGACCACCCCGACCTGGTGGCCCAGTACCGGGGCAACAACGGCGACGGCACCTTCACGCACGACTACAACTTCTACGACCCGTCCGGGACCTGCGCCGCCGACGGCACCCCGTGCGACAACAACGGTCACGGCACCCACACGATGGGCACCATGGTCGGCAAGAACGGCATCGGCATCGCGCCGAACGCCAAGTGGATCGCCGCCAAGGGCTGCGAGTCGAGCCAGTGTTCGGACGAGTACCTGCTCGCCGCCGGCCAGTGGATCCTCGCGCCGACCGACCACAACGGGCAGAACCCGCGCCCGGACATGGCGCCGAACATCGTCAACAACTCCTGGGGCGGCGACGACACGACGTTCTACCAGGACATCGTCGAGGCCTGGAACTCCGCGGGCATCTTCGAGGCGTTCGCGGCCGGCAACGACGGTGACGGCACCACCTGCTCCACCGCACACGCCCCCGGTTCGCAGGCTCCCGCCTACGGCGTAGGCGCGTACGACGCGAACGGCGAGATCGCGTCCTTCTCCGGTTTCGGCCCGTCGCTGGTCGACGGTTCGGCGAAGCCGAACATCTCGGCACCGGGCGTGAACGTCGAGTCGACGTGGCCGGGTTCTTCGTACAACACGGAGAACGGCACCTCGATGGCCACCCCGCACGTCGCGGGCGCGGTCGCCCTCCTGTGGTCGGCGGCCCCCTCGCTGATCGGCGACATCCAGGGAACGCGCGACCTGCTCAACCAGGGCGCACGTGACGTCGACGACACCCACTGCGGTGGCACCGCCGGCATGAACAACGTCTGGGGCGAGGGCAAGCTCGACATCCTCGCCTCCGTCGACAAGGCCCCGCACACCGCCGGCACCGTCAGCGGCAGGATCACCGACAAGGCCACCGGCGCCGCCCTCTCCGGCATCGTCGTCAAGGCCACCAACGCCACCTACGGCACCCGGACGGTCACCACCGGCACCGACGGCGCCTACCGCCTGTCGCTCAACCCGGGCCGCTACGACTTCGCCCTCAGCGGCTACGGCTACGCGACCGCCCAGGTCACCGGCGTCGAGGTCACCGAGAACCAGGCCCTGACGCAGGATGTCGCACTGTCCACCGTCCCCTCGCACAAGGTCACCGGAACCGTCCTGGACGTCACCGGCAAGGCGCTGCCCGGCGCGACCGTCGAGCTGACCGGCTCCCCGGTCCCCTCGGTCGTCACCAACGCCAAGGGCAAGTACACCCTGCCGAAGGTCGCCGAGGGCTCCTACACCCTGACCGTGAAGCCGACCGCGCCGGTCCTGTGCAACGGCGTCTTCACCGGCTCCACCACCGTCGCCGCCGACCTGACCAAGGACGTCCAGGTCCCGGCCCGCACCGACGCCGCCGGCAACAGCTGCGCCCCGGCCGCCTACTCATGGATCGCCGGTTCGAAGAAGGTCGCCCTGACCGGTGACGAGGACGCCACGACGATCTCGCTGCCCTTCCCGGTGAAGCTGTACGGGGTCTCGTACTCCACGACCTCCGTCACCACCGACGGCATGCTGAACTTCCTGGCGCCGCGCGTCGGTGACTACGCGAACACCGCGCTGCCGACCGAGTACAACCCCAACGGCTTCGTCGCCCCGCTCTGGGACGACCTGACGCTCGACAAGAAGTCGTCCGTCCAGACCGCCACCACCGGCACCACCGGCAGCCGTAGGTTCGCCGTCGTCTGGAACGACGCGGCCTACGCGAACGGCACCACCGGGCGCGCCACCTTCGAGGCCGTCTTCGACGAGGCCACCGGCGCGGTGACCCTGCAGTACAAGTCGGTCGCGGACCAGGGTGCGGGTGCCACCGTCGGCATCCAGAACCAGGCCGGTACCGACGCCCTCCAGTACGCCTACAACCAGTCGGTCATCACCGCCGGTTCGGCGATCCGCTTCACGCAGGGAGCCAAGTGATGAGAAACCTCCACTCGCGGCGGGGCCTCCAGCTCGCCTCCGCCCTGGTCGCCGCCGGGCTCTGCCTGAGCGTCGCCCCGCAGGCCCTGGCCGCCGACGGCGGTGACGGCGTCCTGAAGCTGACAGCCGCCCAGGCGCAGCAGCTGACCGCCGACGTCGCCCTCGACCCGTACGGTGACGCGGCCGAGAACCAGGTCAGCCCCAAGGCCGAGGACGCGCCGGCGTCCGGTACGGACGAGACGTCCTCCGGCTCCGGCTCGTCGCCTGACGGCGCGTCCACCGACGCCGCCACCGACGCCGCCGCCCCGGTCACCTTCACCGGAAAGTCCTCCCTGGAGGGCGTGCGGGGCATGGGCGCGACCGTGCCCGTCGGAAAGAACGGGAACTACCTCACCGTCCACAGCCGGGGCAACGTGCAGCTGCACACCGCCGACGGCGAGTCCGTGTGGGAGCGCACCAACACCTCGTACTACGCGGACTGGCAGGTCAAGCCGCTGCGGCCGTGGCAGACCGAGCCGTTCCCGGTGCGGATCATGATGGGCTACAACGCTGTCTCGCCGTTCGCCCCGTCCTCCGACTCCGGCTACTCGACGGGCGACCTGACCGGTGACGGCGTCGACGACATCGTCTTCTCGGCGAGCGTCGGCATCGCGTCCTACCGCCCGTTCACCTCGCCCGGCTCGTCGCTGCCCAACGGCACGTTCGTGACGATCCTCGACGGCAGGACCGGCAGGACGGTGTGGTCGAAGCTGTACGACTACGCCACCATGGTCAAGATCGTCGACGGGACGCTGCTCGTCGCCGACTCGCCCCGGATGAACATGAACTCGCCGGCCGCCGACACGGCGAAGCTCCACGGCATCCGCTTCTCGTCGGCGGACGGCAAGCTGACCCCGTCGTCCACGTGGACGTACGACACCGGTGAGGCCGGGGACTCCGCCTGGGGCGACATCCAGGACCTCGGCAAGGGCAAGGTCGCCGTCTCCTGGGACCGCGCCAAGTCCGGCACCGTCGAAGGGCGGGGCCACACCCTCGCCCTGAACGTGGCGGACGGCTCGGTCACCTGGCAGACCGACAGCGTGCTCTACAGCCGCCAGCTGCGCGTCGACACCGGCCGCAAGCGGCTCGTCGCCGTCGAGCAGGCCGACGTCAACGACGCGGTGAAGTACGAGATCGTCGCCTACGACCTGAAGAACGGCAACCGCTCGACGCTGGACAGCCGGGTCAACGTGCTGCCCACCGCCCTGACGGTCGGTGACCTCACCGCCAAGGCGGGCGACGAGTACGTGGTCGCCGAGTCCTCCCTGGACAACTACCTCCAGGTGAACGCCAACACGGTGCGCGTGGTGAACGGCGACGCCCCCGGCAAGCTGCTCTGGTCGCAGACGACCAAGCGCGACGCCGACAACACCGACAACGGGCCGAGCGTCTGGCGTCTCCAGGTCGCCGACGGCAAGCTCGTCGCCGCGGGCGAGGACGACCGCAAGGTCTTCGAGTCGCAGAACCCGGGCGGCGCGCGCTTCGCCGCGACGACCGTGTACTCGGGCAAGGGCACCCTCGTCTGGCAGAACAAGGGCCTCAGCGGCGCGCCGATGTACCAGGACGTCTTCAGCGACGCCGCTGGCACCCACGTCCGCGTCATCGACCAGAGCCAGAACATCCGGACGTATCGGCTCACCAACGGCAAGCAGGAGAACATCACTCCGCTCCAGGCGGACATCTCCTACGCGCAGACCGCCGACGTGAACAAGGACGGCAAGGCCGACGTCGTGATGGCCGGTTCGTCGGACGGCGTGTGGGCCTACTCCGGTCCCTCACTCCTCTCCGGCAAGCCCGAGAAGCTGTGGCGCGCCACCGTCCCCGGCGCGGTGCACGACATGCGGAAGGGTGACGTCAACGGCGACGGCAAGGACGAGATCGTCGTCGCCGCCGACTCCGCCGTGGTCGTCCTGAACGCGAAGAACGGCAAGACGCTGGCCACCATCGACAGCGGCGGCCAGTTCGTCCACTCCGTCGAGCTCGCCGACCTCGACGGCGACGGCGAGCAGGACATCGTCGTTCCGACGAACACCCTGAACGCCTACTACGGCGACGGGCACAGGATCTGGTCGTACGCGGCGCCCGAGGACCTCGGCGACGTGGTCTTCTCCGACCCGTCGGTCCAGGACGGCAAGGTCTACACCTCGTACTCCAAGGCCGACTCGCTCGGCCTGGCCGACCCGGCGGCGACCGCGCTCGCGCTCAACGCCAGGACCGGCAGGACGAAGTGGAACATCGCACCGCAGGCCCCGGCCGTCTCGACCGACGGGGTCATCCACGCCGCACTCACCTACCAGGGCACCTTCGCCTCCCCGGAGATCCCGTACGCGGACGGCCACGCGGTCGCCTACACGTGGGAGATCCAGGCGCAGCCGTTCGCCAACTCCACCGACAGCCCGTCTCCGCACACCTACCTGGAGATCCGTGACGGCCGCACCGGCGCGGTCGTGCACTCCGCGACCATGGGCGGGCTGTGGACGCACGGCGGCTTCTTCACCGACGAAGGCAGCCTCTACGAGGCGGGCACCTCGTCCTTCCGGAGGTACTCCGGTGAGGGCACCGAGGACGCCCTGGCCTCGGTGATCGGCCAGACCTACAACGGCGCGTTCGCCACCGGGCCCGGCGGCCGGAAGCTGCTGATCGCCGGCAGCGAGGGCTCCATCTCCGCCTATGCCGGGGACGCGGACTTCTTCGAGAGCGGCCGGTCCTTCCAGTCGACTCTCGGCGACGCCGGCCTGATCGGCGCCCGCAACTTCCTCGCCGCCGACCTCGACGGCGACGGCACCGACGAGGTGGTCTCGCTCCAGGGCGACGACTACGGCCTCGACCGGCTCGCCGAGGACCTCGGCGGCCGCTACCTGGTCGACGACAACGGCATCCACCAGGTCGCCACGTACAAGCTCTCCTGACCCGCGGGCTGACGCCCTGACGTGACACGGACCCCCCGGGCCTCGCCCGGGGGGTCCCATGCGTGTTCGATTACAGTGCATCCTGATGAACGCGCAACGACCGGACAGCACGACTTCCGCCGCGCCGTTGCTGCGCCTGCACCTGCTCGGCGGATTCCACGCCACCCGCGACGGTGGCCCCGAGCTCGCCGACCGGTGGCCGCGCCCCGGCGCCCGCGCGCTGGTGAAGCTGCTCGCCGTCGTCCCCGGTCACCGCCTCCACCGCGAGGAGGCCATCGCCGTCTGCTGGCCCGACGCCGGTCCGAAGGCCGCCGCCGGCAGCCTGCGGGTCGCCCTGCACGCCGCCCGCCGCGCCCTGGAACCCGAACTCGCCCCGCGCGCCACCTCCTCGTACCTGGTCTCCGACGGGGCGCTGCTCCACCTCGACCCGGTCACCGTGTGGATCGACGCCGACGAGGCCGAGGCCTCGGCCCGCACCGCCCTCGCCGACGGCGGGCCCGACGAACTGATGGCCGCGATCGGCCGGTTCACCGGCGAACTGCTGCCGGAGGACCGGTACGCGCGCTGGGCGGACGACCGGCGCGGCCGGCTCACCCTGCTCCGCGAGCAACTGCTGCTCCGGCTCGCCGGGCAGCACCTGGAGCGGGGTGCGGCGGCCGATGCGGCGGCCGTCGCCGAACAGGTCCTCGCGGGCAGCCCCGCCGAGGAGCTGGCCCACCGCATCCTCATCGACGCCTGGCTGCGCCAGGGGCTGCGGCGCCGGGCCGTGCACCAGTACCACGTGTGCCGCGAGGCGCTCGACACCGAACTCGGGGTGCGACCGGGCCCGGAGACGGAGCGTCTGCACCGGGCCGCGCTGGCCGCCACACCCGCTCCCGTGCCCGCCACCCCCCTGCTCCCCGCCCCGCTGCGGGCGGTGGCCGCACCGCCGCTGCGGGGCCGCGACGCGGTGCTGCGCCGTCTCCTCGCGGCGGAAGGGCCGCCCCTCACCCTGCTCACCGGTGAGGCGGGGGTGGGGAAGACCCGCCTGGTCGGCGAGGTGGCGCGGCGGGCCGCCTCGGCCGGTACGGCCGTGCTCTGGGGCAGCGGCCAGGACGCCGGGGGGCACACGCCGTACGGGGCGTTCGCGGAGGCGCTCGACGGCTGGCTCGCCGAGCACAGCGCGGCCGAGCGGGCCCGGGTCGGCACCGAGTACCCCGAACTGGCGGCGTTCCTGCCGTCGCTCGGGCAGGTGGGGACGACCGGCGAGCGCAGCCCGGAGGAGGAGCGGGACCGGCTGTTCCGGGCGAGCACGGCGCTCCTCGGCGATCTGGCGGCGGTCCGCCCGGTGCTGGTGGTGCTCGACGACCTGCACAGCGCCGACTCCGGTTCGTACCAGCTCCTCGGCCATCTGGCCCGGCGGGCCGTGCAGCGGGGCACGGCGCTGCGCTTCCTGGCGACCTACCGCGAGGAGGAGCTTCCCGACGGCGACGCGCGCCGCTCGGTGGTGGCCTCGCTGATGCGCCAGCGCCTCTCCGTGCGCGAGGAGTTGGAGCGCCTCGACAAGGAGGCGTGCCTGGCGGTGGTACGTGACGCGGGCGGCGGGCCGCCGCACGGCGGCGGGGCCCACCGGGTGTGGGAACTCTCCCTCGGCAACCCGCTCTTCGCCCTCGAACTCGCCCGCGACCTGCCCCGCGGCGACATGGGCGACTACGCCCCCGAGGGGGTGCGGGACCTGGTGGCCGACCGGCTCGAACGGCTCGACACGGACGCGCGCCGCCTGGTCGAGGCGCTCTCGGTGGCCGGCGGTGACGCGGCCCTCTCCGAACTGCTCGACGTCGCCGAGCACGGGCTCAACCCGCAGGTGTCCGGCGCGGCGGCGGCCGACGCCCTGGAACGTGCCATCGCCGCCTCGCTCGTCGAGGAACGGCAGGTGGTGGTGGCCGGGCGGCCCGAGGCCGGGGTCGCCTTCCGCCATCCGCTGGTCCGGCTGACCTGCTACGAGCAGCTGGCCGTGGTCCGCCGCAGGCAGTTGCACGCCGCGTTCGCGCAGGCGGTCCAGCGGCGGCGGCCCGACGCCGTCGACACCCTCGCCTCCCACTTCGCGCGCGCCGACGACCCGCGCGCCGCCGAGTACCTGCGCCGGGCCGCCGAACGGGCCGCCGCCCTGTACGCCAACGACGCCGCCGACCGCTACTACCGCGACCTGGTGGCCCGCCTCGACGTCGACGCGGCCCGCGCCCGCCTCGCGCACGCCCATGTCCTGCGCAGGATGGGCCACTTCGAGCAGGCCGCCGATGCGGTACGGCTCGCCCTGGCAGAGTTCGAGCGGCGCGGCGACCACGACGACGCGGTCCTCGCGGCGGCGCTGCTCGCCGAGACGCTCGCCAAGACGAGCGGCCCGGGCACCGGCCTGCGGACCCTGCGGGACCACCCGGTGAACGAGGACACCGCACCGGAACCGGCCGCCGGCCACTACCTCGCCCTCTCCCTCATCCGCTGCGTCCAGGGCCGGTACATGGCCGGGGCCGAGGCCGCCCTGGACGCCCTGGCCGCCGCCCGGAACGTGCCGGGAACGCGCGGACAGGGCCTGTCGGCCCGCGCGTTCGGCCTGCGGGCCGCCAACCTCGGCCTCGCCGGCCACCTCGACCAGGCACGCGAGGCGGGCGACCGGGCCCTGGCGCCGGCCGAGGCGTACGGGGACCCGACGCTGCTCGGTACGGTCCTGTCGACGCTGCGGGAGAACGCGCGACGGGCCGGCCGGCTGCGCGAGGCGGTCGAGATCGGCGCCCGCGCGCTCGGGCTGGCCAAGCAGTCCGGCGATCCGACGGCCGCCGCGTTCGAGCGCGGGAACCTCGCCGAACTCCGCCTGCTCCTCGAAGAACCCGAACCGGCCCGCGCGCTCGCCGAACAGGCCGTGGCGGGCGCGGAGGCCTACGAGGCCTGGTGCCTCCCCTACGCCCTGGCCACGATGGCCCGGGTACGGGCGTTCCTGGGCGACCCCGCGGAGGCCGCCGCCCTCCTGGACCGCGCCGGAGCCGCCGCCACCGCCCTCGGCGACCGCCAGGCCGAGTACGAGGTGCGCACCGCCCGCGCCGAATCCGCCCTGCGCGCACGCCGTCCCGACGACGCGCTGCGTGCCCTGGACGGCCACACCGGCGACGCCCCGGTCCTGGTGGCCTGGGCGGAACTCCTGTCGGGACGCCCCGAGAGCGCGGCGCGCCTGGCCCGCGCCGAGGTGACCCGGTCCGAGCGCACCGGGGAGCGCCTCGCCGAGGTGGAGGCCCGGACAGCGCTCGGCACCGCCCTCTCCCGGCTCGCCCAGGAGCGGGAGGGCGCCAGGGAACTGGCCCGCGCCGAGGCCCTGGCCAGGACCCTGCCGTACCCGGCGGGAGCCCGCAGGACCGAGCGGGCGCGGGCGCTGCTGCGCGAGGCGCGACTCGGGTGACGCCGGGCCCCGCCTGGGCCGGACCGCGGGTGAGGCGCCGGCCCGGCCCGCTGGTGGGGCGGTGCCGCTACTTGTTCGGCTGGCGCTTCCAGGGCCCCGTGATGGCGAGCATGATGCCGGGGGTCTGGATGTTGGCGAAGAGGGTCCTGCCGTCGGGCGAGAAGGTGACCCCGGTGAACTCGCTGTACGCGGGCTTCTCGGCCGTGCCCTCGTTCAGCTCGTTGCGCGCGATGGGGTAGGTGGCTCCGCTGTCGGTCGCCCCGAAGAGGTGCTGGACACCCTCGCCGTCCTCGGCGATGACCAGGCCGCCGTACGGCGAGACGGTGATGTTGTCCGGACCGTCGAAGGCGCCGTCCTTCGACGGGTCGGGGTTGACGCCGAGGAGCACCTTGAGGGTGAGGGTGCGGCGCTTGGGGTCGTAGAACCAGACCTGGCCGTCGTGCTGGACGGGGCTCTCCGAGCGGGCGAACGAGGAGACGATGTAGACGCCGCCGTCGCCCCACCACATGCCTTCGAGCTTGCGGGCGCGGGTGACCTCCGTGCCGGTGAACTGCTTGCGCACGGAGACCGTCCTGGCATCGCGGTCCGGGACGTCGACCCAGTCGACGCCGTACACGGTGCCGATCTTCGTGGCGCGGGACAGGTCGTCGACGAACGCGCCGCTCTTGTCGAAGCACTTGGTGGCCTGGAGGACACCGGCGTCGTCGGCGAGCGTGCGGAGCTTGCCGCGGCCGTGCTTGAAGCCGTGCGGCGGGACCCAGCGGTAGAGCAGCCCGTTCGGGGTGGCCGCGTCCTCGGTGAGGTAGGCGTGGCCGCGCTGCGGGTCGATGACGACGGCCTCGTGGGCGAACCGCCCGAAGGCCTTGACGGGGCGCGGGTCGCGGTTGGCGCGCTTGTCGTAGGGGTCGACCTCGAAGACGTAGCCGTGGTCCTTGAGGAGTCCGTTCTTGCCCGCCCGGTCCTCGGTCTCCTCGCAGGTCAGCCAGGTGCCCCACGGGGTCGCGCCGCCCGCGCAGTTGGTGGACGTACCGGCGATGCCGACCCACTCGGCGGTGTGGCCGCCCTGGCGGGTCTCCACGACGGTGCAGCCGCCCGCCGCGACCGGGTCGTAGACGAGGCCCTCGGTGAGCGGGACGGGGCGCGGCCAGTCGGCGCGCGTACCGCTCAGCTCGTGGTTGTTGACCAGGAGGGTGACGCCGCGCGGTCCCTCGAAGGCGGCGGTGCCGTCGTGGTTGGAGGGGGTGGTCTCGCCCGACTCCAGCTTGGTGACACCGCTGTGCGTGACGATCCGGTACGAGAAGCCGGCGGGCAGCGCCAGGATGCCCTTGGGGTCGGCGATCAGCGGGCCGTAGCCGGGCGCCTTGGTGTGACCGTGGTGGCCGCGGTCGTCGTGGTCGTCGTGGTCGTCGTGCCCGCCGCGGCCGTGTCCGTCGTGCTCCGCGGCGAGGGCACCGGGCGCGGTGGCCAGGGTGCCGACCACCCCGGTGAGGGCGATTCCGGCGCCGGCTACGGCGGACTGTCGGTTGAATTCCCTGCGCGTGAACGACATGACGGGCTCCTGTGCGGTGTCCGGGACGCTGGCGCGCCCACATTCGCGGCCCGAGGCCAACTCCGCATGAACTGCGGGCGACTTGTGGGCACACCCTTGCCGTGCAACGGAAGCCCCGGATCATGTGGACTCAACTACCGCGCACCGCACCGGAGTCGGCTGCCGCCGCATCACGTGCGACAGCCGACGTACCGTCAGGAACCGGTGCGGGAGCGGGCCTTGAAGGCGGCTTTGCGCGCTTCCTTCGCCGTCTTCTTGTCGCCGTGCAGCCGGCCCATGGCGTCGAGCACCTCGGCGGTCGCCGGGTGGTCGACCCGCCAGATCTGGTCGAAGAAGTCGCCGTCCCGGCTGACGAGCCCCTCGACGAGCCCCTGGAGCTCCGCCACCTCGCCGTCGGCGTCCAGCTGCGCGGCGAGGGTGTCCACGGCCAGCCAGAAGACCATGGCCTCCGGCGGCGGCGGGACGTCTGCGGCGCCGTGCTCGGCGAGCCAGACCCGGGCGAGCCCGCCCAGCTCCGGGTCTCCGAGCACCGCGCGCAGGGCGGGCTCGGCGGCGGGGCCGGTGAGGGCGAGCGCCTGCTGGCAGTGGAGCCGGCGCAGTGGGGCGCCCTCGTCGTCGCCCCGGGCGGCGGCGAGCAGGTCGGCGGCGGTCGCGACGGCGTCGCCGTTCCCGCGTCCGGCGATCCACTGCCCGATCTCCGCCTGTGCGGCCGCCTCCGGGTAGTACGCGACACCGTCCAGGAGGGCGGCGGCGTCCTTGTCCGCGAGGTCGCCGATGGCGGGCGCGTCCACGCCCGCCTCCAGCATCCGGGACCGGATGCCGTAGAGCCCGAGCGGGGTGAGCCTGACCATGCCGTACCGGCTGACGTCCTCCTCGTCGCCGACGGACTGGGACGGTGCTTCGCCCTCCTCGGACATCAGCGTCTCGTCGACGGGGTGGTACTCCACGATCCCGATCGGCTCCAGTACCCGGAACTGGTCGTCCAGCCGCATCATCGCCTCCGACACCTGCTCCAGGATGTCGTCGGTGGGCTCACCCATGTCGTCCGGGACGATCATGGACGCGGCGAGGGCGGGCAGCGGTACGGGGCCGTCGCCCGGTCCGCCCTCGGAGAGCGTGAGGAGGTAGAGGTTGCCGAGCACGCCTTCGAGGAATTCGGCCTCGGCCTCCGGGTCCCAGTCCAGGGCACCGAAGTCGACCGAGCCGTCCTCCCCGACCAGATCGGCGAAGTCGTCGAAGACCGGGGCGGTGGCGTCGGCGAAGGCGGCCTCCAGGCCGTCGAGCCATACGGAGAGGACGTCGGCCGGCGAACCGCCGGTCAGCAGGGCGAGGCTCTCCCCCTGCGTGGCGGTGCCCTCGGCGGACTCCGCCGCCCCGCCGTCCCCGTCGCCCCCGCCGGCCGAGGAGTCGGACGAGCCGGAGTCGTCGGACGGGTCGGTGACGTCGACCAGACCGGTGTCCACGGCAAGCCGCCAGGCCTCGCTGGCGAGGGCGGCCCCGTCCTCGTCGGCGGGCAGGCCGAGGTGCTCGGCGGCTGCGGGGAGCTGTGCCTCGACGAGCTCGCCACCGGCACCGACGCGTGTACCGGGCCCGGCCCAGCGGGCGAGGCGCACGGCCCGCACGAGCAGCGGCGCGGCCAGGGCGTCCCTGGCCAGTTCGGCCTCGGCGGGAAGCCGCACCGGCGGCAGGGTGGGACGCTCTGCGGACATCGGGGGTTCTCCTCGGCGCGTGCTCGGGTGCACGGGTGCGTACACGGTTCAGGCCGTCCAAGCCTAGTGCCGCCGACCGGCAGGGTTCGCCCAGCCGCTCCACGTACGGGGGAACCCCCGGAGCCTGTTGACGAGCAGGTCCGAGGGGGCGGCGGGCGGCGCTTCGTCGGGCGGCGGACGGCGGAGGCGGTCCCGCTCAGCTCGGCAGCTTCGTCCGCCAGGCCGTCATGTTCAGCTCGTCCATCAGCCGGAGGTCGTGGCCCACCAGCGGAACGTTCCGCGATCCCGTGTCCGGAGCCGCCGCGAGCTCCAGGGAGTCGCTCTCGACGAGGTCGCCGCCCTCCTTGGTCGAGACCCAGGCGAGGACGGACTTCATGGTGCCGCCTGGCTTCAGCGCCACCGGTTCGGGGCCGAGGTCGGCGCCGAACATCGAGCGGCCCGGGTTGACCGGGACCGGCAGCCGGTCGCCGTTCTCGTCCAGGACCCGGACCGAGGGGTAGCCGTCGACCCGGTAGGGCTCGGTGCCGCAGTTGACGAGGGTCAGCACGACGGCGCGGGCGAACATCGCCGTTTCCACCGGCCCCATGTCCACCCGGACGCCGGAGGCGGGGCAGTCGCCGGCCGGCGTGGGGGCCGGGGCGGCCGTCGGGGTCGGGGAGGGCGGCGCGATGTCGCCGTACGGGACGGCGGCGGGGTCCAGGGTCTCCGCCGCGACGGGCCCGCCGGACGGGACCGGCGCCCGGGTGGCGGTCGGCGGAGGCTGAGGTTCGCCCTCCCCCGCCGGTACGAAGATCCCCGCGCAGCCGGCCAGGGCCAGCGCCCCCGCCCCGAGCAGCGCGGCGGCGCCGCTCCCCCGCCGTATCCGTTCACCCGCACGTGTAGGCATCCGCTCCCCCTGCCGCTCTCCCCCGCCCCTTCCGGATCATGTGAGACGCCACCGCGCGCCGAACGGTTCGATCCGAGCGTGACCCGGCACGCTTCCCGGACGGCTCGATCCGAACCCGCCCGGCACGCCCCGGGGCTGCCCGGCCCCAGCGCACCCGGTGCGCCGAGCCGTTCCGGCGCCGCTCCGCCCGCCGCCCGTCACGCCTCCGCGCGCGGGCCGTCTCCGTCATCGTTCAGCTCCGCTACATCCTCGTGGCAAGCAGATCTTGCTGGACCCGGGCACCCTGCCCTGCCGAGACTGCCCCCATGACGACGAACACCCGGCCCCGCCCCTTCGGCCGTGCGCTCTGCGCGATGGTCACCCCGTTCACGGCCTCCGGCGCGCTCGACCCGGATGCCGCGGGCGCCCACGCCGCCGCCCTGGTGCGCGGTGGCTGCGACGGACTCGTGCTCAGCGGCACCACCGGGGAATCCCCGACCACGACGGACGCGGAGAAGACGGCGCTGGTGCGGGCCGTGCGCGAGGCGGTGGGTGACGGGGTGCCGGTCCTGGCGGGCGTCGGCAGCGCGGACACCCGGCACACCGTGGAGCTGGCGCGTGCGGCCGAACAGGCGGGCGCGGACGGGCTGCTGGTGGTGACGCCGTACTACAGCCGGCCCCCGCAGGAGGCGGTCCAGGCGCACTTCCTGCGTGTCGCGGAGGCGACCGGGCTGCCGCTGATGCTCTACGACATCCCGGGCCGCACCGGCACCCGGATCGAACCGGAGACCTTGCTGAGGCTCGCGGAGCATCCCCGCGTCGTGGCCGTGAAGGACTGCGCGTACGACATGCTCGGCACGACCCGGGTGCTCTCCCGCACGGGGCTCGCGTACTACTCCGGCTGCGAGGAGCTCAACCTGCCCCTGTACGCGGTCGGCGGCGCGGGATACGTGAGCACCGTGGCCAATGTCGCGCCCCGTCACACGCGGGCTCCGCTCGACGCCTTCGACGCCGGCCGCACCGGCGAGGCCGCCCGGCTCAACGCCCGCAACGCCCGGCTGACCGAGCTGATGATGGCGTCCGGGCTGCCCGGCACGGTCACCGCCAAGGCGCTGCTGAACCTCGGTCCGGTCCGTGAGCCGCTGCTCCCCGCGGGCCCCGAGGCGACCGAGGAGCTGCGGAGGGCCCATCAGGAACTTCTCGCCGGGTGAGCCGACGCGCGGCACGCGGACAGCCGGACAGCCGGGCAGCCGGGCAGCGGGGCAGCCGGGCCCAAAGCACGCACAAGCCTCGCACGCGCCCGCACATTCCCGCTCTTCCATGCACGAACTCCCCTCCCGGGAGCACCTCTTGACAGTTTCTTGGTAAATGCATGCCCCTTACATGAAGGGTTCCTCGCAAGAGTGACGGACTACATGTGCGCGTCATCCAGCACATGCTCCGCACGCGAACACCCATATCGCAGGGGGTTACATGAGAATCAGCCGCGCCAGAAGCCGCGCCGGGCTGAGCATGGCAGCAACTCTGCCGCTGCTCGCCGGCGCACTCGCCCTGGGCATACCGTCCGCCAGCGCGGACTCCGCTCCGGGTGGGCGCGACGCGCTGCAGGGCACCAAGCCGGCCTGGGCGACCGCCCAGGCCGACCAGGGTGCCACGGCCGACACCAGCAAGGTGAACGTCCGGGTCCACCTCGCCGGGCGGGACGCGGCCGGGCTGGCCGCCTACGCCGCCGCCGTGTCCGACCCGCAGTCCTCCTCGTACGGGAAGTACCTGAGCGCCGAGCAGGCGCAGGCCCGGTTCGGAGCGACCCAGCGGCAGATCGACGAGGTCAGCCAGTGGCTGACGTCGAACGGCCTGACCGTCACCGGTGCGAACCAGCACTACGTCTCCGCCACCGGTGACGTCGCCGCGGCCGAGAAGACGTTCAGCACCCAGCTGCACAACTACCGCAAGGGCAACCGGACCTACCGCGCCCCGGCCGCGACGGCCTCCGTCCCGGCCGGGCTGAGCAAGGCCGTGCTGGCGGTGTCCGGTCTGGACAACGCGCCGCACAAGTCGAGCCAGGACGAGGTCCTGCCGCCGCCGGACGCGGTGTTCCGCAACGCGGGCCCCTTCTCCACGTACTACGGCTCGAAGACCGCCTCCTCGCTGCCGGGCGCGTACGGCTCCAAGGTGCCGTACGCGGTCAGGGGCTACACCGGCAAGCAGCTGCGCTCCGCGTACGGTGCGGGCAGCTGGACCGGCAAGGGTGTGACCGTCGCGATCACCGACGCGTACGCGTCGCCGACCATCGCGAAGGACGCCGCCGAGTACGCCAAGCGCAACGGCGACGCCCCGTACACGAAGGGCCAGCTCAGCCAGGTGCTGCCGGCCGACTACACGGCGACCGAGGAGTGCGGGGCGTCCGGCTGGTACGGCGAGGAGACCCTCGACGTCGAGGCCGTGCACGCCGTCGCGCCCGCCGCGGACATCGTCTACGTGGGCGGCGCCTCCTGCTACGACGCCGACCTGCTGGACTCGCTCAACAAGGTCGTCGACCACCGGCTCGCCGACATCGTCTCCAACTCCTGGGGCGACGTCGAGGCCAACGAGACCCCGGACGTCGCGGCCGCGTACGACCAGGTGTTCAAGCTGGGCGCGGTCGAGGGCATCGGCTTCTACTTCTCCTCCGGCGACGCGGGCGACAACGTCGCGTCCACCGGCACCAAGCAGGTCGACGTCCCGTCCAACTCCGCGTGGGTGACGTCGGTCGGCGGCACCTCGCTGGCCGTCGGCAAGGGTGACGCGTACCAGTGGGAGACCGGCTGGGGCACGCTGAAGGCCAGTCTCTCCGACGACGGGAAGAGCTGGACCGGCTTCCCCGGCGCCTACACCTCCGGCGCGGGCGGCGGCACCAGCTCGACCGTTCAGCAGCCGTCCTACCAGCGCGGTGTCGTGCCGGACTCGCTCGCCAAGGCGAACGGCAAGACCCGGATGCGTACCGAACCGGACATCGCGGCGGTCGCCGACCCGAACACCGGTTTCCTGGTCGGCCAGACCCAGACGCTGCCCGACGGCTCGCTCGGCTACGACGAGTACCGCATCGGCGGCACGTCGCTGGCGGCCCCGGTCATCGCCGGTGTCCAGGCCCTGGCGCAGCAGGCGCAGCACGGCCGGCCGATCGGATTCGCCAACCCGGGGATCTACGCCCGTTACTCCTCGAAGGCGTACCACGACGTCACCGACCACCCGCTGGGTGCGGGCCGTGACCTCGCGGTGGCCCGGGTCGACTTCGCCAACAGCGTCGACGCGACGGACGGTCTGCTGACCTCGCTGCGGACCCTCGGCAAGGACGCCTCGCTCACGGCGGTCAGGGGATACGACGACGTGACGGGTGTCGGCACTCCGGCGGCCGGGTACATCAGCTCCTTCCGCTGACGGTCACGCACCGGCTGAACGCGTGGGACTGCCCCGGGGCTCCGGCCCCGGGGCAGTCGTGCGTCCGCCGCCCGCCCGGTGTTCCCGCGGGGCCGCCCCACCGAACGGCGCCGAGAACTGGCTCGCCCGGCCGCCCCGGCCTGTCTGGACGGACGACGGCACGCTCCGGTCCGTCGCACCTGGACGGTGCGTGCCGGTGCCCTCCCCCGGCCCCTGGAGTCCGTCACGTCCTGGAGCACCAGAACGACAGGCCGGCGGACGACGCCGCCGTCCTCATGATCGAGTGGCGGCAGCACCGGCGTTCGTGAGGGGCGGCAGCCCGCCGGAATCCGGTCAGGGGTGCAGCAGGGTTTTGATCATGCCGTCCGCCTTCTGCTGGAAGGCGGCGTACGCCCGGGGCCCCTGTTCCAGCGGCAGGTGGTGCGTCGCGAAGGTGTCGACGCCCAGCGGGTCCGTGTCGGTGAGCAGCGGCAGGATGTCGTCGACCCAGCGCCAGACGTTGGCCTGGCCCATCCGGAGCTGGATCTGCTTGTCGAACATCTTCAGCAGGGGCAGCGGGTCGACGGCGCCTCCGTAGACGCCGGAGAGCGAGATCGTGCCGCCCCGGCGCACCGCGTCCACGGCGGCGTACACCGCGGACAGCCGGTCGATGCCCGCCGTCTCCATGAGGCGTTCGGCCACGGCGTCCGGGAGCAGCCCGACCGCCCAGTGGGCCGCCTTGGCCGTCGGGGCGCCATGCGCCTCCATGCCGACGGCGTCGATGACGGAGTCCGTGCCGCGTCCCTGGGTGAGTTCCCGGATCGCGTCGCCCGGTCCCTTGTCGTACCGGCGCAGGTCCAGGCAGGTGGCGCCGTACGTACTCGCCCTGGCCAGGCGTTCGGGTACGAGGTCCACGCCGACGACGAGTCCGGCTCCCCGGTGGCGGGCTATGCGGGCCGCCATCGCACCGATGGGGCCGAGGCCGAGGACGGTGACCGTGCCGCCGGGCGGGATCGCCGCGTAGTCGACCGCCTGCCAGGCGGTGGGCAGCACGTCGGAGAGGTAGACGAACCGGTCGTCCGGCGGCCCCGCCGGTACCTTGATCGGGAGGCTGTTGCCGAACGGGACACGGAGGAACTGCGCCTGCCCGCCCGGGACTTGTCCGTAGAGCTTGGTGTAGCCGAAGAGCGCGGCGCCCATGCCTCGGGAGCGCACCTGGGTGGTCTCGCACTGGGAGTGCAGTCCCTGTTCGCACATGAAGCAGCGGCCGCAGCAGATGTTGAACGGGATGACGACCCGGTCGCCCTTCGCCACCGCGGTGACCTCGGGGCCGGTCTCCTCGACGATCCCCATCGGCTCGTGGCCGAGGATGTCGCCCGGGTCGAGATAGGGGCCGAGGACCTCGTAGAGATGGAGGTCGGAGCCGCAGATCCCGGTCGAGGTGATGCGCACGATCACGTCGTCCGGCTTCTCGATCGGAGGATCGGGGACCGTCTCGACCCTGACGTCCCGCTTTCCGTGGTAAGTGAGCGCCCGCACGGTGGATCCCCTTTCGAGCGTCGGCAGGTTCTCCTCCCTCCACTCTCCGCGCCAGGCGCCCCCCTGTCGCGTCGGCCCGGGTACGGAACAGCCCCCGGGGGACCCGGGGGCCGTTCCGTACCGCCCTGCGCGCTCAGTCGTTCGCGTGCAGGATGTCGTTCAGTCCGTCCCAGACCGCGTTGTTCGGGCGGGCCTCGACGGCGCCCGTGACGGAGTTGCGGCGGAAGAGGATGTTCGAGGCGCCCGAGAGGTCGCGTGCCTTGACGACCTGGCCGTCCGGCATCGTGACGCGGGTGCCGGCGGTGACGTACAGCCCGGCTTCGACGACGCATTCGTCGCCGAGCGCGATGCCGATGCCCGCCTCCGCGCCGATGAGGCAGCGCTCGCCGATCGCGATGCGCTCCTTGCCACCGCCGGAGAGGGTGCCCATGGTGGAGGCGCCGCCGCCGATGTCGGAGCCGTCGCCGATGACGACGCCCGCGGAGATGCGGCCCTCGACCATGGACGTGCCGAGCGTGCCGGCGTTGAAGTTGACGAAGCCCTCGTGCATGACGGTGGTGCCGGACGCCAGGTGCGCGCCGAGGCGGACCCGGTCGGCGTCGGCGATCCGGACGCCCTTGGGCGCGACGTAGTCCGTCATCCTCGGGAACTTGTCGACCGAGGTGACCTGAAGGTGCAGGCCCTCGGCGCGGGCGTTCAGCCGGACCGTGTCCAGGTCGTCCACGGCGACCGGTCCGAGCGAGGTCCAGGCGACGTTGGCGAGCAGGCCGAAGAGGCCGTCCAGGTTCTGGCCGTGCGGCTGGACGAGCCGGTGCGAGAGCAGGTGCAGGCGCAGGTAGGCGTCGTGCGCGTCCAGCGGCTTGTCGTCCAGCGAGGAGATGACCGTGCGGACGGCGACGATCTCGACTCCGCGGCGGGCGTCCACGCCGACGGCCTTGGTGGCGCCCTCACCGAGGAGGTTCACGGCCTCGTCGGCGGTGAGCCGCCGGGTGCCGGCCGGGCCGGGCTCGGCGGTGAGCTCGGGGGCGGGGAACCAGGTGTCGAGGACGGTGCCGTTCCCGGCGATGGTGGCGAGGCCGGCGGCGACGGCGCCGGTGGTACGGGACGAGCCCTGGGAAGTCGTGTCGGTCATGACCAAAACCTAACCGTCCGGGTCCCGCCCGGGCGAACCGGTCTCAGGAACCGGCCGCTCGCGCCCCTGGTCCACACGTCCCGGCTTACGGCCTCCCGCAGTCCCGTTCCCCGGTCCCGAGCGCTACGGTGTCCCGCACCGGCCTTGATCGAACATGAGACCGTCGAACAACAGAACAATTTCACGGGGGGAACGATGTCGCAGGACGCGGGGTGGGGCGGCGCAGCGCAGGGGGGCGCGCCGTACGGCTGGGGAGCTCACCAGGGCTGGGGCGGCCGGCGGATGCCACCGCCGCAGGAGCCCGGGGTGATCCCGCTGGCGCCGCTGCAGCTCTCGAACATCTTCAACGGCGCCTTCTCCACGATGGGCCGCTACTGGAAGGCACTGTTCGGCTTCACCGCGGCGGTCTACGGAACGGCGGCGGTCGCGTTCACGGCCACCCTGCTCGTCGCCTTCTCCGCCGTCCACGGCCGCATCGACAGCCTCAGGGCGTCCACCGAGGAGACGGACGTCCCCTGGGACGACATCACCCCGATCCTGGTGGCGCTCGGCATCGTGATGCTGATCGGGATCGTCGTGTTCGTCCTGGCCCTCGCCCTGGTACAGGCGGCGGCGCCCGCGGTACTCCAGGGAGCGGTTCTGGGCCGTCCGGTGACCTTCCGCATGGTCCGCGGGACCGCCGTGTCCAGACTGCGGGCCATGCTGGGCACCGTGTTCCTGACCGGGCTGATCGGGGTGGTTCCCCTCGTCCTGGCGGTGGGATTCGAGGCGTCCCTGGTCGCGCTGGTCGTATCGAACGGGGACTCGGACAACGCCGCCGCGTTCCTGGGGATCTCCGTCCTGCTCCTGCTGGTGGCCGGACCGCTCGCCTCCTGGCTCTGGGTGAAGTTCTCGCTGGCGCCGACGGCGGTGGTGCTCGAACGCCAGGGACCGATCGCCGCGATGCGCCGCTCGTCCCGGCTGGTGCGCGGCAGCTGGTGGCGGATCCTCGGCATATCGCTGCTGGGCCAGATGGTCGCTGGCATGGCCTCGTCCGTCATCCAGATACCGTTCTCCGCCGCCGCCATGTTCTCCTCCGCGCTGACCACTTCGGACATGGACAGCGACACGACCCTCACCAACGTCCTGATCTCCATGGCGGGCATCGTCGCGATCGCGCTGGCCGGCCAGCTGATCGGCCAGATCTTCGTGAGCACCTTCCCGCCGCTGATTCTGGGACTGCTCTACATCGACCGCCGCATGCGCACGGAGAACCTCGCCCAGGACCTGGCCGCCGCGGCGGGCCTCCCCCCGCAACCCGCCTACGCGCCCCCGCCGTACGGCCACCAGGCCCCGCCGGGCTCTGCCCCGTACGGCCACCCCGGCCCGCAGCCGGGCGACACACCGCAGCCCGGCCCTGCCCAGCAGCCAGGCGCCGCCCCCGGCCAGGACGAGGACTCCGCACCCTGACACCCTGCGGCCGTCCGGCCCCCGAGGTCCCGGAGCCGGACGGCCCGCACCTCGGTCGGAACCGCAAATACCAGGCTGAACACCTTCTCCACATCGCATCAGCCGGGCAAGTTCCCGGATGCGGCGGGCATTCACGTTTGCGCGGGACCGCTTCCCGGGTACCGTCATCCGGGAGGTGGTAGCCCGTGAGTCAGCCCCTGGCCGAACAGCCCACCCATCCTGCGGAGTTCGCTCTGACCGGCGATCTGGCCCGGCCGGCCGGGCTGACCGTGCCCGACCTGCTCGCCTGGCCGCAGCACCGCGCCGAAGTCAGCTTCGAGTGCGCGACCAGCGGTGTACGGCACCACGCTTTCGAGGGCCCACTCCTCCACGACGTACTGCGCGACGCCCGACCGGTCTTCGACCCGGTGCGCCGCAAGGACCGGCTGCGCTTCCTGATCACGGTCACGGGCTCCGACGGACACCGCACCCTGCTGACCTGGGCCGAGATCGACCCGGACTTCGCCCGCGCGCCGGTGCTGCTCGCGGTGCGCATCGACGGAGCGTCCCTCAACCGCTCAGGCCCGCAGCTGGTCCTGCCTCAGGACCGCTGCGGGGGCCGGCACGTCAGCGGCATCCGCGTGATCCGGGTGGAAGGCCACTACTCCGCCTGAACGCGGCCCCGCCGGGCCGACGCGGAGAGCCTCTCAGTCCCGCAGTGTCCGCTTCGGGCGGAGTACGCAGAATTCATTGCCCTCAGGATCTGCCAGCACGACCCAACTGACGTCGTCCCCCTGCCCGACGTCGACCCGCGTGGCACCGAGCGCGACGATCCGCTCGACCTCGGCGTCCCGGTCGTCGGGGCTGAGGTCGATGTGCAGACGGTTCTTCACCGTCTTCCGCTCGGGCACGGAGACGAAGCAGAGGCCGGGCAGCGCCTCCGGGTTCGCCCCGATCGTCACCTCGTCCTCGTCCTCGTGGACGACCTTCCAGTCCAGCACCTCGCACCAGAAGCGGGCGAGCGACGGCATGTCGTGGGCGTCCACGACGAGCGTGTACCAAGAAGAGGCCATGGCCGTCACTCTGCCAGACCGCGCCGGCCACCACCGGGCATCGGCGCGGCCCGTCCGGCGGAACCGGCAGGCGTCAGCCGCTGACCCCGGCCGCGCCGGTCTCCAGCCGTCCGGTGAACCTGCGCGACCACGAGGCGTCGGAGTCGACCGTGACCGTGAAGTCGTACCAGCCGTTCGTGAGGGCGACCACGTTGAAGAAGTCCTCCGTGGAGGTACCGGCGGGGACGGTGTAGGTCCACGGACCGTCGCTTCGGTAGTGGGTGGACGTGATGGTGAACTTCACGGCGGCCGGGCCCGAGTTGACCATGGTGAACCAGAGGGCGGGCTTGCCCGTGCCGGTCTCGGTGGCGTACCGGGTGCGCACCTCCGCCGTCTTGCCCGCCTTGGTGGCGTCACCCCGGAACCGGCGCAGGAACCGGTTGGGGCCGGTCATGGTGAGGTCGTACGCGCCGCCGCCGTATCCGGTACCGATGTTGAAGAAGTCGGAGGCGGTGCCCTGGGCGTCCACCGTGTACTGCCACGGGGTGGTGTCGCGGTAGGCGTTCGGGTGGATGGAGAAGTGGGCCGCCCGGGTCGCCGGTGCCCCCTGGTTGGCCATCGTGAACCAGGCGAGGATCTTCCCCGAGGCACCGAACTCCAGCCGGTCCAGGTACCCGTTGGGCTGGTAGGGCAGGGCCCGGGAGGGACGGGTGCCGGGCTCCTGCGCCGGCAGGGCGTTGTTCGTCGGAACGGGATTGGGCAGCGGGCCGCACGTCGAGAGCCCGATCACGCCGGTCGCGGGCAGCGCCACCGCGCCCTTGACCGGGTGGGCGAAGTCGAAGACGCCGGTCAGGTCCCCGCTCACCTTGCGTCGCCACTCACTGATGTTGGGGCAGACCGCGGGCGTGCCGAGGGCGGTCGTCCAGGTCTCCAGGAAACGCAGCACCGAGGTGTGCTCGAAGACCTCCGAGGAGACCCAGCCGCCGCGGGTCCAGGGAGAAACGACGGTCATCGGGACGCGGAAGCCGAAGCCGTACGGCACGCCGTTCAGGAACTCGCCGGGAGTCCCCGCGGGCGGGGCGGGCGGCGGCACGTGGTCGAAGAAGCCGTCGTTCTCGTCGTAGTTGAGGAACAGGACGGTGGCGTCGAAGACGTCGGGGTCCGCCGCGAGGGCCCGGTAGACGAGGTCGACGAAGTGGGCACCGTCGCCGGGCGGGGCGTAGGGGTGTTCGGAGAACGCCTGGTTCGGGACCACCCAGGAGACCTGCGGCAGGGTCCCGGCGAGGACGTCCGCCTTGATGGCGGCGGCGATGTCGTCCGGGGTGGACCCGGTCGCCTTCGGGACGGAGGACATGCCCCGGTCGTACAGCGGATCACCCGCCTTGGCGTTCGCGAAGGCCTTGAAGTAGGCGCAGCCGTTGTCCCCGTAGTTGTCCTGGGCGTTCTGGTAGACCTTCCAGCTCACTCCGGCCGCCTGGAGTGCCTGGGCGTAGTTCTGCCACGTCAGGCCCGACTCGTCGCCGCCGTCGTAGCTGGCGGCGTCGACCTTGCCGCTCCACAGGTAGGTGCGGTTCGGGCCGGTGGCGCTGAGGGTGGAGCAGAAGTAGGCGTCGCAGACCGTGTAGGCGTCGGCGAGCGCGTAGTGGAAGGGGAGGTCCGAACGGTCGAGGTAGCCGAGCGAGCGGACGCTGCCGACGCCCGCCACCCAGTTGTCCAGGCGGCCCTTGTTCCAGGCCGAGTGCTGGGAGGACCAGGAGTGCGGCAGGTCGCCGTTGCACTGGGCCAGAGTCTCGCCGTCCTGGCCGCCGGCGGCCGGGGTCGCGCTCAGCTTCCAGGGGAACTGGCGGCCCGTGCCGTTGGGCTGGTCGAAGACCGGGCGGTTGCCGGCCAGGGTGACGGTGCTGCGGTCGTCGAAGCCCCGTACGCCCTTCAGCCGTCCGAAGTAGTGGTCGAAGCTGCGGTTCTCCTGCATCAGGATCACCACGTGGCGCACGTCCGTGATGGTTCCCGTCGCGGTGGCCGCGGCCGCATCCGTGGCCCCGGCGGGGCGCGTTCCCGCTCCCAGCGTCAGACCGGCTGCCACGGAGGCACCGAGTCCTACGAATCCCCTACGGCTGATCGGTGTCATTCGCCCGCCCTCGCCCTCGCGGGTGCCCGTGCGGCACGCCGGGCGTAAGGATGCCCTCCCCGCACGGAGCCAACCGGGCGGGCGGATGTTCCCCGGATGAACGGTCCCCGACCCGTCGGGGACCGTTCATCCGGTGCTGTTCATCCGGGGCCGTTCACCCGGGGCCGGTCGTCGGGCTCCGCGAGCCCTCGGGCCGTCCGTCGGCCCGGAGTCGGTCAGCCGCCGACCGTGAACCAGGTGGCGCGGGACTTCTTGAACTCGGCGTGGTCCAGGTCCTTCGCCTCCGTGCCGTCCCCGTAGAGGTCGGCCGCGCCGGCGTCGGTGATCAGCTGGGCGCGGGTGCCCGCGACCGTCAGGTCGGGCACCGAGACGACGGCCTCCCAGCCGCCCGGGTCGGTGGTGGGCAGGTCGGTGCGCTTGACGGGGGCGTGGCCGGCGACGCCGTCCCAGCTGTAGAGGGCGTACGGGTCGGAGTTGTCGTCCGCCTCCCAGGAGCCGGCGACGATGAGGTACTGGTTCGCCGCGTTCTTCCGGATGTCGCGGATCGCGAGGCCGCCGAGGTCCAGCTCGATCGGGGTGCCGAAGACCGCCTTGGCGCCGCTGCCCACGACCTTGTCGAAGTTGGTCACCGGCACGATCAGGCCCTTGCCGCCGGACTTCGGCGGCACGAGGGGCGCCCGGAAGCCGACGTACGCGGTGGTGGTGGAGCCGGGCGCGAACTCCAGGCCCTCCACGTTGAACCCGTCGATCTGCTTGGGTACTTGGCCGTCCTCGGTGCCGTCGGCGAAGCCGTACCGGTCGTCGTTCGCCTCGTCCCAGGCGACGAGGTCGTCCCGGAGCTTCTTGTACGAGCTGCCGACGGTGAGCGCGGTGGAGGCGCCGGAGCCGGAGACGGTCGTGGTGAAGACGGTGTTGCGGTCCTCCTTGTACTCGCCGTCCTTGTTGTTGCCGAGCGAGCCGGTCCAGTAGATGGTGTTGCCGACTCTGGCCGCGGCCTCGATGTCGATCTCCTTGTCCGCCCCGAGCTTGGACGCGACGTCCCAGGTCTTCACGGGCGCGCCGGAGACGGCGAGGTTGTAGAGGCGCAGGACGTTCGACTCGTCGTCGGCGACGACCGCGTAACCGCCGCCGACGTCGACGGCGGCCGAGGCGTCGGAGGAGCCGGTGAGGTAGCGGGTGTCGGCGGCGTTCTGCACGGCGGCCGAGGCGGCGTAGTACAGCTTCTTGGTGGCCGTCTTGCCGCCGAGGCCGGTGACCTTGATGGTGAGGTCGGTGTAGCCGCGGGCGTGCGCGGTGACGGAGATCTGGCGGGTCGCGCCGGTGCCGGTCACGGTCACGTCGGAGGTCGCGGCGACCGAGGTCTTGGAGCTGGCGGAGGCCGCGACGGTGAGGGCGGTGGCGTCGGCGCCGCTCTGCGCGACGGTGACGGTCACGACCGGGTCGCCCGTGGCTCCCACCGCGCCGGAGAGGTACGTCGCCGACAGGGCGATGGTCGGCGTCCCGTAGGACGCGGCGTGCGCGGGGGCGGTGAGCCCCAGGGCGGCCAGCGCGATGATCCCGGCCGTCGCGGCGGCGGCCCGGCGGTGCTGGAGTGAAGGCTGGTGCGTCACTGCGTCCCTCTCGTCGGCATGGCTCGACCGTCTCTCGACCGTCGGCGTGGTTTCGACGACAAGGTTCCGGTTCCTGGGCCAACGAGGGGCACACGTCACCCGTACGGTGGACGAACAGTACGAGGACGGCCCCCCGGCCGATGCCGGGGGGCCGTCCTCGTACCTCACGGAGCGATGCTCAGACGTTGAAGCCGAGCGCGCGCAGCTGCTCGCGCCCGTCGTCCGTGATCTTGTCCGGGCCCCACGGCGGCATCCAGACCCAGTTGATCCGCAGCTCGCTGACGATGCCGTCGGTCGCGGACTTCGCCTGGTCCTCGATGACGTCGGTCAGCGGGCAGGCCGCGGACGTCAGCGTCATGTCGAGGGTGGCGATGTTGGCGTCGTCGATGTGGATGCCGTAGATCAGGCCCAGGTTGACGACGTCGATGCCCAGCTCGGGGTCGACGACGTCGTACAGCGCCTCGCGGACCTCCTCCTCGGAGGCCGGCTTCAGTGCCACAGTCTCGTTCTCGCTCATGAGGTCTTCCCTTCGGACAGCGCCTGCGCCGTCGCGTCCTTCCACGCCATCCAGCTCAGCAGCGCGCACTTGACGCGAGCCGGGTACTTGGAGACACCGGCGAACGCGACCGCGTCCTCCAGTATCTCCTCCATCGCGTCATCGGGCTCCAGCTGGCCCTTGGACTGCATCAGTTCCAGGAACGCGTCCTGGATCCTCCGCGCCTGGTCCAGCTCCTTGCCGACCAGCAGGTCGTTCAGCACCGAGGCGCTGGCCTGGCTGATCGAGCAGCCCTGCCCCTCGTAGCTGACGTCGGCGAGGGTGTCGCCCTCGTACCGCACGCGGAGCGTGATCTCGTCGCCGCACGTCGGATTGACGTGGTGCACCTCGGCGTCGCCGTCCCGCAGACCGCGCCCGTGGGGGTGCTTGTAGTGATCCAGGATGACTTCCTGGTACATCGAATCCAGTTTCACCCGTCAGCCCTCAGCCACTGTGCCCATTAACCGAAAAAGTTCCGTACGTGCTCCAGACCGTCCACCAGGGCGTCGACCTCGGCAGGCGTGGAGTACAGATAGAACGACGCCCGCGTGGTCGCGGGAATTCCGTACCGCAGGCAGACCGGCCGTGCGCAGTGGTGGCCGACCCGGACCGCGATGCCCTGTTCGTCGAGCACCTGGCCCACGTCGTGCGGGTGGATGTCGCCGAGCGTGAAGGAGATCGTGGCGCCGCGGTTCTCGGCCGTGGTCGGGCCGATGATCCGCAGGTCCGGCACCTCCAGGAGCCGCGCCACCGCGTATTCGGTGATCACCTGCTCGTGGCGGTGGATGTTCTCCATGCCGATGGCGGTGAGGTAGTCCACGGCCGCGCCGAGGCCGACGGCCTGCGCGATCGGGGGCGTACCCGCCTCGAACTTGTGCGGTGCCGGGGCGTACGTCGACGAGTGCATCGACACGGTCTCGATCATCTCGCCGCCGCCGAGGAACGGCGGCAGGTCCTCCAGGAGCTCCTGCCGTCCCCACAGGACGCCGATGCCGGTCGGGCCGACCATCTTGTGACCGGTGAAGGCCACGAAGTCGGCCTGCAGCGCCTGCACGTCGAGCACCATGTGCGGGGCGGCCTGCGAGGCGTCGATGCAGACCAGCGCGCCGACCTGCTGGGCGCGGCGGATGATCTGCTCGACCGGGTTGATCGTGCCCAGGATGTTCGAGACCAGCGTGAAGGAGACGATCTTCGTCTTCTCGGTGATGATCTCGTCGATGTTGGACAGGTCGAGCCGGCCGTCGTCCGTGATGCCGAACCACTTCAGCTTCGCGCCGGTGCGCTGCGCGAGCAGCTGCCACGGGACGATGTTGGAGTGGTGCTCCATCTCGGTGGTGACGATCTCGGTGTCACGGTCGACCCGGTAGGGCTCATCGGCCCAGCCGAGCATGTTCGCGACGAGGTTGAGCGACTCCGAGGCGTTCTTCGTGAAGATGACCTCGTCGCGGCTCGGCGCGTTGATGAAGGCGGCGACCTTGTCGCGGGCGCCTTCGTACAGCGCGGTGGCCTCCTCGGCGATGGTGTACACACCGCGGTGGACGTTGGCGTTGTGCCGCTCGTAGTACTCGCTGAGAGCGTCGAGCACCTGGCGCGGCTTCTGCGAGGTCGCCGCGCTGTCCAGGTACACGATCTTCTTGCCGTCGTGGACCGTGCGGCCCAGGATGGGGAAGTCCTTGCGGATCGCCTCGGTGTCGAGGAGGCCGGTCAGCCCCTTGCGGGCGTCAGTCACGCGGAAGCGCCACCCTTCACGTACGCCTCGTAGCCCTCGTTCTCCAGCTTGTCGGCCAGCTCGGCGCCGCCGGACTCGGCGATGCGGCCGTTGGCGAAGACGTGCACGAAGTCGGGCTTGATGTAGCGGAGGATCCGCGTGTAGTGGGTGATCAGCAGGGTGCCGACCTCGCCGGTCTCGCGGACCCGGTTGACGCCCTCGGAGACGACGCGCAGGGCGTCGACGTCGAGGCCGGAGTCGGTCTCGTCGAGGATGGCGACCTTCGGCTTGAGGAGCTCCAGCTGGAGGATCTCGTGGCGCTTCTTCTCGCCGCCGGAGAAGCCCTCGTTGACGTTGCGCTCGGCGAACGCCGGGTCCATCTGGAGCCCGGCCATCGTCTCCTTGACCTCCTTGACCCACGTACGCAGCTTGGGGGCCTCGCCGCGGACGGCGGTGGCGGAGGTGCGCAGGAAGTTGGAGACCGAGACGCCGGGGATCTCGACCGGGTACTGCATGGCGAGGAACAGGCCGGCGCGGGCGCGCTCGTCGACGGACATCTCGAGGACGTCCTCGCCGTCGAGGGTGACGGTGCCGCTCGTGATCGTGTACTTGGGGTGACCGGCGAGCGAGTACGCCAGGGTGGACTTGCCGGACCCGTTGGGGCCCATGATGGCGTGGGTCTCGCCCTGCTTCACGGTCAGGTCGACGCCCTTGAGGATCTCCTTCGTGGCGTTGTCGGCCTCGACGGTGACGTGCAGGTCGCGGATTTCAAGCGTTGCCATGGGTGACTCAGGACTCCTGGGTGACGGAGACGAGCACATCGTCCCCTTCGATCTTTACGGGGTAAACGGGGACGGGGCGCGTCGCGGGAAGGCCGGACGGCTTGCCGGTGCGCAGGTCGAAGGACGAGCCGTGCAGCCAGCACTCGATCATGCAGTCCTCCACCTCGCCCTCCGACAGCGACACATTGGCGTGCGAGCAGACGTCGTTGATGGCGAACACCTCGCCCTCGGTACGGACGACCGAGACGGCGGTGCCTTCGAGCTCCACCCGCTTCGGGGTGTCGTCCTCCAGCTCGCTCAGCGCGCACACCTTGACGAACGCCATCAGACGGACGCCTTCAGCTCTGCCTCGATCTTGTCGAGCAGGCGCGCCTCGACGTCCGGCAGGCCGATCTGCTGGACCAGCTCGGCGAAGAAGCCGCGCACGACGAGCCGGCGGGCCTCCTCGGCCGGGATACCGCGGGACTGGAGGTAGAACAGCTGCTCGTCGTCGAAACGGCCGGTGGCCGAGGCGTGGCCGGCGCCGACGATCTCGCCGGTCTCGATCTCCAGGTTCGGCACCGAGTCGACGCGGGCACCGTCGGTCAGAACCAGGTTGCGGTTCATCTCGTAGGTGTCGGTGCCTTCGGCCTTGGCCTGGATGAGGACGTCCCCGATCCAGACCGCGTGGGCCCCGTCGCCCTGGAGGGCGCCCTTGTACACCGCGTTGGACTTGCAGTGCGGGGTGTTGTGGTCGACCAGGAGGCGGTGCTCCTGGTGCTGGCCCTTGTCCGTGAAGTACAGACCGAACAGCTCGGCCTCGCCACCGGTGCCGGCGTACGCGACCCGGGGGTGCAGCCGGACCAGGTCGCCGCCGAAGGTGACGACGACGGACTTGAACGAGGCGTCGCGGCCGATCAGCGCGTTGTGCTGGCCGACGTGGACCGCGGTGTCGTCCCAGTCCTGGACGGAGACGACGGTGAGCTTCGCGCCGTCGCCGAGGACGTAGTCCACGTTGGCGGCGAGCACCGCGTCACCGGTGTGGTCGATGACCACGACCGCCTCGGCGAAGGCGCCGACCTCGACGAGCAGGTGGCCGTAGGAGGTGCCGCCCTCGCCGTGCACCGCGATGCGGACCGGCTCGGTGAGCACGGCCTCCTTCGCGACCGTGACGACCGACGCCTGCGTGAACGCGGAGTACGCCTGGGCGGCGACCCGGTCCACCGGGACACCGGCCCGGCCGAGCCGGGCGTCGTCGCGGCCCACGGTCTCCACCGTGACGCCCTCGGGCGCCTCGACGGCGACCTTCACGCCGCCGCCGTTCGCCACCGCGGTGCCGTCGTGCAGCCCACGCAGGCGCTCCAGCGGCGTGAAGCGCCACTCCTCCTCGCGGCCGTGCGGGACCGGGAAGTCCGCCACGTCGAAGGAGGGCGGGGCGCTCATGCGCGTGGCGACGGTCGACTCGGCGGCCACCGCGATGGAACCGGCGGTGGTGGAGCCCACCGGGGAATTCTGAGCCTCAGCCATGGCTGTCGTAGTGCTCGCTTTCTTAAGTCAAGACGTAGGGGGTTCGGACGGGTGTACGGCGGGGTGGCCGTATCAGCCGACCGAGCCCTCCATCTGCAGCTCGATCAGCCGGTTCAGCTCCAGGGCGTACTCCATCGGGAGCTCCTTGGCGATCGGCTCGACGAACCCGCGCACGATCATCGCCATGGCTTCGAACTCGGTGAGTCCGCGGCTCATCAGGTAGAAGAGCTGGTCCTCGGAGACCTTGGAGACGGTCGCCTCGTGGCCCATCGACACGTCGTCCTCGCGGACGTCGACGTACGGGTAGGTGTCGGAGCGCGAGATCGTGTCGACGAGCAGCGCGTCGCAGAGCACGTTGGACTTCGCACCCGGCGCGCCCTCGCCGATCTCGATGAGGCCGCGGTAGGAGGTGCGGCCGCCGCCTCGCGCCACCGACTTGGAGACGATGTTGGACGAGGTGTTCGGGGCCATGTGGACCATCTTGGCGCCGGCGTCCTGGTGCTGGCCCTCGCCCGCGAAGGCGATGGAGAGCGTCTCGCCCTTGGCGTGCTCGCCCATGAGGTAGACGGCCGGGTACTTCATGGTGACCTTGGAGCCGATGTTGCCGTCGACCCACTCCATGGTCGCGCCCTCGTACGCCACGGCGCGCTTGGTGACCAGGTTGTAGACGTTGTTCGACCAGTTCTGGATGGTCGTGTAGCGGCAGCGGCCGCCCTTCTTCACGATGATCTCGACCACGGCGCTGTGCAGCGAGTCCGAGGAGTAGATCGGCGCGGTGCAGCCCTCGACGTAGTGGACGTACGCGTCCTCGTCGACGATGATCAGCGTCCGCTCGAACTGGCCCATGTTCTCCGTGTTGATACGGAAGTAGGCCTGGAGCGGGATGTCGACGTGGACGCCCTTGGGCACGTAGATGAACGAGCCACCGGACCACACGGCCGTGTTCAGCGAGGCGAACTTGTTGTCGCCGACCGGGATGACGGTGCCGAAGTACTCCTTGAAGAGCTCCGGGTGCTGCTTCAGCGCGGTGTCCGTGTCGAGGAAGATGACGCCCTGCTCCTCCAGGTCCTCACGGATCTGGTGGTAGACGACCTCGGACTCGTACTGCGCGGCGACACCGGCGACGAGGCGCTGCTTCTCCGCCTCCGGGATGCCGAGCTTGTCGTACGTGTTCTTGATGTCCTCGGGCAGGTCCTCCCAGGACTCCGCCTGCTTCTCGGTGGACCGCACGAAGTACTTGATGTTGTCGAAGTCGATGCCCGACAGGTCCGAGCCCCAGTTCGGCATGGGCTTCTTGCCGAAGAGCTTGAGGCCCTTGAGGCGGAGCTTCAGCATCCACTCGGGCTCGTTCTTCTTGGCCGAGATGTCACGGACGACATCTTCCGAGAGGCCGCGCTTGGCCGCCGCGCCTGCCGCGTCGGAGTCGGCCCAGCCGAATTCGTACGTACCCAGGCCCTCGAGTTCGGGGTGGGCAGTCTCCGTAGGGAGCGTCATGCGGGGTTCCTCCCGGCAGTGCTTGCTGATACTGAGGTGGTGGTGGTCTGTGGGGGCGCGCCGGCGTCGGTGGTACCGCCGCCCGGGCCGCCCTTGGGGACATACGTCGTGCACACGCCGTCGCCGTGGGCGAGGGTGGCCAGACGCTGTACGTGGGTCCCGAGCAGCTCGGAGAAGAATTCCGTCTCCGCCTCGCACAGCTGCGGGAACTGCTCGGCGACGTGCGCCACCGGGCAGTGGTGCTGGCAGAGCTGCTCGGCCTGCTGCGGACCCGGCGCGCTGCGCGCCGTAGCAGCGTACCCGTCCGCGGACAAGGCCCTGGCCAGGGCCGCTGTCCGGTCCTCGGGGGCGGCGGCTTCGACCGCCGCGCGGTACTTCTCCGCCTGTGCGGTCATCCGGGAACGGGCGAACGCGACGACCGCCTCGTCACCCGCGGTCTCGGCGATCCAGCGCAGCGCCTCGGCCGCGAGCTTGTCGTACGACTGGTCGAAGGCGTCCCGGCCGCTGTCCGTCAGCGCGAACACCTTGGCGGGCCGGCCGCGGGTCCGTGCGCCGTACACCCGCTGCTCGCGGGGTTCGACGACTCCGTCGCAGGCGAGGGCGTCCAGGTGACGCCGGACGGCGGCCTGGGTGAGTCCGAGCCGCTTCGCGAGGTCGGCGGCGGTGGAGGGGCCGTGGTCCAGGATGGAGCGCGCGATCCGGTTGCGCGTCGGGCGCTCACCGGTCGCGAGTTCCTCCTGCGGAGCCTCGCCAACGTATTTCACAACGCCATTGTTGCGTAATTCGGAGCGGCATGACAACCACGGTCCGGAACGATCAACGGTGTGGTTCGTCACTTAGGGTTACCTAATCTGGCCAGGGATCCCCACCCCGCCAGGGCCCGGCGGGGGTTGCCGGATCCCCCGGGACTTAGACTTACCCGCCATGAGCAACGAGCCTGTCGTACGGGTCGAAGGCCTGGTGAAGCGGTACGGCGCCAAGACAGCCGTCGACGGACTCGATCTGAGCGTCGCGGCGGGCACGGTGACCGCGGTCCTCGGCCCCAACGGCGCCGGCAAGACCACCACGATCGAGACCTGCGAGGGCTACCGCCGCCCCGACGAGGGCACCGTCCGCGTGCTGGGGCTCGATCCGGTCGCGGACGCGGCCCGGCTCCGCCCCCGGATCGGCGTGATGCTCCAGTCCGGCGGCGTCTACTCCGGCGCCCGCGCCGAGGAGATGCTCCGCCACATGGCGAAGCTCCACGCGCACCCGCTCGACGTCGATGCCCTGATCGAACGCCTCGGTCTCGGCAGCTGCGGCCGCACCGCCTACCGGCGCCTCTCGGGCGGCCAGCAGCAGCGCCTCGCGCTCGCCATGGCCGTCGTCGGCCGCCCCGAACTGGTCTTCCTCGACGAGCCCACCGCCGGACTCGACCCGCAGGCCCGCCGCGCCACCTGGGACCTCGTGCGCGAGCTGCGCGCGGACGGCGTGTCGGCGGTGCTCACCACCCACTACATGGACGAGGCCGAGGAGCTCGCCGACGACGTCGCCATCGTCGACGCCGGGCGTGTCGTCGCCCAGGGCAGCCCCGAGGAGCTGTGCCGGGGCGGCGCGGAGAACACCCTGCGCTTCTCCGGACGCCCCGGGCTCGACCTCGGCTCGCTGATCAAGGCGCTGCCGGACGGTTCCGGCGCCGCCGAGCCCGTCCCCGGCTCGTACCGCATCTCCGGGACCATCGACCCGCAACTGCTGGCCACCGTCACCTCCTGGTGCGCCCAACACGGGGTCATGCCGGACGGCATCGCCGTCGAGCGGCACACCCTGGAGGACGTCTTCCTGGAACTCACCGGCAAGGAGCTGCGCGCATGAGCGCCGGTACGTACGCCCCCCGCCCGGGCGCCGCCCCGCTGTCCCGGATGATCGCCGCGCAGACCGCGCTGGAGACCCGGATGCTGCTGCGCAACGGCGAGCAGCTCCTGCTGACGGTGATCATCCCGGCGCTGCTGCTGGTGCTCTTCGGCTCGGTCGACATCGTGGACACCGGTGCCGGCGACCCCGTCGACTTCCTGGCGCCCGGCATCCTGGCGCTGGCCGTGATGTCCACCGCGTTCACCGGCCAGGCCATCGCCACCGGCTTCGAGCGCCGGTACGGCGTCCTGAAGCGGCTCGGCGCGTCGCCGCTGCCCCGGTGGGCGCTGATGACCTCCAAGACACTGTCGGTCCTGGTGACCGAGGTGCTCCAGGTGGTCCTGCTGACCGTGATCGCCTTCGCGCTGGGCTGGTCGCCGCACGGCAACCCCCTCGCCGTGCTGCTCCTGCTGGTGCTGGGAACCGCCGCCTTCTCGGGCCTGGGCCTGCTGATGGCCGGGACGCTGAAGGCCGAGGCGACCCTCGCCGCGGCGAACCTGGTCTTCCTGCTGCTGCTGGTCGGCGGCGGGGTGATCGTGCCGATGGAGAAGTTCCCGGACGCGGTGGCCTCGGTGCTCGGCCTGCTGCCGATCGCGGCGCTCTCGGACGGCCTGCGGGACGTGCTCCAGCACGGTGCGGGCATCCCCTGGGGCGACCTGGGCATCCTCGCCGTCTGGTCGGTGCTGGGGCTCGGCGCGGCGGCGCGCTTCTTCCGCTGGGAGTGACGGGCCGCGGCGCGGTACCGGTGACTCCGGTCACGGTTCGGGGTGACTCGTCCCCCTCGTGAAAGCTTGCACAAGCTTCCGCCTACCATGGTGCGCGTGCCCAAGCTGACCCGAGCCGAAGTCGCTCAAGCCGCGCGGAACCCGCTCCAGTACATCGCCGAACGGTGGACTCCGGATCCCCGGACCGTCCGCCGTGCCGCCATGTCCGCCGTCGTGATGGCGGTGATCATCGTCGCCACCGGTGGCGCGGTGCGGCTGACCGGTTCCGGTCTCGGCTGCCCCACGTGGCCCAAGTGCACCGAGGACAGCCTCACGACGACCAGCGCGATGGGCTTCCACGGCGTCATCGAGTTCGGCAACCGGATGCTGACGTACGTGCTCTGCGCGGCCGTCGGCTGGGCGATCGTCGCGGCGCGGGCGCTCAAGCCCCGGCGCCGGAGCCTCACCCGGCTCGGCTGGGCCCAGTTCTGGGTGGTCATGGGCAACGCCGTGCTCGGCGGGTTCGTGGTGCTGGTCGGCCTCAACCCGTACAGCGTGGCCGCGCACTTCCTGCTCTCCGCCGCCCTGATCACCGTCGCCGTGGTGCTGCACCACCGGGTCGGCGAGGGTGACGGCGCGCCGAAGCCGCTGGTCGGCAAGGCGGTCTCGCAGCTGACCTGGATCCTCGTGGTGGCCGCGGGGCTGCTGGTCGCCGTCGGCACGGTGGTGACCGGCGCGGGCCGGCACGCGGGCGACTCCAGTGACGTGCACCGCATCCCGCTCGACTGGAAGCTGATCAGCCAGCTCCACGCGGACCTGGCCTGGGTCGTGGTGGCGCTGACGCTGGCGCTCTGGTTCGTGCTGAAGGCCGTGGACGCCCCTCCCGGACCGCGCCGCCGAGCCGCGGAGCTGTTCCTGGTGCTGATGGGCCAGGGCGTCATCGGGTACGTCCAGTACTTCCTGGACACCCCGGAGATCCTGGTGGGCCTGCACATGGTGGGCGCGTGCCTGGTGTGGATCGGGGTCCTGCGGGTCCTGCTCTCCCAGCGCGAGCGGCCGGCGACCGTCGACGGCGCCCCGCTCCCCCGGTCCGGCGAGGCGCTGACGACCGTCTGAGCCCTCCGTACGTACGAAGCCCCCCGGCGCCCTGAGGTGCCGGGGGGCTTTCGTACGTACGGGTGCGAGGGACGGGTCAGTCGCGGTTGGCCGGGCCACCCACCTGGATGCCCGCCATCCGGGTCCACTCGTACCGGCCGGTGCGTACCTTCGCGGCGAACTCCCCGTCGAAGCTCTCGTGGAGGGTCAGGCCGGACTTCTCCGCGGCGCTCTCGGCCACCGCGTGCGAGGGGGCCACCAGATCGCCCCAGCCGCCGTCCTCGCCCACCAGGACGATCCGGGTGCCCGCCTGGCCGAGGTAGGCCAGCTGCCCCTCGGCGCCACCGTGCGCCTTGGCGAAGGCACCGATCTCCTTGGCGAGCCGGGCCGCCCTGCGTGCGTCGCGGGCCGCGCGCTTGCTGTCCACCCGCTGGGTCTCATCCGTCTGCGCCATGTCTGCCATGGAACAGGATGCTACCGATGGGTAGGCCAACGGGCGACGGGCGGGTGACGTGGGCTGGGCCACGTCACCCGCCCGTCGGCGGAGATGTCGGGAAGGTCAGCGGAGGAAGGGGTCCACCGCGACGGCGACGAAGAGGAGCGAGACGTAGGTGATGGACCAGTGGAACAGCCGCATCTCCTTCAGCTTCGCGCCGGCGATCCCGGCCTTGGCCCGGTTCTGCAGGCCGTGCGCCTCCCAGAGCCAGAAGCCGCCGGAGAGCAGTGCCACCGCGGTGTAGAACCAGCCGGTGTAGCCGAGCGGGGTCAGCAGCAGCGAGACCGCGACCATCACCCAGCTGTAGATGACGATCTGGCGGGCGACGACCCGGTTCGAGGCGATGACCGGCAGCATCGGGACGCCGACGCGGGCGTAGTCGTCCTTCACCTTCATGGACAGCGGCCAGTAGTGCGGGGGCGTCCAGAAGAAGATGACCGCGAAGAGGATGACCGCGGCCCAGGAGACCGAGTCGGTCACCGAGGACCAGCCGATGAGGACCGGCATGCAGCCGGCGATCCCGCCCCAGACGATGTTCTGGGCGGTGCGCCGCTTCAGCAGCATCGTGTAGACGACGACGTAGAAGAGGAGCGCGCCGAGGCTGAGCGCTGCGGAGAGCCAGTTGACCAGCAGCCCGAACCAGACCGTCGAGACGACCCCGAGGGCGATCCCGAAGGCCAGGCACTCGCGCGGGCTCACCATTCCGGTGACCAGCGGGCGCTGGGACGTGCGGTCCATCAACGCGTCGATGTCGCGGTCGATGTACATGTTGAGCGCATTGGCACCGCCCGCGGAGATGTATCCGCCGACGGTGGTAGCGAGAACGAGCCACAGGTCGGGCACACCCTGAGCGGCCAGGAACATCACCGGAACGGTGGTGATGAGCAACAGCTCGATGATCCGTGGCTTCGTCAGCGCCACGAATGCCTTGATGCGGGCCCCGAACGGGCGATGGCCCACTGGGCTCGGAGTCAAGGCGACCCCTGCGGGTCGGGACTCGACGGCCGTCACGCACACCCCTGACAGAGAAATCCCAGCAAGCACCGGGCGTGAGGGCCCAGTAAAGACTTGCGCGAACCAGACCACTGTAGACGTTGGGGACAGGCCGCCCTTCGCGGGGGTGGACTCGTGTTGGGGTGGCACGTACGAGCGGCAGCGAAACCCATTCGAGCGGCCCGCCGGACCAAGCTCGGACGAGAGGCCCGCCGCTCGGCCGAGAAGCACAGAAGTACCTGGTCACGCTCATTGGAGAAGCCCAATAGTGAGCCGTCCCGCTCATACGAAAGGCGAACTCCGCCAATGCCGCGCACCCTGGAATCCAACCGGAAATCCCTTGTTGTCACGGGGGTAGGCTCAACAACGTCCGGTGCGGTCACCAGCCCCCGGTTTTCCGAACAGTGGAGAGGAGCCCTGACTCAGGGTGAGCACCAAGCCGACCACCACAGACCTTCAGTGGACCGAATTGGACCAGCGGGCCGTGGACACTGTCCGCGTTCTCGCAGCCGACGCCGTACAGAAGGTCGGAAACGGCCACCCGGGCACGGCGATGAGCCTGGCTCCGGCCGCGTACACCCTCTTCCAGAAGGTGATGCGGCACGACCCCGCGGACGCCGACTGGACGGGCCGCGACCGTTTCGTGCTGTCCGCGGGCCACTCCAGCCTGACTCTGTACATCCAGCTGTACCTGGCCGGTTACGGCCTGGAGCTGGACGACCTCAAGTCCTTCCGCACCTGGGGTTCGAAGACCCCGGGCCACCCGGAGTACGGCCACACCACGGGCGTCGAGACCACCACGGGCCCGCTGGGCCAGGGTGTCGCCAACGCCGTGGGCATGGCCATGGCCGCCCGCTACGAGCGCGGCCTGTTCGACCCCGACGCGGCGCCCGGCACCTCGCCGTTCGACCACAACATCTGGGTCATCGCCGGCGACGGCTGCCTCCAGGAGGGCATCTCCGCCGAGGCGTCCTCGATGGCCGGGCACCAGAAGCTCGGCAACCTGATCCTGCTCTGGGACGACAACCACATCTCGATCGAGGGCGACACGGAGACCGCGGTCTCCGAGGACACCCTGAAGCGGTACGAGGCGTACGGCTGGCACGTCCAGCGCGTGAAGCAGCTCCCCAGCGGCGACCTGGACCCGGCGGGTCTGTACGAGGCGCTGCAGGCCGCCAAGGCCGAGACCGGGCGTCCGTCGTTCATCGCGGCCCGCTCGATCATCGCCTGGCCGGCCCCGAACGCCCAGAACACCGAGGCCGCGCACGGCTCCGCGCTCGGCGACGACGAGATCGCCGCGACCAAGCGGGTCCTCGGCTTCGACCCGGAGAAGACCTTCGAGGTCTCCGACGAGGTCCTCTCGCACACCCGTGAGGCGCTGGACCGCGGCCGCGACGCCAAGGCCGAGTGGGAGAAGTCCTTCGCCGCCTGGCGCACCGCCAACCCGGAGCGCGCCGCCGAGTTCGACCGGATCGACGCGGGCGAGCTGCCCGAGGGCTGGGAGGAGAAGCTCCCCGTCTTCGAGGCCGGCACCTCCGTCGCCACCCGCGCCGCGTCCGGCAAGGTGCTCCAGGCCCTCGGTGAGGTCATCCCCGAGCTGTGGGGCGGCTCCGCCGACCTCGCCGGCTCGAACAACACCACGATCGACAAGTCGTCGTCGTTCCTCCCGGCCGGCAACCCGCTGCCCGAGGCGAACCCGTACGGCCGCACGATCCACTTCGGTATCCGCGAGCACTCCATGGCCGCGGAGATGAACGGCATCACGCTGCACGGCAACACCCGCGTGTACGGCGGCACCTTCCTGGTGTTCTCCGACTACATGCGCAACGCCGTCCGTCTGTCCGCGCTGATGCACCTGCCGGTGACGTACGTCTGGACGCACGACTCCATCGGTCTGGGCGAGGACGGCCCGACGCACCAGCCGGTCGAGCACGTCGCGTCGCTGCGTGCCATCCCGGGCCTGAACGTCGTGCGCCCGGCCGACGCCAACGAGACCGCCATCGCCTGGCGCGAGATCCAGCGCCGCTGGACCAAGGTCTTCGGCAAGGGTGCCCCGCACGGGCTGGCGCTCACCCGCCAGGGCGTGCCGACGTACGAGGCGAACGACGACGCCGCCAAGGGCGGGTACGTGCTGTTCGAGGCCGACGGCGGCGAGCCGCAGGTCGTCCTCATCGGCACCGGTTCCGAGGTCCACCTCGCCGTCGAGGCGCGCGAGCAGCTCCAGGCGGCCGGTGTGCCGACCCGGGTCGTCTCGATGCCGTGCGTCGAGTGGTTCGAGGAGCAGACCCCGGAGTACCGCGAGAGCGTCCTGCCGAAGGCCGTGAAGGCCCGGGTCGCCGTCGAGGCGGGCATCGGCCTGACCTGGTACCGGTACGTGGGCGACGCGGGCCGCATCGTGTCGCTGGAGCACTTCGGTGCCTCGGCCGACGCGAAGGTGCTGTTCCGCGAGTTCGGGTTCACCCCCGAGCACGTGGTCGCCGCCGCCCGGGAATCTCTCGACGCCGCCGCGCGCTGACGCGTACATACGATCTAGTAGGAGATGTAATTTTCATGACAGACGCACTCAAGCGCCTTTCCGACGAAGGCGTCGCGATCTGGCTCGACGACCTGTCGCGCAAGCGCATCACCTCCGGCAACCTCGCCGAGCTGATCGACCAGAGCCACGTCGTCGGTGTCACCACCAACCCGTCGATCTTCCAGAAGGCGATCTCCTCGGGCGACGGTTACGAGCAGCAGCTCGCGGACCTGGCGTCCCGCAAGGTGACCGTCGAGGAAGCCATCCGCATGATCACGACGGCCGACGTCCGCGACGCCGCCGACATCCTGCGTCCGGTCTTCGACGCCACCGACGGCCAGGACGGCCGGGTCTCGATCGAGGTCGACCCGCGTCTGGCCCACCACACCGCGCCGACCGTCGCCGAGGCCAAGCAGCTGGCCTGGCTGGTCGACCGGCCGAACACGCTCATCAAGATCCCGGCGACCAAGGCCGGCCTGCCGGCGATCACCGAGGTCATCGCGAAGGGCATCAGCGTCAACGTGACGCTGATCTTCTCCCTGGAGCGCTACCGCGAGGTCGTGGACGCGTACATCACGGGTCTGGAGCAGGCGAAGGCCGCGGGCCTGGACCTGTCGAAGATCCACTCGGTCGCCTCCTTCTTCGTGTCCCGCGTGGACGCCGAGATCGACAAGCGTCTGGACGCCGTCGGCAGCGACGAGGCGAAGTCCGCCAAGGGCAAGGCCGCCCTCGCCAACGCCCGTCTGGCGTACGAGGCGTACGAGGAGCTCTTCTCCTCGGACCGCTGGGCCGCCCTCGACAAGGCGCAGGCCAACAAGCAGCGTCCGCTGTGGGCCTCCACCGGCGTCAAGGACCCGTCCCTCAAGGACACCCTGTACGTCGACGAGCTCGTCGCGCCGAACACGGTCAACACCATGCCGGAGGCGACCCTGGAGGCCGCGGCCGACCACGGTCGGATCACCGGCGACACCATCACCGGTGGCTACGAGCAGGCGCGCGCCGACCTCGACGCCGTCAAGAAGCTCGGTGTCAGCTACGACGATGTCGTGGCGCTGCTGGAGTCCGAGGGCGTCGACAAGTTCGAGGCCGCCTGGAACGACCTGCTCAAGTCGACCGAGGCGGAGCTCGCGCGCCTCGCTCCTTCGGAGGGCTGACCACTTTGTCTGGTGTTCCCGGAGCAAACCCGCTTCGTGACCCCCAGGACCGACGGCTCCCGCGCATCGCGGGGCCGTCGGGCCTGGTCATCTTCGGTGTCACGGGCGATTTGTCCAGAAAAAAGCTCATGCCCGCCGTTTACGACCTGGCCAATCGCGGCCTGCTGCCGCCGGGCTTCTCGCTCATCGGCTTCGCGCGCCGCGACTGGGAGGACGAGGACTTCGCGCAGGTCGTCCACGACGCCGTCGCCGAGCACTCCCGCACCCCCTTCCGCGAGGAGGTCTGGCAGCAGCTGAGCCAGGGCATGCGGTTCGTGCCCGGCAACTTCGACGACGACGACGCGTTCGAGACTCTCAAGGAGACGATCGACGAGCTCAACAAGGCGCAGGGCACCGGAGGCAACTTCGCCTTCTACCTGTCCGTGCCGCCGAAGTTCTTCCCCAAGGTCGTCGAGCAGCTCAAGAAGCACGGTCTCGCGGAGCAGACGGAGGGCGCCTGGCGCCGTGCCGTCATCGAGAAGCCCTTCGGCCACGACCTGGAGAGCGCGCAGGAGCTGAACCAGCTCGTGCACGACGTGTTCCCGCCCAACGAGGTCTTCCGTATCGACCACTACCTGGGCAAGGAGACGGTCCAGAACATCCTGGCGCTGCGGTTCGCCAACACGATGTTCGAGCCGATCTGGAACAGGTCGTACGTCGACCACGTCCAGATCACGATGGCCGAGGACATCGGCATCGGCGGCCGCGCCGGGTACTACGACGGCATCGGCGCCGCCCGTGACGTCATCCAGAACCACCTGCTCCAGCTGCTGGCGCTCACCGCGATGGAGGAGCCCGGCTCCTTCCACCCGAAGGCCCTGGTCGCCGAGAAGCTCAAGGTGCTCACCGCCGTCGAGCTGCCCGAGGACCTGGGCAAGCACACGGTGCGCGGCCAGTACAGCCACGCCTGGCAGGGCGGCGAGGAGGTCCTCGGCTACCTCGAGGAGGACGGCATCGACCCCTCGTCGACGACCGACACCTTCGCGGCGATCAAGCTGACGGTCAACAACCGCCGCTGGGCGGGCGTCCCGTTCTACCTCCGTACCGGAAAGCGGCTCGGCCGCCGGGTCACGGAGATCGCGGTCGTCTTCAAGCGCGCCCCGTACCTTCCGTTCGAGTCCGGTGCGACGGAGGAGCTGGGCGGCAACGCCCTGGTCATCCGCGTCCAGCCGGACGAGGGCGTGACGGTGCGGTTCGGCTCGAAGGTGCCGGGCACCTCCATGGAGGTCCGGGACGTCACGATGGACTTCGCCTACGGCGAGTCCTTCACCGAGTCCAGCCCGGAGGCGTACGAGCGGCTCATCCTCGATGTGCTGCTCGGTGACGCCAACCTCTTCCCCCGCCACCAGGAGGTCGAGCTCTCCTGGAACATCCTCGACCCGATCGAGGAGTACTGGGAGAAGAACGGCAAGCCCGCTCAGTACCCGGCCGGTACCTGGGGTCCGGCCGAGGCTGACGAGATGCTCGCACGCGACGGACGGAGCTGGCGCCGGCCATGAAGATCGATCTCACGGAAACCACGTCCAGCAAGATCAACAACGCGCTGATCTCGGCCCGTCGTGCCATCGGCACCCCGGCCATCGGCATGGTGCTCACGCTGGTCGTCGTCACGGACGAGGAGAACGCCTACGACGCCCTCAAGGCGGCGAGCGACTCCTCCCGCGAGCACCCCTCGCGGATCATCGCGGTGATCAAGCGGGTCAGCCGCTCGCCGCGCAGCCGTCGCGACGCGCGTCTCGACGCCGAGATCCGGGTCGGTTCCGACTCGGGCACCGGTGAGACGGTCGTCCTGCGGCTCCACGGCGAACTCGCCAACCACGCCCAGTCGGTGGTCCTGCCGCTGCTACTGCCGGACGCCCCGGTCGTGGTGTGGTGGGCCGAGGACGCCCCCGCCGACCCGGCGAAGGACCCGCTCGGCGCGCTCGCCCAGCGCCGCATCACGGACGCCTACTCCGCCGAGCACCCGCTCGACGAGCTGGCCGTCCGCGCGGCGACGTACGAACCCGGCGACACGGACCTGACGTGGACCCGCATCACGCCGTGGCGTTCGATGCTGGCCGCGGCGCTGGACCAGCAGTCCGCGCGGGTCGTCTCGGCGACCGTCGAGGGCGAGAAGGACAACCCGAGCTGTGAGCTGCTCGCCATGTGGCTCACGGACCGGCTCGGTGTCCCGGTGGGGCGTACGTTCTCGCAGGGACCCGGTCTGACCGCGGTCCGGATGGAGACGGAGAACGGCCCGATCGTTCTCGACCGTGCGGACGGCTCGCTGGCCACCCTCTCCATGAGCGGTCAGCCCGACCGCGGTGTGGCGCTCAAGCGGCGCGACACGGCCGAGCTGCTGGCGGAGGAGCTGCGGCGCCTCGACCCGGACAACACCTACGCCACCACGGTGAAGGTCGGCGTCGACAAGCTGAGCGGCCCCGGCGAGGTCAAGGCGGCGGCGTCCGCCGCGGACGCTCCGGAAGCCGCGAAGGCTCCGGAAGCCGCGAAGGCTCCGGAAGCCGCGAAGGCTCCGGAAGCGGCTGCGGAGGAGGCGCCGGCGGCTGAGAAGCCGAAGGCCGCCGCTCCCGCGAAGAAGGCCGCCCCGGCCAAGAAGGCGGCGTCCAAGTGAGTGCCCCGCAACTGGTCGTGCACCGCGACAAGGAACTGATGGCGCAGGCCGCGGCGGCCCGGCTGATCACGAAGATCGTGGACGCCCAGGCCGCTCGTGGATACGCCTCGGTGGTGCTGACCGGAGGACGCAACGGCAACGGCCTGCTGGCCGCGCTCGCCGCCGCGCCCGCCCGGGACGCGATCGACTGGTCGCGGCTCGACCTGTGGTGGGGCGACGAGCGGTTCGAGCCGGACGGCGACCCGGAGCGCAACGTCACGCAGGCCCGTGAGGCCCTGCTGGACGCGGTCGCCCTGGACCCGGCGCGGGTGCACCCGATGCCGGCGTCGGACGGTCCGTTCGGGAACGACGTGGACGCGGCCGCCGCGGGTTACGCCGCCGAACTCGCGGCCGCAGCGCGTCCGGAGGACCACGGGCCCGTTCCGACGTTCGACGTGCTGATGCTGGGCGTCGGACCGGACACTCATGTCGCCTCGCTCTTCCCGGAGCTGCCCGCGGTACGGGAGACCGAGCGCACCGTCGTCGGTGTGCACGGCGCCCCCAAGCCGCCGCCCACCCGGGTCACCCTCACGCTCCCGGCCATCCGGGCGGCGCGCGAGGTGTGGCTGCTCGCGGCGGGCGAGGACAAGGCGGAGGCCGCGGCCATCGCCCTGTCCGGCGCCGGGGAGATCCAGGCTCCGGCGGCCGGTGCGTACGGCCGTGCCCGGACGCTCTGGCTGCTCGACGCGGCGGCGGCCTCCCGGCTGCCCCGCGAGCTCTACCCGCCGGCCTCTTCCTGAGAGACCGTCACCGGCCTTTGCCCGGAGGCCCGTTCCCGCTCCTCACGAGCGGGAACGGGCCTCTTGCCGTGGCGGACGCGGCGGGCGCGGGCGCGCGCCCGCCCGTGTGAGGCGGCGCCCGCGGCGCCGGACGTCTCACATGTACTCGAAGTACCGGTCGTACCAGTTCGCCTTCCCCAACTCCCCCTCGCCCTCTTCCTCTTCGGCCACGCCCGCGGCCACGAGCGCCGCCGCCAGCTCCACGTCCACCGCGGCCGGCAGGCGCGACGGTCCGTCGTACGGCTCATGGAGCAGTTCGGCCGGGACGAAGGTGCAGCCCATCGCCGCGCAGACGCCGTCGAGCCACGTCGTGAGCTCCCCGGTCAGCCCCTCTCTGCCGCCGGGGAAGCCCTCGTCGTCCACGACTCGGACGGTGACGAAGTAGCCGCCGAAGTTGCTCATCATGGCGTGCAGGGGCAGGCCGAGGCCCGTCGCGTCCGCCGGAACGTCGATGACGCCGTGGAAACTGGCGTCCTGGCCCAGGCCGCTTGAGCAGGACGGGCCGAATCGTTCCTCGAAGGCGCTCACCAGCAGGGTGAAGCTGTTCGCCGACGCCTTCGGGTCGAAGTCCGCGGGGCGTTCCAGGTTGCCGGGATCGTCGTGTTCCAGCAGGAGCACCCGGATCGGGTCCATCGGGAGCATGTCGTGCCCTTCCACCAGCTCCTGGAGAAAGGGGAGTCGGTGGGGGCCCGCCCCCACCGCCTGGCCGTAGGAGCGGTCTTGGCCCTGCCGTCCGGCCCTCTCCGTGCTTCTCGGCGTGTACGGGGAGGGCAACGCGTCGTGGGCCCCGCCCCCCTCTCGGACAGGGGTGACGATACAGAGGGTCCTCTCCCCTCTCCACGGGCGTGACAGGCTGGCCCGCATGACGAAAACACGCATCGGCACCGTGGTGATGGGAGCGTCCGACGTCCGTCGGGCCGCGGTGTTCTGGAAGGCCGCGCTCGCCTACGTGGAGCGCGAGCCCGCGCAGGAGGACTGGGTGGTCCTGGTCCCGGCCGAGGGCCACGGCGTCGGCCTCTCCCTCGGCCGGAGCGGCCCGGACAGCCCCGTCCAGGAGGTGCCGCGCGTCCACCTCGACGTCTACACCGAGGACCAGAAGGGCGAGGTGGCCCGCCTGCTCTGCCTCGGCGCCTCCCGGGTGGACTGGCCGCACTACCCGCCGGACCCGGACTTCGTGGTGCTCGCCGACACCGAGGGCAACCGCTTCTGCGTCATCGACACCACGCACGGCTGAGGCCATACCCGCCTCGCCGTGACCGGGAGCTATACCGGCTCCCCGGGCTGCCCGCTCACACTGTCGGGAAGGGCGTCGTCGTGCGTGTCGGCCATGACTTCGGCGAGAGTGAAGTGGGCCTGCTCGACACGCATCCCGTTGTGCACGCGCACGAAGTAGCTCCGGTCGGAGACGCGGCCGACCTCCCTGCGCTGACGCCGCCGGCCCTTCTCGGTGTGCGCCTTCGCGAAGTTGTCGACGCTGTCCAGCAGTTCGGCCAGGGCTTCCCCCTCGTCCCCTCCGAATTCCCGATGAACCCTCTGTTCGAAGTGTGGCGTCTCGCCGCCGGTCTTCAGGACGAACCATCGAGGCATGGCGTTCTCCACTCCGTACGCCGACACACCGAGTCCACCCGGTGTCATGGTCGGCCGAACCCTGGTGCCGGGCCGGCCCGGCGTTCGTGACAGTACCGGGCAAGGGCGATGGACCAGGTCCGCACGACGGGTCCGCCCTGCTTCACCGGCCGGATCAGCAGACGGGGCCCGCGTGTTCCGGCGGACCGACCGGGGCGTCCGGGCGGCCCACCGGCGCGTGGGACCGGCCCCGGCGGTCACCCTCCTCCCACTCCAGGAACGGCGCCAGCAGCCCCGGTACGGCCTCGGCGGCGAAGGCGAGCCCCTCGCCCGCCCCGGTGTCGTACACCGCGTAGGCGCCCGTTCCGGCGGCCGTGGTGGCCGTGATGTCCAGCAGTCCCGCCCGCCGCTGGAAGTACGACTGCCGCACCGTCCAGCCGATCACCCCGGACCGCTCCAGGGCCGCCGTCGAGCGCCGTACGGTGCCGGAGCGGGTGACCAGGTGGCGGCCGGTCAGGGCGTGGCCGAGGTTCCGGTACGCGTCCAGCGCGAGCGCCACCGCGACCGGTACGCCCACCGCCGCGCAGCCCAGCGCGGTCCACAGCAGGACGGGCGTCAGCAGGGCCCCGAGCGTGGCCAGGAGCGCCACCGGGGCCAGCGCCACCGCGAGGGCGCGCCGCAGCCGGCGGCCCCGGGCGGCGCGCGGGTGACCGGTCAGGGGCGCGGCGGTGGGGGCGGACTCCTCGCGGAGCACGGCCGCGACGATCCGGTCCGCCACCGGCCGGGGCACGGCGGGCAGCAGGGTGCTGTGGCTGGCCTCCTTGGCCTCCTCGTCGTGCGCGAGACCGGTGGTGATCGCGTCCACCCGGGCGGCACCGAACAGCCGTACGCCCAGGGGTTCCACGAGCTCGGCGCCGCGCAGCCGGGCCTCCTCGACGGTGGTGGAGCGGGAGGTCAGCAGCCCGCGGCGGACCCTGAGGGTGCCGCCGGGTTCGCGCTCCAGGCGGTAGTTCCACCACATCTCGGTCCAGAGCCCGAGGGCTCCGGCCGCCCCGGTGAGGAGGGCCGCCGCGAAGAGGACGGCGAGCGTCCAGAACAGCGGGAGGGCGCGGAAGAGTTCGACGGTCCAGTGGATGACGTCGCCCTGCGCGCCGGCCCACTCACTGAGCTGCATCACGCCGCCGGCCGCCGCACCGCCGAGCATCGGGGCGACGAAGGAGACCGGGGCGTAGCGGATCCAGCGGGGGTCGAGGACGGCCAGTTCGCCGTCGCGTTCCCCGGTGCCGCCGTCCGCCGTCGCGCCTCGCGCCAGCAGCAGCCGCCGCAGCCGCTCGCCCTCGGCGCGGGTGACGGGATCGAGCTCCAGGGTCGATTCGCCGTCCCGGTGCTCGCCGGTGCCGATCCGTACGGTGACCAGGCCGAGGACCCGCAGCAGCGGGCGTGCGGTGAGGTCCACGGTGCGGACGCGGTCGAGCGCGAGCGAGCGGCGTCGTACGAGGAGGAGCCCGGAGTGGAGGTCGACGTGTCCGGTGCCGATCCGGTAGCGGGTGCGGCGCCAGCGGACGTGGTCGACGAGGGCCGCGCAGCCGGTCAGCAGGACGGCCCCGGCGGCCGTCCAGAGTCCGGCCCGGGCGGCGCCGAAGTGGCCGAGGAACCCCATCGCCAGCGGCACGGCGGTGCCCACCACCACCCCTGCCGTGAGGACCGCGGTGACCAGGGCGGTACGGGGGTCGAGACGGCGCCAGCCGTCGTCGGGGGCGCCCGGAGGGGCCTCCGGGAGTGGGCACGGGGCCGTCATGTGGCGTCGCCGGGGGTGTCCCGGGTGATGCGGGTCAGGCGTTCGGCGAGCGCGGCGGCGGGTTCGTGCCCGAGCCCCGCGATCCGTACCGCCCCCTTGGCGGAGGCGGTGGTGACGGTGAGCGTGGCGAGTCCGAAGAGCTGCTCCAGCGGGCCCCGGACCGTGTCGACGGTCTGGATGCGCGACATGGGCGCGATCCGCCACTCCTGGAGGAAGAGACCGGTGCGGACGTAGACGGCGTCCTCGGTGACCTCCCAGCGGTGGGTGCGGAACCACCACCGGGGCAGCCACGCGGCGCAGCACGCACCGAGCCCGGCCGTGACCGCCGCGGAGAGCAGCAGCCACGGCCGGGCCGGGGTGACGAGGGCGGCGAGGACGCCGAGCACGGCCAGCGGCGCCGCCGTGAGCAGCAGCCACTGGGCGCGCCACCAGCCGACGGCGCGCCGGTCGAGCGAGTGCGCCGGAGGCCTCAGGCGCGGTGTCCCCTCACCCTGGACCACCGGGTTCAGCGACCGCGCAGCGACCGGTAGGTGGCGACGAGGGCGGCCGTGGAGCTGTCCAGCTGCTCGCCGCCGCTGCCCTCGGTGAGGACCGGCTCGATCTTCTTTGCGAGGACCTTGCCGAGCTCGACGCCCCACTGGTCGAAGGAGTCGATGTTCCAGATCGCACCCTGGACGAAGACCTTGTGCTCGTACAGCGCGATGAGCTGGCCGAGGACCGAGGGGGTGAGCTTCTCGGCGAGGATCGTCGTGGTGGGGTGGTTGCCCTGGAACGTCTTGTGCGGGACGAGTTCCTCGGGCACGCCCTCGGCCCGGACCTCTTCGGGCGTCTTGCCGAAGGCGAGCGCCTGGGTCTGCGCGAAGAAGTTGGCCATCAGCAGGTCGTGCTGGGCGATGAGTCCCGGCAGCAGGTCGGCGACCGGGGAGGCGAAGCCGATGAAGTCGGCCGGGATGACCTTGGTGCCCTGGTGGATCAACTGGTAGTACGCGTGCTGGCCGTTGGTGCCCGGGGTGCCCCAGACGACCGGGCCGGTCTGCCACTCGACCGGATTGCCGTCCCGGTCCACGGACTTGCCGTTGGACTCCATGTCCAGCTGCTGCAAGTAGGCGGTGAACTTGGAAAGATAGTGGCTGTAGGGCAGTACCGCGTGCGCCTGGGCGTCGAAGAACTGGCCGTACCAGACGCCCAACAGGCCCAGCAGCAAGGGGGCGTTCCGCTCCGCCGGGGCGGTGCGGAAGTGCTCGTCGACGAGGTGGAAGCCGTCGAGCATCTCGCGGAACCGGTCCGGGCCGACGGCGATCATCAGCGAGAGGCCGATGGCGGAGTCGTAGGAGTAGCGACCGCCGACCCAGTCCCAGAACTCGAACATGTTGGCCGTGTCGATACCGAAGTCCGACACCTTCTCGGCGTTGGTCGACAGCGCCACGAAGTGCTTGGCGACGGCGTCCTGACCGGCCTTCAGCTCGGTGAGGAGCCAGTCGCGGGCGGAGGTCGCGTTGGTGATCGTCTCGATGGTGGTGAACGTCTTCGAGGCGATGATGAAGAGCGTCTCGGCGGCGTCCAGGTCACGGACGGCCTCGTGGAGGTCGGCGCCGTCGACGTTGGAGACGAAGCGGAGGGTGAGGGAGCGGTCCGTGAAGGAGCGCAGCACCTCGTACGCCATGGCGGGGCCGAGGTCGGAGCCGCCGATGCCGATGTTGACGATGTTCTTGATGGGGCGGCCGGTGTGGCCGGTCCACTCGCCCGAGCGGACCCGGTCGGCGAAGCCCGCCATCTTGTCCAGGACCGCGTGCACGGCCGGCACGACGTTCTCTCCGTCGACCTCGATCACCGCGTCGCGCGGGGCGCGGAGCGCGGTGTGCAGGACGGCGCGGTCCTCGGTGGTGTTGATCTTGTCGCCGCGGAACATGGCGTCCCGCAGCTCGGCGACCCCGGTGGTGGCGGCGAGGTCCCGCAGCAGACGCAGCGTCTCGTCGGTCACCAGTTGCTTGGAGTAGTCGATGTGCAGGTCGCCCACCCGGAGGGTGTAGGCGGCGCCGCGGTCCGCGTTCTCGGCGAACAGCTCCCGCAGGTGGGTCCCGCCCAGCTCCTCGCGGTGCTTGCCGAGGGCCGCCCACTCGGGCGTCTGGTTGAGCTTGGTTCGGCTTTGTGCGTTCATCCCGGGTATCAGCCCATTCTTCTCGTACCTGCTCCCCGCTGCACCCCCCAACCTAATTGATCCTGGTCGCGGGTGCCGCGCGGGCATGGCTGGGGGCGGAGATCGGGGCTTCGCGAGCAGCGAAAAGCGTTCCGGCCGGCACCCAGGGGGTGGCCGGCCGGTGAACGGGGTGGTACGGAAAGGCGGCGGCTCTCGCCGGAGGGCTGTCCCGCACCATTCGTGGTGGACAGACCTCGGGGCGCGGGAGCCGGGCGGGGTGTTCTCAGATCTCGCCGCGGAGCTTGGCGAGCGCCTCGGCGAGAATCGCCTCGCCGTCCGCGTCACTGCGCCGCTCACGCACGTACGCGAGATGCGTCTTGTACGGTTCCGTGCGCGGCGGGTCGGGCGGGCTGTCCTTGTCCTGGCCCGCCGGGAAGCCGCATCGGGGGCAGTCCCAGGTCTCCGGTACCTGCGCGTCATGGGCGAAGCTCGGCTGCGTCTCGTGCCCGTTCGAGCACCAGAAGGAGATGCGGAGACGCGGCGCGGACTCGCCCCGCTCGGCCTCCCCCATCGGCCCCGCTCCGACCCGGCTTCCCCGGATCGCGTTGCCACTTGCCACGGTCGTAACTCCCTGCGTGATGCTGCTCGAAGATGCCCCAGTCTACGTAAGGCCCAACGCGCGTCCAGTGATTGGAGTTACACGGTCACCGGCAATCGCGGACGATGCGTCAGCCGTCCAGCTTGATGAGCAGGCCGAGGGCCACAATGCTCGCGAACCAGCAGAGGCCGACGACCACGGTGATGCGGTCGAGGTTGCGCTCGGCCACCGAGGAACCGCCGACCGAGGACTGCATGCCGCCACCGAACATGTCGGAGAGGCCGCCGCCCTTGCCCTTGTGCATCAGCACCAGCAGCATCAGCAGCAGGCTGAAGACGATCAGGGCGATCTCGAACGCCAAAATCACGGCTGGTCCCTACTTTCCGGAAATTCCTGGACTGCTTCTGAGAAAAATGCTTCTGAAAACTACTTCTACGCAATGTATGAAGCACAACGGGGGCCGAGGGTGGAACCCACCCCGGCCCCCGCAAGGGTACGACGGATCGGCGCTAGCGCATACTCACTGGTCGCGGAAGCGGACGATCTTGACGAACTCGTCGGCGTCCAGCGCGGCACCGCCGACGAGGGCGCCGTCGACGTCGGGCTGCGCCATGATCGCGGCGACGTTGCCGGACTTCACGGAGCCGCCGTACTGGATGCGGACCGCGTCGGCCAGCTCCTGCGAGTACAGCTCGGCGAGCCGGCGACGGATGGCTCCGCACACCTCCTGGGCGTCCTCGGGGGTGGCGACCTCGCCGGTCCCGATGGCCCAGACCGGCTCGTACGCGATCACGATCGACTCGGCCTGCTCGGCCGGGACGCCATCGAGGGCGCCGTCGAGCTGCGCGAGGGTGTAGGAGACCTGGTCACCGGCCTTGCGGATGTCCAGGCCCTCGCCGACGCAGAGGATCGGGGTCAGCCCGTGCTTGAAGGCGGCCTTCACCTTGGCGTTGCAGATCTCGTCGTTCTCGCCGTGGTACTGGCGGCGCTCGCTGTGGCCGACGGCCACGTACGCGCACTTCAGCTTGGCGAGCATGGAGCCGGAGATCTCGCCGGTGTACGCACCGGAGTCCTGCGCCGAGATGTCCTGGGCGCCGTACTTGATCTTCAGCTTGTCGCCGTCCACCAGGGTCTGCACGGAGCGCAGGTCGGTGAAGGGCGGCAGGACGGCGACCTCGACCGCGTCGTAGTCCTTGTCGGCCAGCGCGAAGGCGAGCTTCTGGACGTGGGCGATGGCCTCGAGGTGGTTGAGGTTCATCTTCCAGTTGCCCGCCATCAGCGGGGTACGGGTGCTCATCTGGCTCAGTTCTCCAATGCGGCGAGGCCGGGGAGCGTCTTGCCCTCGAGGTATTCGAGGCTGGCGCCGCCGCCGGTCGAGATGTGGCCGAAGGCGTTCTCGTCGAAGCCCAGGATGCGGACGGCGGCGGCGGAGTCGCCACCCCCGACGACGCTGAAGGCCGGGGAGTCGACGAGCGCCTGGGCGACCGCGCGGGTGCCCTCGGCGTAGTCGGGGTGCTCGAAGACGCCCATCGGGCCGTTCCAGAAGACGGTGGCCGCGTCGGCGAGCTTCGCCGCGTACAGCTCACGCGTCTTGGGGCCGATGTCCAGGCCCTCCTGGTCCGCCGGGATGGCATCGGAGGCGACGACGGTGGGGTTGGCCGGGGCCTTCGTCTTGAGGTCCGGGAATTCGGACGAGACGAGGACGTCGACGGGGAGCACGAACTCCACGCCGCGCTCGTCGGCGCGCTTGAGGTACTCCTGCACCTGGGGGACCTGGTCCTCCTGGAGCAGCGAGATGCCGACCTCGTGGCCCTGCGCCTTGAGGAAGGTGTACGCCATGCCGCCACCGATCAGGATGCGGTCGGCCTTCTCCAGCAGGTGGTCGATGACGCCGAGCTTGTCGGAGACCTTGGCACCGCCGAGGACCACGGCGTAGGGCCGCTTGACGTCGCTGGTGAGCTTCTTCAGGACGCCGACCTCGGTGGCGATGAGGAAGCCGGCGAAGTGCGGCAGCCGGGCCGGGAGGTCGAAGACCGAGGCGTGCTTGCGGTGCACCGCGCCGAAGCCGTCGCCCACGTACACGTCGGCGAGGGTGGCGAGCTGGTCGGCGAAGGCACCGCGCTCGGCGTCGTCCTTGGACGTCTCACCGGCGTTGAAGCGGAGGTTCTCGATGACGGCGACCTGGCCGTCGGTGAGGGCGGCGACCGTGGCCGTGGCGGACTCGCCCACGGTGTCGGTGGCGAACGCGACCTCGGTGCCGAGCAGTTCACCGAGCCGGGCGGCGGCGGGAGCCAGCGAGAACGCCGGGTCCGGGGCGCCCTTCGGGCGGCCGAGGTGCGAGGCGACGATGACCCGCGCGCCGGCCTCGGCCAGCTTGGCGACGGTCGGCTGGACGGCGCGGATGCGGCCGTCGTCGGTGATGGTGGTGCCGTCGAGCGGCACGTTGAGGTCGGCGCGGACGAATACCCGCTTGCCGGCGACCCCTTCGGCGAGAAGTTCGTCGATCGTCTTCATCTGTTCCAGGACTCCTTGGAAAGGACGGATGAGCACGCGAGAAGGCCCGGACGGCGCTGCGTCGCGCCGTCCGAGCCCCTCACTACATCGAGATGCCTGCCGATCCGAGGATCAGAGCTGGCCGCCGACGAAGACGGTCAGGTCGACGAGGCGGTTGGAGTAGCCCCACTCGTTGTCGTACCAGCCGAGGATCTTCACCGTCTTGCCTTCCTGAACCATCGTCAGGGAGGAGTCGAAGGTGCAGGACGCCGGGTCGCTGACGATGTCCGAGGAGACGATCGGGTCCTCGGTGTACGCCAGGTAGCCCTTCAGGTCGCCGTCGTCGGCGGCCTTCTTGAACGCGGCGTTGACCTCGTCCTTGGTGACCTCGCGCTGCAGCTCGACGACCAGGTCGGTGGCGGAACCGGTCGGGACCGGGACGCGCATCGCGATGCCGTCGAGCTTGCCCTTGAGCTGGGGCAGAACCAGGGCGGTGGCCTTGGCGGCACCCGTCGTGGTCGGGATGATGTTCTCGGCGGCGGCGCGGGCGCGGCGCAGGTCCGAGTGCGGGAAGTCCAGGATGCGCTGGTCGTTCGTGTACGCGTGGACCGTCGTCATCAGGCCCTTGACGATGCCGAAGTTCTCGTCGAGAACCTTGGCCATCGGCGCCACACAGTTGGTGGTGCAGGAGGCGTTGGAGATGACGTGGTGGTTGGCCGCGTCGTACTTGTCCTGGTTGACGCCCATCACGATGGTGATGTCCTCGTCCTTGGCCGGAGCCGAGATGAGGACCTTCTTGGCGCCACCGGCGATGTGCTTCTCGGCGTCGGCCTTCTTGGTGAAGATGCCGGTCGACTCGATGACGATGTCGACGCCCAGCTCACCCCAGGGGATGTCGGCCGGGTTGCGCTCGGAGAGCACCTTGATGGTGTGACCGTCGACGGTGATGGTGTCGGCGGTGTGGCTGACCTCGGCCTTGAGACGACCCAGAATGGTGTCGTACTTCAGCAGGTGAGCCGTGGTCGCAGTGTCACCCAGGTCGTTGACAGCCACGATCTCGATGTCCGCACCCTGCTCCAGCAGCGCGCGGAAGTAGTTACGACCGATGCGGCCAAAGCCGTTGATGCCTACGCGGATCGTCACGAACCGATCTCCTCGTTAGGTACGCCGGGTTTCGACGCCGGCGAGTTGTATGGGATGTCCCCGACCGCCTCCGACCCTACCTCTCATGTGGCCCGCGGGTGACATCGAGAGCCCTCCTGCGCGCCCCGATAAGCCCTACTGACCAGTAGGAACAGGGCGCTCCGCCTCGCCGGGCGTTCCCCGGTCGGCCTTCGTGCCACAAACCGGATTCTGTCCGGCGCCGATGGAAATGTGCCCAACGCCCGTACACACGCGGACGATCAGGGCATGACGGGCCCCAGCCGAACCCCGCCGGGTACCCCCGGCCCGCGCCGGGCATCCCGCCCGGCGCTCCGTGCCCACCCCCGGCCGGCGTCTTCTCCGGACAGCGGAAAAGCCGCCGCCGGCGTCTCCGTGGAGGGAGCGCCGGCGGCGGCCGTATACGAAAGGGGTCCGGCCGTGCCGGTCTCAGCCGACCAGGCCGTCCGCCATCTCCTCGCTGAGAGTGGACTCGGTACCCGGGATGCCGAGGTCCTGGGCCCGCTTGTCGGCCATCGCCAGCAGCCGGCGGATGCGCCCGGCGACGGCGTCCTTGGTCAGCGGCGGATCGGCGAGCGCGCCCAGCTCCTCCAGCGACGCCTGCTTGTGCTCCATGCGCAGCCGTCCGGCGGCGGCGAGGTGCTCGGGGACCTCCTCGCCCAGGATCTCCAGGGCGCGGCCCACGCGGGCACCGGCGGCCACGGCGGCGCGGGCGGAGCGGCGGAGGTTGGCGTCGTCGAAGTTGGCGAGCCGGTTGGCGGTCGCCCGGACCTCGCGCCGCATCCGGCGCTCCTCCCAGGCCAGCACGGACTCGTGGGCGCCGAGCCGGGTCAGCAGGGCGCCGATCGCGTCGCCGTCGCGGACCACCACACGGTCGACCCCGCGGACCTCGCGGGCCTTGGCGGCGATGGAGAGCCGGCGCGCGGCACCGACCAGCGCGAGCGCCGCCTCGGGGCCGGGGCAGGTGACCTCCAGCGAGGAGGACCTGCCCGGCTCGGTGAGCGAGCCGTGCGCCAGGAAGGCCCCGCGCCAGGCCGCCTCGGCGTCGCAGGTGGCCCCCGAGACCACCTGCGGGGGCAGCCCGCGGATGGGACGGCCCCGGCCGTCCACGAGACCGGTCTGGCGGGCCAGCTGGTCGCCGCCGGCCACGACGCGTACGACGTACCGGGAGCCGCGCCGCAGCCCGCCGGGGGCCATCACGATCAGCTCCGAGGCGTGCCCGAAGATCTCCAGGATGTCGCGCTTGAGCCGGCGGGCCGCCATCGCGGTGTCCAGCTCCGCCTCGATCACGATCCGGCCGCTCACCAGGTGGAGCCCGCCCGCGAAGCGGAGGATCGCGGAGACCTCCGCCTTCCTGCAGCAGGTCCGGGTGACGGGAAGCCGAGAGATTTCGTCCTTCACCGCTGGCGTCATCGCCATGGGCCGATCCTTCCATGCATCCGAAAAATACGGTCGTACGCGGCGGCCAGCAGCTCCGGATCATGAATCGGAACGCCGTCCGGCGAGGCCACGGGCGCCAGCTCCACTGCGGCACCCAGCCGCTTCGCGGCATCGGCGAGGGACTCGCGGTCAGGCACGGCGGCCTCGTCGGCCAGCACCACGTCCAAGGCGAGTTTAGGGGCGTGTCGCCCCAAAACCTCCAAATGACGCTGCGGGGAGAAGCCATCTGTTTCACCGGGTTGCGGCGCGAGGTTCAGCGAGAGCACCTTGCGTGCCTTCGTCGCGACCAGCGCGTCGAGCAGATCCGGGACCAGCAGGTGGGGGATGACCGAGGAGAACCAGGAGCCGGGTCCGAGCACCACCCAGTCCGCGTCCAGGACGGCCTCGACCGCCTCCGGGACGGCGGGCGGGGCGTGCGGGACCACCTGCACGGACTGCACCTCGCCCGGGGTGAGCGCCACCGTCGCCTGGCCGCGTACGGTCACGATCGCGTCGGGGCGGTCCGGTTCGTGGCCCCTGACCTGCGCCTGGAGTTCCAGCGGTACGGCGGACATGGGCAGCACCCGGCCGTGCGCGCCGAGCAGCGTGCCGACCAGGTCGAGGGCCTGGACGTGGTCGCCGAGCTGTTCCCAGAGCGCCACGATCAGCAGATTGCCGACCGCGTGCCCGTGCAGGTCGCCGCGGGACTCGAAGCGGTGCTGGGTGACCCTGGCCCAGGTCCGCCCCCAGTCGTCGTCCCCGCAGAGCGCCGCGAGGGCCTTGCGGAGGTCGCCGGGCGGCAGCACCCCGAACTCGTCGCGGAGCCGGCCGCTGGACCCGCCGTCGTCGGCGACGGTGACGACGGCCGTCAGATCGCCGGTGATCCGGCGCAGCGCGGTCAGCGAGGCGGAGAGCCCGTGGCCGCCGCCGAGGGCGACGACCTTGGGCGGACCGCCGCGTCTGCGCCCGGAGCGGAGCGAGCCCGCTCGGCTCAGCCTCCGCAGCCGCAGGTTGACGCTGGTCACTCGCGCCCCATGTCCCGGTGGACGAGGACGGTCTCGATGCCTTCGGCGGCGAGGCGGGCGGAGAGCTTCTCCGACATCGCGACGGAGCGGTGCTTGCCGCCCGTGCAGCCGACCGCGATGGTCACGTAGCGCTTGCCCTCGCGGCGGTAGCCGGCGGCGATGAGCTGGAGCAGCTCGGTGTACTGGTTGAGGAACTCCTTGGCGCCCGGCTGGTCGAAGACGTACGCGGACACCTCCTCGTTCAGGCCGGTGAAGGGGCGCAGCTCCGGGACCCAGTGCGGGTTCGGCAGGAACCGGCAGTCCACCACGAGGTCGGCGTCGACCGGCAGGCCGTACTTGTAGCCGAACGACATCACCGTGGCACGCAGCTCCGGCTCCTGGTCGCCGGCGAACTGGGCGTCCATCTTGGCGCGCAGCTCGTGGACGTTGAGGCTGGAGGTGTCGATGACCAGGTCGGCGTCGCCGCGCAGTTCGCGCAGCAGGTCGCGCTCGGCCGCGATGCCGTCGACGATGCGGCCGTCGCCCTGGAGGGGGTGGGGGCGGCGGACCGACTCGAAACGGCGGACCAGGGTGTCGTCCGAGGACTCCAGGAAGACGATCCGGCGGGTGACGTGCTTGGTGTCCAGGTCCGCCAGGGACTCGCGGAGGTTGTCGAAGAAGCGGCGCCCGCGTACGTCCACGACGACGGCGATCCGGGCCACGTTGCCCTGGGAGCGCGCGCCGAGTTCGACCATGGTCGGGATCAGCGCGGGCGGGAGGTTGTCGACGACGAACCAGCCGAGGTCCTCCAGGCACTTCGCGGCGGTGGACCGGCCGGCGCCGGACATTCCGGAGATGATCACCAGTTCGGGGATGGCCGCCGCGACGACGTCGCCCGTGTCGTTGGTGGTGCCCGTGCTCACGTGTGCTGCTCCGTCTGTTCGGTCCGGGTCCGGTCGGGTGGGTTCCGCGTGGCGGTGGTCATGGTCGGTCATGGCGTGCCCCCGTCGTTCTCGTCAATGATCTCTCCTGTGGCCGTGTTCACGGCGGGCGCGGCCGGGGCGGCCGTGGCGAGGGCCGCGGCCACCGACTCCGCTGTCCTGCGGCCTATCCCCTGGACCTCGCAGATCTCGTCGATTGTCGCCTGCCGCAGCTTCTTGACGGAGCCGAAATGCTTGAGCAGCGCGAGTTTCCGGCTCTCGCCGAGACCGGCGACCCCGTCCAGCGGGCTGCTGCGGACCCGCTTGGCCCGCTTGGCCCGCTGGTAGGTGATGGCGAAGCGGTGGGCCTCGTCACGCACGCGCTGGAGGAGGTAGAGGCCCTCGCTGGAGCGGGGCAGCACCACGGGATCGTCGTCGTCGGGCAGCCAGACCTCTTCGAGGCGCTTGGCGAGGCCGCAGACGGCGATGTCGTCGATGCCCAGCTCGTCCAGGGCCCGCTTGGCGGCGGCCACCTGGGGCTGCCCGCCGTCGACCACGACGAGCTGCGGCGGGTAGGCGAACCGCTTGGGGCGGCCGTCGTCCTCACGCGGCTCGGTGTCTTCACGCGGCTCGGTGTCCCCGTGGGCGGCGGTGTCCTCGCGGGGCTCCGTGGTCTCGGGGGGCTCCGTGGTCTCGGCAGGCTCCGTGGTCTCGGCAGGCTCTGTGGTCTCGGCAGGCTCTGTGGTCTCGGCAGGCTCTGTGGTCCCGCGCTGGGCGGTGGCCTCGCGGGGCTCCGTGGTCCCGCGCTGGGCGGTGCCGCCGGGGGCGCCGGTTCCGGGGATGCCCGGTGCTGCGGCGTCCGCTCCGGAGGTGTCCGCTCCGGGCGTCTCCGCTCCGGGCGTCTCCTCCCACTCCCCCAGGCGCTCCTTCTCCTGGAGGTAGCGGCGGAACCGGCGGCCGATCACCTCGTGCATCGACCGGACGTCGTCCTGGCCCTCGAACCCCTTGATCTGGAAGCGGCGGTACTCGCTCTTGCGGGCGAGCCCGTCCTCGAAGACGACCATGGACGCGACGACGTCGTCGCCCTGGAGGTGGGAGATGTCGTAGCACTCGATGCGCAGCGGGGCGGTGTCGAGGCCGAGCGCCTCGGCGATCTCCTCCAGGGCCCGGGAGCGGGTGGTCAGGTCGGAGGCGCGCTTGGTCTTGTGCAGCCCGAGGGCCTGCTGGGCGTTGCGCTGGACCGTGGCCATCAGGTCCTTCTTGTCGCCGCGCTGCGGGATGCGCAGGCTGACCTGGGAGCCCCGGCGGTGGGCGAGCCACTCGGAGACCGCGTCGGGGTCCTCGGGCAGGGCCGGTACGAGGACCTCCTTGGGTACGGAGTCGCCGGTCTCCTCCCCGTACAGCTGCTGGAGGGCGTGCTCGACGAGGCCGGAGGTGTCGACGGCCTCGACCTTGTCGGTGACCCAGCCGCGCTGGCCGCGCACCCGGCCGCCGCGCACGTGGAAGATCTGGACGGCCGCCTCCAGTTCGTCCTCGGCGACGGCGATGAGGTCCGCGTCGGTGGCGTCGGCGAGCACGACCGCGCTCTTCTCCATGGCCCGCCGGAGCGCCCCGATGTCGTCCCGGAGGCGGGCGGCGCGCTCGTACTCCATGTCCTCCGCCGCGAGCATCATCTCCTTCTCCAGGCGGCGCATGTACGCGCCGGTGCGTCCGGCCATGAAGTCGCAGAATTCCTCGGCGAGTTCGCGGTGCTCCTGGGGGCTGACGCGGCCGACGCAGGGCGCCGAGCACTTGCCGATGTAGCCGAGCAGGCACGGGCGGCCGGTGCGGGCGGCGTTCTTGAAGACCCCGGCGGAGCAGGTGCGTACGGGGAAGACGCGGAGCATCAGGTCGACGGTCTCGCGGATCGCCCAGGCGTGGCCGTACGGGCCGAAGTAGCGCACGCCCTTCTTCTTGGCGCCGCGCATGACCTGGACCCGGGGGAACTCCTCGTTGAGGGTGACCGCGAGGTACGGGTAGCTCTTGTCGTCGCGGTACTTGACGTTGAACCGGGGGTCGTACTCCTTGATCCAGGAGTACTCCAGCTGCAACGCCTCGACCTCGGTGGAGACGACCGTCCACTCCACCGAGGCGGCCGTGGTCACCATGGTGCGCGTGCGCGGGTGGAGGCCGGCCAGGTCCTGGAAGTAGTTGGCGAGGCGCTGGCGGAGGTTCTTCGCCTTGCCGACGTAGATCACCCGGCGGTGCTCGTCGCGGAACTTGTAGACCCCCGGGGAGTCGGGGATCTGTCCCGGCTTGGGGCGGTAGCTGGAGGGGTCTGCCATGTCTCACACCCTACTTCCGGCCGGTGACACCCAGGGGTGCCGTCCGCACTGTGCCGTCCGCCCCTGGGCATCGGTCGGGCGACTGCCGCCCAGTACCTCCCAGGGTCAGGCGCCGGGCCCGGCGACGAGCCGGCCGCCCTCCGCGCTGACCGGGACGGCGGGCAGCGGCACAGTGGCCGGGCCCTGGATGACCTCGCCGGTCGTGGTGTCGAAGATGCTGCCGTGGCAGGGGCAGTGCCCCTCGTTCTTCTCGATCTTGGCCAGTACGCAGCCGGCGTGGGTGCACTGGGCACTGAAGGCCTTGTACTGCCCCTTCGCCGGGCAGGTCACCAGGAGGCGCTGCTCCCGGTAGAGCTTCGACCCGCCGACCGGGACCGCGTCCGCCGCGCCGAGGTCCACCGGCGCGGTCGGGGTCGGGGTCTGGGCGTGGCCGAGCTTGGACTCGGTGGAGCAGGCGGCCGCTCCCAGCCCGGCGGCACCGGCGAGCGCGGCGCCCTTCAGCACGGTGCGGCGGGTGGCGGGCGAGCCGGACATCGCGGTCTCCACGGGTGTCGGTGGTACGGGGCGTAAAGGGAGGCGCACACGGGGTGCGCACGGCGGTAGGGGCGTCGTGGGCCGGTGGGGCGACAGGGCGCTCGGCCGGGGCGCACGACGACAGAACCGACGATACCGGCGGAGATCGGCGCCCCGGCGCCCGGGTCCGGGGCACGGGTTCCGATCACGGGCCGACGGGCCCGCCGTCACGGGCGTACGGGCATGCGCCGCCAGGCCAGCCGTACGGCATGCCCGGCACGGGCAGGACGCGGCACGGGCAGGACGCGGCAAGGCCCGCCGGAGCGCCTCCTCCCGGGTGGGAAGGGGCGCCCCGGCGGGCCGCACCGGGGGCGTCAGGCCTTGCGCGCCCGGGTCGCCTTCTTGGCCGCGGGCTTCTTCGCGGCCGGCTGCTTCGCCGTGACGGCGGCCGTGGCCGTCCGCCGGGCGGGGGCGGCCTTGGCGGCGACCGTCTTCTTGGCGGCGGCCTTCTTGGCCGCCGTCCTGCGCACGGGCTTGCGCCCGGTGGGCACGGCCGCCTCGTTGATCCGGTCGGTGTCCAGGACGTCCTGGAGGAACTTCCCGGTGTGGCTGGCGGGCACGGCCGCCACCTCCTCCGGGGTGCCTTCGGCGACCACCAGACCGCCGCCGTTGCCACCCTCGGGGCCCATGTCGATGACCCAGTCCGCCGTCTTGATCACATCGAGGTTGTGCTCGATGACGACGACGGAGTTGCCCTTGTCGACCAGCCCGGAGAGGACCTTGATCAGCTTGCTGATGTCCTCGAAGTGCAGACCGGTGGTCGGCTCGTCCAGGACGTAGACCGTGCGGCCGGTGGAGCGCTTCTGGAGCTCGCTCGCCAGCTTCACACGCTGCGCCTCACCGCCGGAGAGCGTCGGCGCGGACTGCCCGAGCCGGACGTATCCGAGGCCGACCTCGTTGAGGGTGCGCAGGTGCCTCGCGATGGTCGGGACGGCCTCGAAGAACTCCAGGCCCTCCTCGATCGGCATGTCCAGCACCTCGGCGATGGACTTGCCCTTGTAGTGGACCTCCAGGGTCTCCCGGTTGTACCGGGCGCCGTGGCAGACCTCGCACGGCACGTACACGTCGGGCAGGAAGTTCATCTCGATCTTGATGGTGCCGTCGCCCGAGCAGTTCTCGCAGCGCCCGCCCTTCACGTTGAAGGAGAAGCGGCCCGGCAGATAGCCGCGCACCTTCGCCTCCATCGTCTCCGCGAAGAGCTTGCGGACGTGGTCGAAGACTCCGGTGTAGGTCGCCGGGTTGGACCGGGGGGTCCGGCCGATGGGCGACTGGTCGACGTGGACCACCTTGTCCACGAGGTCGTCCCCGTCCACCCGGGTGTGCCGGCCGGGGACCGACTTGGCGCCGTTGAGCTCACGGGCGAGGTGGGTGTAGAGGATGTCGTTGACCAGGGTGGACTTGCCGGACCCGGAGACCCCGGTGACGGCGGTGAGAACGCCCAGCGGGAACGAGACGTCGATGTCCTGGAGGTTGTTCTCCCGGGCGCCGTGCACGGTGAGCCGGCGGCTCGGGTCCACGGGGCGGCGGACGTCGGGGACGGTGATCTCCCGCTTGCCCGAGAGGTACTGGCCGGTGATCGACTGCTTGTTGGCCAGCAGCTCCTTCAGCGATCCGGAGTGGACCACCTTGCCGCCGTGCTCCCCGGCGCCGGGGCCGATGTCCACGACCCAGTCCGCGACCTTGATCGTGTCCTCGTCGTGCTCCACCACGATGAGCGTGTTGCCCATGTCGCGGAGCCTGACCAGGGTCTCGATCAGCCGGTGGTTGTCGCGCTGGTGCAGGCCGATGGACGGCTCGTCCAGTACGTACAGCACGCCGACCAGGCCGGAGCCGATCTGGGTGGCGAGGCGGATGCGCTGGGCCTCGCCGCCGGACAGGGTGCCCGCCGCGCGGTTCAGCGAGAGGTAGTCCAGGCCTACGTCGACGAGGAACCTCAGCCGCTCGTTGACCTCCTTGAGGACCCGCTCGGCGATCTTCTTGTCGCGGGCGTTGAGCTTGAGCCGGCCGAGGAACTCGGCGCAGTCACTGATCGACATCGCGGCGACCTCGGCGATGGACTTCTCCATCACCGTGACCGCGAGGACGATCGGCTTGAGGCGGGTGCCCTCACAGGTCGGGCAGGGCACCTCGCGCATGTACCCCTCGAAGCGCTCCCGGCTGGAGTCGCTCTCGGCCTCGGAGTGGCGCCGCTTGACGAACTGGACCGCACCTTCGAAGGAGGGGGTGGTGTAGGCGCGCTCGCGGCCGTACCGGTTGCGGTAGCGCACCTCGGTCTTGATCTTGTGGCCGTAGAGCAGCGCCTTCTTGGCGCGCTGCGGCAGGCCGGCCCACGGGATGTCCGTGCGGAAGCCGAGGGCCTCGGCGAGTGCGCCGATCAGGCGGCCGAAGTACTCCTTGGTGTGGCCGTGCGACCAGGGGTGGATGGCCCCCTCGTCCAGCGACTTCTCCTCGTCCGGGACGACGAGCTCCGCGTCGACCTCCATGCGGGTGCCGATGCCGGTGCAGTCGGGGCAGGCGCCGAAGGGCGAGTTGAAGGAGAAGGAACGGGGCTCCAGCTCTTCGAAGGAGAGGTCGTCGTACGGGCAGTAGAGGTGCTCGGAGAACATCCGCTCGCGCTCGGGGTCGTCCTCGGGGAGGTCGACGAAGTCGAGCACGACCATGCCGCCGGAGAGGCCGAGGGCCGTCTCCACCGAGTCGGTGAGCCGGCGCTTGGCGCTGTCCTTCACCGTGAGGCGGTCGATGACCACCTCGATGGTGTGCTTCTCCTGCTTCTTCAGCGTGGGGGGCTCGGACAGCTGGATGGTGGTGCCGTCGACCCGGGCGCGGCTGTATCCCTTGGTCTGGAGGTCGGCGAAGAGGTCGACGAACTCGCCCTTGCGCTCACGGACCAGCGGGGAGAGCACCTGGAAGCGGCTTCCCTCGGGCAGGCCGAGGACCTTGTCCACGATGGCCTGCGGCGACTGGCGGGAGATCGGCCGCCGGCATTCGGGGCAGTGCGGCTTTCCGATGCGGGCGAAGAGCAGGCGGAGGTAGTCGTAGACCTCCGTGATGGTGCCGACCGTCGAGCGCGGGTTGCGCGAGGTCGACTTCTGGTCGATGGAGACGGCGGGCGAGAGACCTTCGATGAAGTCGACGTCCGGCTTGTCCATCTGGCCGAGGAACTGCCGGGCGTACGAGGAGAGCGACTCGACGTAGCGCCGCTGGCCCTCGGCGAAGATCGTGTCGAACGCGAGGGAGGACTTGCCCGACCCGGACAGCCCGGTGAAGACGATGAGGGAGTCGCGGGGCAGGTCGAGCGAGACGTTCTTCAGGTTGTGCTCGCGCGCGCCACGGACGATGAGACGGTCGGCCACGCCGGTCCGCACCTTTCTTGAGAGAAACGGGGGGAACTGAGCCCCCTGTCCAGGGTATGGGGGGCGCAACAGCGGTGTTGAAAGGTTTCGACTTCGAGCGTATAGCACGCACATTCGATTTCTGGCCGCTCGTAACCTCCTTCACCCGAACGAGTGGCGGGGCTACGCTCGGTCGCATGAGCGATCATGTGCGCGACCTGGCGTCTGTACGCGGAGCCACGGAACGGCTGCTCGCAGCTGCGGAATCATGGGACGAATCCACCGTCCCCGAACCGTCCCGACTGCCCGGTTGGAGCCGGGGCCATGTCTTGGCCCACCTGTCACGTAACGCCGACGCGCTCCGAAATGTTCTCCGCGGACTCCCGATGTACGCGGGCGGCGAAATCCGGGACCTCGAGATCGAGGCCGGAGCGTCCCGGCCGCTCTCCGAGCACCTGGCCGATCTGCGCGCGAGCACCGAGCGGTTCCTGGCCGAGGCCGCGGTCCCCGCCGACTGGTCACGCACCGTACAGCTGCGCAACGGGGTGACGGACTCCGCCTCGGAGCTGCCCTTCCGTCGCTGGGGCGAGATCGAGCTGCACCACGTCGACCTCGGCGCGGGGTACGAGCTGGAGGATCTGCCGGAGGAGTTCACGGTCCGGGAGACCGATTTCCTGGCCGAGCGCTTCGTGCGTCATCCGCGGGTGGTCTCCACCGGCATCCGGTCCGGGGACGGCCGTGTCCGGACCACGGGCGGCGGCGCGGACGGCCCGCCGGTGGTGGTCAGCGGGCCGGCCGCGGACGTGCTGGGGTGGCTCGCGGGCCGCCGTGACGGTTCGGCACTGACCGTGGAGGGCGGCCCGCTCCCCGTACTGCCGCCGCTATAGGCTGCCGCCCATGACCTACAGCGGAGCGGTGCGGGTCGGCGGACCCGCGGACGTGCACGAGCTGACCAGCCTGATGATCTCCAAGGTCGCGGTCGGCCCGATGAACAACAACGCCTACCTGCTGCGCTGCCGGGCCACCGGCGAGCAGCTCCTCATCGATGCCGCCAACGAGGCGGACACCCTGCTGCGGCTCGTCGGTGAGGACGGCATCGCCTCCGTGGTCACCACGCACCAGCACGGTGACCACTGGCAGGCGCTGGCCGAGGTGGTGGCCGCCACCGGCGCCGTCACGTACGCCGGCCGGTACGACGCCGAGGGCATCCCGGTCCCGACCGCCGTACTCGTGGAGGACGGCGACACCATCCGCGTGGGCGAGGTCACCCTGACCGCCCGCCACCTGGCCGGCCACACCCCGGGCTCCATCGCGCTGGTCTACGACGACCCGCACGGGGCTCCGCACCTCTTCACCGGCGACTGCCTCTTCCCCGGCGGCATCGGCAACACCCGCAAGGACCCGGAGGCCTTCGCCCGGCTGCTCCACGACGTGGAGACCAAGCTCTTCGACGAGCTGCCCGACGAGACCTGGGTCTACCCGGGCCACGGCCACGACACCACGCTCGGCGACGAGCGCGGACAGCTCCCGGAGTGGCGCGCCCGGGGCTGGTGACGGGTCCGGTCCCTCGACGGACGAGGGGCGCCCCGGTACCGGGGCGCCCCTCGTCCGTCTTCGTGGAGGCGAGGCGGGGACGGGGGCGTGCAGATCAGCCGCCGACGCTGCTGCTGCCCTTGCGGGACTCGGACACGGGGTCGGATTCCGGCCCCGCGTCCGGACCGGACCCCGCGGCCCCGGCCTCCGCCGACGCCTGCTTCCGGCCCGCGATCAGGCTGGTGATGGTGGTGATCACCAGGACACCGCAGATGACGGAGAGCGAGAGCGGGACCGAGATCTCCGGGACGTGCAGGCCCGATTCGTGCAGCGCGTGCAGCACCAGCTTGACGCCGATGAAGCCGAGGATCACCGAGAGCCCGTAGCTGAGGTGGACCAGCTTCTTCAGCAGGCCGCCGATGAGGAAGTACAGCTGGCGCAGGCCCATCAGCGCGAACGCGTTGGCCGTGAAGACGATGTACGGGTCCTGGGTCAGGCCGAAGATCGCGGGGATGGAGTCGAGGGCGAACAGCACGTCGGTGGTGCCGATCGCGAGCATGACGACCATCAGCGGGGTCATGACGCGCTTGCCGTTGTTCCGGATGAAGAGCTTGGTGCCGTGGTACCGGTCGGCGACGCCGAAGCGGTGCTCGATGGACTTGAGGAGCCGGTTCTCCTCGAACTCTTCCTCCTCCTCGTCGGCCCGCGCCTCCTGGATCAGCTTCCACGCCGTGTAGATCAGGAACGCGCCGAAGATGTAGAAGACCCAGGAGAAGTTGGCGATGACGGCCGCGCCCGCGGCGATGAAGACCGTCCGGAGCACGAGTGCGATCAGCACCCCGATCAGCAGCACCCGCTGCTGGAGCTGGGAGGGCACCGAGAACTTCGCCATGATCAGGACGAAGACGAAGAGGTTGTCGACGCTCAGCGATTTCTCGGTGATGAAGCCGGCGAAGAACTCGCCGGCGGACTGGCTGTTGCCGAAGACCAGCAGGCCCAGGCCGAAGAGGGCCGCCAGCGTGATCCAGACGACCGTCCAGATCCCGGCTTCCTTGGTCGACACGTCATGGGGCTTGCGCCCGATAAAGAAGTCGACGGCGATGAGGGCGGCCAGACCGAGAATGGTCAGCACCCAGAGGGTCCATGAAACGTCCACTGCGCCTCCGGCAGTTCGCTACGGCTACTGATCAGCGTCGTCGCTGCCGGAGGTCTCTTCCACCCGGGCGCACGGGATGTGCGCCGGGCCGGCGCCCCGGGACCGGTCACAGTCCGTACTGACGGGAACGCCACGTGTGGGAATACTCCCCTCCGTCCATGAAACGGTACAGGTAGACCCAAGGAAAGGTAAAGAGAATGGCAAAGAAGAATCAAAAGACCCTGGTCCGCCGGGTCCTGCTGCGTTAGCACGGCCCCCTCCCGGCGCCTGCGGCCCTACGGCGCGTCGGCGCGGCCCCCTCCGCGCCCCGTGGCCCTGCGACCCGCATGCTCCGGGCCGCGCGCTTCAGCGGTCCCCGGCCCGCCGCGCCTCGGACACCGCGGCCAGCACCTCTTCCAGGATCCGGCTGCCCTGTGGCACCCGAGGGGGTTCGTACGTCCACACGTGCCGCACCCAGGGGTCGGCGAGGTGGTCACCGGCGAGCGGGGTGAGCCTGAGGAGCCCCCGCCAGAACGGCGCGAGGACCGGTCCGTACGCGGACGCCTCCTCCTGGTCCGCGACCAGCAGCAGGTGCACCCCGACGGAGGGGCCCTCCTCCGCGAGGTAGCGCAGCCGGGTGATCGCGCGGTCGTCGAAGCCGTGGGGGAAGTCGTTGACGACGAGCAGCTGTCCGGCGGGGTCGAGATCGGGCGGCAGTGCGTCGGCGGCACCCGCCCGCACCGCCATCTGGACCAGGTCGACGCGTCGGGTGAGGTGATCGAGCACGGCGTCGGCCCCGGCGGCCCCCGGCACCGGCGGCCCGGCGAGCACCCCGGCCCGGATCAGCGGCCCGAGGGCGGCGGCACCCGTCCCCGCCGGGTCGATGACCTGGAGCGACATCTCCCCCGCCGGGTACGCGGCGAGCAGCCGTACGGCGTGGGCGACGGCGCTCTCCAGCGCGAGGCGCTTGCGCTCCGTGCCGTCCAGCAGGAGATCGGCCCCCGATTCGCTCCGCCCCGCGTCGATCCACAGCCCCCGCTCCAGCGGGAGCCGGACCAGCAGCGGAATGCGCAGCTCCGGGCGCTCGGGCAGATGGACGTCACCGAGCCTTAGCGCCCAGGGCTGTCCGGCCGGGGCCCGGCGGGTGTGCCAGACGGGGCTGTCCCATCCGGCGCAGGCGGCCGGGAGCGCGGGCTCCACCACCTCGGACTCGGCCACCAGCTGGGCGAGGTCCCGGTCGAGCACCTCACGGGCGCGGGCGACCAGCTCGTCGCGTTTCGCCCTGGCCTCCTCGCGTGCGGCGTCGCCCGCCCCGCCGACGCGGTGGCGCGGGTCGGAGAGGGCGCGGTCGAGCTCGGCCTCCAGCCGCGTCTCCGCGAAGTCGACGGCGCCGCGGTAGGCGGCGACGCTGCGGGCCAGGTCCTCGAACATGCCCCAGACCTGGTTGTAGAGCCGCTCGTCCAGGGTGTGCCCCGCGGCGTCCCCGGCCACCGGTGCGGCGGGCCCGGAGGGCTCGGCGGTGGGGGTGGCCGCGGAGGGCGGGGCTGATGGGGAACGCGGGGTGGCCGCGGATGCGGTGGGTACGGCGGCCGGGGTGGTCCGGCGGCGCGGGTGCGCGTAGTCGATGCGGCCGCCGGGCGGGATCACCGCCGCGTCCGCGTCCGTACCCGTACCCACACCGGCACCGGCCTGCGGCTCCGCACCGGCGGGCGGGGTGGCGGGTAGGAGGGCGGGTCCGGCCTGGGCGGGAACGAGGGGGCCCGCGGCAGCCTCCTGGATCAGGGCCGCCAGTGCCTCCGCCCCGGTCAGGCCCTGGTCGGCGAGCATGCCCGCGAGCCCCGAGGCGTACCCCTGGCCCACGGCGCGCACCTTCCAGGCGCCGGCACGACGGTAGAACTCCAGGGCGCTGACTGCTGTTTCGGTGGCGAGCCCGGTGAGGGTGAAGTCGGCGATCCCGGTGCCGTCGGGCCCGTTCACGGCCACAAAGGGGGCGGCGACCGCGCCGAACCCGGCGGGGGTGCCGGGCGTCCGGGGAAGCGCGAGGAGGACGGTGACCCGGTGCACCTCCCCGGGCAGGGCGTCGAGGTCGAGAGCGAGCCGGTGCTCGGAGGCGGCACGCCGTGGTACCTCGACGCCGGGCAGCCGGGGCTCCCCCGGGTGGGCGACCCAGGCGGCGCCCCGTACGGTGCCCCGCTCGTCGGAGAGAGCGGCTCCGGCCACGACGGGCGAGCCCGCCGTCACCCGGACCTCCAGGCGGGTGGAAGGCAGCGGGTGGTTCTGCCCCCGGACGAGTTCGGCCGTCATTGCCCTGTCCCCTTGCTGCGTGACGTGTCGGTGCCTGAGCGTGCGTGCGTGAGCGTGTGCGTGCGTAAGCCTGCGTGATGTGTGCGCGTACGCGTGCCCCCGCGGAATGCGCCCCGGGTACGCGCAACTCCCGGCGGCGGAAGCCTCCGGGAGTTGGGCGGGCCCGTGGGCCCGTGGGTTCTGTCCGGTCCCGCCGGTCCCGTCCCGCCGCACACCGCGGTGGTACGGACGGGGTCGCGGGTGGCCGTCAGAGGTGCGGCAGGATCGCGGGCATCAGGTCCTGGAACGTGCGGCCGTTGGCCGGAGTGCCGAGGGCCGTCATCTGCCAGCCGGCGCCGGCCCGGTGCACCTTGGCCATGATCTGGGCGGTGTACTGACCGCCGCCGTCGAGCGTGTAGCGCGCCAGTTCCTGGCCGTTGGTCTCGTCGACGATGCGGCAGAAGGCGTTCTGCACCTCCTGGAACGTCTGCCCGGTGAAGCTGTTCACGGTGAAGACGATCTGGTCGATGTGGACCGGCACCCTCGCCAGGTCCACCAGGATCGCCTCGTCGTCACCGCCCGATCCCGCGCCGCCGACGAGATTGTCACCGGTGTGCTTGACCGAGCCGTCGTCGCTCACGAGGTGGCGGAAGAACACCACGTCCACCGGCTGCTTGTCGGCGAACAGGACCGCCGAGGCGTCCAGGTCGATCTCCCGCGTACGCGATCCGAAGAAGCCGCGGCGCGCCGCCGCCTTCCAGCCGAGCCCCATCCGCACCGCGGTCAGGGTTCCCCCGTCCTGCTTCTGCAGGCTGATCGCCTGACCCTTGGTCATGTTGACCGTCACGCGCTGTCCCCTCTCCGCGTCGCTCCGCGTCGTGCTCCGCAACCGTCCGTATGCGGTTTCCCCGCACCCTACGCATTCCGTCCCCGCCCGAAGCCGGTCCGGTGCGTTCTGTGTCGTTCTTGCAACACGGGGAGGACACCTCCCCGCATCTCAGGCGATCCCGGCTTCCTTCATCTGCCGCAGCTCCTTCTTCAGCTCACCCACCTCGTCGCGCAGACGTGCGGCCACCTCGAACTGGAGGTCGGCGGCGGCGGCCCGCATCCGCTCGGTCATCTCCTCGATGATGCCGGACAGCTCCTCGGCGGGCCGGTCGCTGGTCACCGCACCCCTGGCACGGGCCTTCCCGGAGTCCGCCTTGGCCTCCCCCGCCTTGCTCGCCTTGCCGCCGAGCGACGGCACCGGGGCCTTGGCGCCCTTGGTCTGCCGGTATCCGGTGCCGAGGAGCTGCTCGGTGTCGACCTCTTCGCGGGCGATGGAGGCGACGATGTCGTTGATCTTCTTGCGCAGCGGCTGCGGGTCGATGCCGCGTTCGGTGTTGTACGCGATCTGCTTCTCGCGGCGCCGGTTGGTCTCGTCGATGGCCTGCGCCATGGCGGGCGTGACCTTGTCCGCGTACATGTGGACCTGGCCGGAGACGTTGCGCGCCGCGCGTCCGATCGTCTGGATGAGCGAGGTCGCGGAGCGCAGGAACCCCTGTTTGTCGGCGTCGAGGATGGCGACCAGCGAGACCTCGGGCAGGTCGAGGCCCTCCCGCAGGAGGTTGATGCCGACGAGGACGTCGTACTCGCCGGAGCGCAGTTCGCGCAGCAGCTCGATGCGGCGCAGGGTGTCGACGTCGCTGTGGAGGTACCGGACCTGGATGCCGAGTTCCAGGAAGTAGTCGGTGAGGTCCTCGGACATCTTCTTGGTGAGGGTGGTGACGAGGACCCGCTCGTCGCGTTCGGTGCGGGTGCGGATCTCGTGCACGAGGTCGTCGATCTGGCCCTCGGTGGGTTTGACGACGATCTCCGGGTCGACCAGCCCGGTCGGGCGGATGATCTGCTCGACGAAGCCGTCGCCGCGCGAGAGCTCGTAGTTCCCGGGGGTGGCGGAGAGGTAGACGGTCTGGCCGATCCGCTCCTGGAACTCCTCCCACTTCAGGGGGCGGTTGTCCAGGGCGGACGGCAGGCGGAAGCCGTGGTCGACGAGGGTCCGCTTGCGGGAGGCGTCGCCCTCGTACATCGCGCCGATCTGCGGCACCGTGACGTGGGACTCGTCCAGCACCAGCAGGAAGTCCTCGGGGAAGTAGTCGAGGAGGGTGTTCGGGGCGGTGCCGGGCGACCGGCCGTCGAAGTGCATCGAGTAGTTCTCGACGCCGGAGCAGGTGCCGATCTGGCGGAGCATCTCGATGTCGTACGTGGTGCGCATGCGGAGCCGCTGGGCCTCCAGCATCTTGCCCTGCTTCTCCATGGTGGCCAGCCGCTCCTCCAGCTCCTGCTCGATGCCGGTGATCGCCTTCTCCATGCGCTCGGGGCCGGCGACGTAGTGGGTGGCGGGGAAGATGTGCAGCGAGGTGTCCTCGCTGATCACCTCACCGGTGAGCGGGTGGAGGGTGGAGAGCGCCTCGATCTCGTCGCCGAACATCTCGATGCGGACGGCGAGCTCCTCGTAGACCGGGAAGATCTCGATCGTGTCGCCGCGCACCCGGAAGGTGCCGCGGGTGAAGGCGAGGTCGTTGCGGGTGTACTGGATCTCGACGAACCGGCGGAGCAGCTGGTCGCGGTCGATCTCGTCGCCGACCTTGAGCTGGATCATGCGGTCGACGTACTCCTGCGGGGTACCGAGACCGTAGATGCAGGAGACGGAGGCGACGACGACGACGTCCCGCCGGGTGAGCAGGGAGTTCGTCGCGGAGTGGCGCAGCCGCTCGACCTCCTCGTTGATCGAGGAGTCCTTCTCGATGTAGGTGTCCGACTGCGGGACGTACGCCTCGGGCTGGTAGTAGTCGTAGTACGAGACGAAGTACTCGACGGCGTTGTTGGGCAGCAGTTCGCGGAACTCGTTGGCCAGCTGGGCCGCCAGCGTCTTGTTGGGCGCCATGACGAGGGTCGGCCGCTGGAGCTTCTCGATCATCCAGGCGGTTGTCGCCGATTTACCGGTGCCGGTCGCGCCGAGCAGGACGACATCCTTCTCACCCGCCCTGATGCGCTTGTCGAGCTCGGCGATGGCCGCCGGCTGGTCACCGCTGGGCTGGTAGGGACTGACGACCTCGAAAGGTGCCACCGAACGTTCGATCTTCGAAACGGGCCGCATGCATCCACCGTACGACCCGCCACTGACAACGGCTGCGGATCAGGGTCGCCAGGGCCTGCGGGCACTGTCGAACACGGGCTCGACCGCGGTGTCGCCGCGGCGCTGGACCGGGATGCCGCGCCGGTCCGCGGCGCTCCGGCGGGACACGCCGTCCCGGCCGGGGTCGCCTCCGACGATCAGCGGGTCGAACAGCACGATCACCCCCGCGAGCAGCAGGAAGGCCAGCGGTCCGACGAGGAGCGGTACGAGGATCGAGCCGATCGGTTCGCTCCCGGACGCGTCGGCGGCGCTGGGGACCAGGTGGACGCGGAGGGCGGCCATGCCGGTGTAGTGCATTCCGCTCACGGCGGCCCCCATGACGACGCCGGCGCCCAGGCTCGGCAGGACGCCGTGGAGGGAGACGGCCGCCCAGAGCGCGGCGGTGGCGGCGACCACGGCGATGGCGACCGAGAGGGCCACGGTGCCCGTCGAGTACGCGAACCGCCCGTGGAAGGCGATGGCCGCCATGCCCAGGTAGTGCATGGACGCCACCCCCAGGCCGGTGATGGTGCCACCGGTGACCAGGGCCAGCGGCGTCGCACCCCGGTACCCCACGATGAAGATGCCGATGCCGACCATGACGATCGCCACGGCGAGGCTCGCGTACATCAGCGGCCGGTCGTAGGTGATCGATGCTTCGTCGATGCGGAAGCCCATCATCGCGATGAAGTGCATCGTCCATATCCCGGAGCCGATGGACGTGGAGCCGAGGGCGAGCCATCCGGCCCGGTACGGGCGGCCGGTCCGGTCGGGGCCTTTCGTCCGGACCGGGCCGGGCTCGCGGGGTGGGGTGCCGACGGACCGGGCGGTGCAGCGCAGTCCCAGCGCGGCACCGAGGCAGGCCATGAGAAAGGCCGCGACGGGAGTCACGAGGCCGTAGGAGAAGCCGTCGACTGTGCCCTGCATGCTGGATACGCCCTTCACGAAAACGCGGTGCTGGTGGTGCTCTGCCGGTCGGGGGACGGGCCGGGGGCCCTTGGCTCCCGCCGACCGGGGGAAGGCCCGCCGGTCGCCGCCGGACGGGTGCTGCTCCTCGGTCGAAGGATCGGGGTGCGCGGTCCCCGGCGGCGGTTCCGGGAGTACGGGAATTCCGCCGGAACCCGGGAACCCCGGCAAGAGACCACAAGGGCGGCATTTTATCGCCCGTGAACTGGGGCGGCGGCAAAAAGACCGCCCATGATCCGGTCCTCACCACTTCTCCCCCGGGTGAGGACGACCGTCACAACCCCGCGACTCCGCACGCACCGAACCCCGGACACACCTCCCCCTCGGAGGCCGTCCGCACACCCAGGGGCTCAGGAGCGGACCGCATGGCAGGCACCGGCGATGTCAGTGGCGGGTACTACCGTTTTCGGTATGACGAACGGCGCCCTCTCCGTGGAGTGGTCGGTGGTGGCGAGCCCCATCGGGCCCCTGATGCTCGCCGCGACCGGCACCGGCCTGGTCTCGGTGACCTTCCACGCGCACCCTCCGGTGCGTGACCGGTCCTTGGCGATGCTGCGGGACAGGCTCGGCGCGGAGTTGGTGGAGGGCGGCGGTTCAGCCGCACCCGCCGCTGCCGGGCGCCTGCTCGACGCCTATTTCGACGGCACGCTGCGGGCGTTCGACCTGCCGATGGACTGGTCGCTGACCTCCGGCTTCCACCGGCGGGTCCTCCGGGAGCTCGCCACCGGCGTCCCGTACGGCTCCGTCGTCGGCTACGGGGAGCTGGCCGCCCGGGTGGGTCGGCCGGACGGGGCGCAGGCGGTGGGTGCGGCCATGGGGGCCAATCCGCTGCCGATCGTGGTGCCCTGCCACCGGGTGGTGGAGAGCGACGGCGGGCTCGGCGGGTTCGGCGGCGGGCTGGAGACGAAGAGGCGGCTGCTGGAGCTGGAGGGCGTGCTGCCCCAGCCGTTGTTCTGACACCGCCCCGGCCGCCGTTCCGGCACCGCCCCGGCCAGTGGTCCGGCGCTGCCCCTGCCCTTGTTCCGGCGCCGGCCCGGCAGGACGCCTCACCCCCTCGCGCGGAGCCCCGTCCATGCCGGGTGCCGGGGGTCGTCCGCGCGGACGACGGCGTCGGCGTGGTCCGCGGGGGCGGTCTCCTCCTCGTACCGTGCGAAGGCGGGCAGGGTCCACTGGACCTGCTCGTCCGTGCGCCGCCGCAACGCGCCCGGTGAGAGCCGCAGGTGGACCGCGAGGTCGAACGGGTACCACTGCCCCAGCAGCAACGGTCCGTGCAGCACCAGCACTCCGCCCTCGGGGAGCTCGTGGTACGGGCTGCGGGTGGCCCGGTCGGTGGCCGGGTCCCACAGGTCGGGCAGGACCCGTCCGCTGCCGCCGGTCTCGAGTGGCCCGAACACCTCGCGCCAGAGCGCCCCGGTGTCGAACCAGCCCTGGGCGTACGAGTCGGGGTCCCGTTTGCCGTACTCGTACCGCAGGCTCGCCGGGCGCAGGAATCCCTCGGTGGACACGACGAATACGGCGCGCCCCCGCAGGCGCAGGCCCTGGGCGAGGCGTTCGGCCAACGGCCCGGTGCCTGCGGCGGGGGCGCCGTCGACGCCGATCCTGAGCCAGGGTCCGCCGCCGTCCGGGGTCAGCCCGTCCGCGTGCGCGGCGAGGGCCTCGGCCAGCCGGTCCCAGGTGATCGGTTCGAATCGCACCCGCCCATCATCCACCGGCCTGCGCGCGCCCGGCCCGGCGGCCGGTCAGCCGCCGCGCAGCTCCGTGGCGAGCGGGCTCTCGCCGTACACCTCGATCCGGCCGTCCTTCACCGCCTGCGCGAAGCCGGTCTCGTCCCGGCCCATGGCCAGACAGAGTTCGGCGTCCAGCACGATGCGGGCGTCGGCCCGGGGGGCGGGGCCGTAGCCGTAGACCTCGTCGCCGGGCGGCACGGGACCCGTGCGTACGTGGAACTCGCCCTCGTCCAGGTGCACTTCGACCAGGCCGGAGTGGACCGTCGCCGCCAGGGAACGGCGCAGTGGGAGGGCGAACCAGTGGGCGCGGACGGCGTCGGTGGGGCGGCGTTCCTCCAGGGCGGGCGCGCCCCACTGGGCGAGGGCGGTGAGGACAGGGAGCAGTTCCCTGCCCCGGGAGGTGAGTTCGTAGACCGAGGCGGCGGCCGGGGGCGGCAGCTTGCGGCGGAGGGCGAGGCCGCTCTGCTCCATGTCCTTGAGGCGGGAGGCGAGGACGTCCGTGCTGACCCCCGGCAGGTCCGCGTGCAGATCGGTGTAGCGGCGCGGCCCGGCCAGCAGTTCACGGACGATCAGCAGGGTCCACCGGTCCCCGACGGAGTCCAGGGCTCGGGCGGTGGCGCAGAACTGGTCGTAACTGCGTCGGCGTACGGGGCGCGCTGCTGGCTGCTGCTGACGTGGCATACGACGCAGTCTAGACATGTTGTTGGACTTTCCAAGGTCGGACTTGGTAAAACCAAGTATCGCAATCGGCAGGGGAGGAACCGCATGGAGTTCCGGCAGTCCAGCAAGCTCGACGAGGTCTGTTACGAGATCCGAGGCCCGGTCATCGAGCAGGCGAACGCGCTGGAGGAGGCGGGCCACAGTGTGCTCCGGCTCAACACCGGCAACCCCGCGCTGTTCGGCTTCGAGGCGCCCGAGGAGATCGTCCAGGACATGATCCGGATGCTCCCCCAGGCGCACGGCTACACCGATTCGCGCGGCATCCTGTCCGCCCGCCGCGCGGTCGCCCAGCGCTACCAGGCGATGGGTCTGCCGGACGTCGACGTGGACGACATCTTCCTCGGCAACGGGGTCTCCGAGCTGATCTCCATGGCCGTCCAGGCGTTCCTGGAGGACGGCGACGAGGTGCTCGTACCGAGCCCGGACTACCCGCTCTGGACGGCGGTGGTCACCCTCGCCGGCGGCAAGGCCGTCCACTACACCTGCGACGAGCGGTCGGACTGGAACCCGGACCTCGCCGACATGGCCTCGAAGATCACCGGCCGTACCAGGGCCGTGGTGATCATCAACCCCAACAACCCCACCGGCGCGGTCTATTCGAAGGAGATCCTGGAGGGCATCCTCGATCTGGCCCGCCGGCACGGACTGCTGGTCTACGCCGACGAGATCTACGACCAGATCCTCTACGACGACGCCGTGCACCACCCGGTCGCCTCACTCGCCCCGGACCTGCTCACGCTCACCTTCAGCGGGCTGTCGAAGACGTACCGGGTCGCCGGGTTCCGCTCGGGGTGGCTGGTGGTCTCCGGTCCGCAGGCGCACGCGCGCGGCTACCTCGAAGGGCTGACCACGCTGGCCTCCATGCGGCTGTGCGCCAACGCCCCCGCCCAGTACGCCATCCAGGCCGCGCTCGGCGGCCGGCAGACCATCCGTGAACTCGTCGCCCCGGGCGGCAGGCTGCACGAACAGCGCGACCGCGCCTGGCAGAAGCTGAACGAGATCCCCGGGGTGTCCTGCGTGAAGCCGAAGGGAGCCCTCTACGCGTTCCCCCGGATCGACCCCAAGGTGCACAACATCGTCGACGACGAGCGGCTCGTGCTCGATCTGCTGCTGCGGGAGAAGATCCAGGTGGTGCAGGGCACCGGCTTCAACTGGCCCCGGCCCGACCACTTCCGCATCCTGACACTGCCGCACGCCGACGACCTCGACGCGGCGATCAGCCGCATCGGGCGCTTCCTGGAGGGGTACCGGCAGTAGGCCGGGGCCCGTCGCGGCTCTTCCCTTCCCAGGCGGGGCGGAACCTGCGCACCAGCCCCCTGAGCGGGATGCCGGCGAGCCAGAACCAGATGGCCGCGAAGGGGCGCCAGGCGAAGGCGACGGGGACGGGCACGGCGAAGGCCAGCGCCCGTGCCCCGGGATCGACGGAGACCGACCAGGCGGAGGCAGCCGCGGCGCTGTCCTCCGCCGGGCGGTCCGTCGCGGGGCCGTCCGTCGCCGGGCGGTCCGTCGCCCGACCGCCCGGCGCCCGACCGTCCGGCGCAGGGTCCGCACCCGGTGCCGACCAGCCGCGCCGTCCCGTCCGGAGCACCGCCAGCCCCAGCAGGTCGGTGACGGCGACGGTGACGGCGTGGACCGCCACCGCGAGCGGTTCGGAGGCGTACTCGGAGAGCAGCGAGGTGGGGAAGGGGAGGAAGGCGATGGCGCCGAGCCAGATGAGCGCGAGCCTGAGCGAGGGCCCCTCGAACCGGGGCACCAGCGCCACGATGCGCCGGTGGCCGCGCCAGAAACCCGCGAGGATGACGAAGCTCAGCGCGTAGGCGCCGACATCCGGCAGTACGTCCCGCACGGCGTCCCGGAAACCGGCGTCGTCCAGGCCCCGGGGCACCCGGATGTCGAGCACCAGCAGGGTCATGGCGATCGCGAAGATCCCGTCCGACAGGGCGGTCAGCCGGTCCGTTCCGCTCGCGCCGTCCGTCTCTGCCCGCTCGTCGCTCACCGGGCCGGCTTCCCCGGGCCGCACCGGCGCCGGGCGGATGACTCCGACGGCGGGCGGGCCGGGGCAGGCACGTTCCCGCGGTTCCCGTGGATCGCCCCCGAAACACGCCTCCCGGAGAGGCGTCGTCCGGAAGAACACCTCCCGGGGAACAGGAGCGGGCCCGGAGGCGTAGCCGGCCTCCGGGCCCTGTGGGTGCCGCCTTCGTCGCACGCCGGCACGTTTAAGGACCAGGGTCAGTCATGATGTCGTCGCGTCCTGCCTTTGGACCACCGCAGATCGAGCTCTGCGGGCCAGATTCGAACTGGCATTTCGACGTCGCTGGGCCCTGGCCCGGTCGATCCGGCGATCGGCGGCCCATGCTGAGTCTGGAGCAAGAGTCTGAGATTGATCGCGGTCTGCCTCTGCCTCTTGGGCTACTCCGGCCAGGAGTCGGTGCGTACCGGGTCCGCTCCGCCGTCGGGCGGGGCGGGTTCCGGGGGTGCCGGAGGGAGGAGTCGAACCTCCACTGGGACCGCGTCCGTCACGACAAGCCTCAGTTTCAGCTTGCGCTCCTCGCGCACCCCGGCCGCGGTCGTCCGTGGCCGGGGAATCCATGGTCGGTCACCCGAAGAGGTAACCGAAGACCGCATCACCCACCCGCTGGTCGGTGACCTCGGCCGCGTTGGCCTCCTCACGGGCGTACTTCACGGCCTGCTGGAGCTTCTCCACCCGCTCCGTCAGCTCCCGCACCCGGCGGGCGGGGAGAGCGCCGGAGAACTTGACCGTCGTCCAGTAACCGATCGGCACGTCCTCGTAGTACACCTCGACCTGCGCCGGATGCTTCTCGGTGGCCTCCGCCTTCACGTGGTTGCGGGGCACCTTCTTCGTACGGAGGGTGCGTACCGGCTCGGTCTTCCACGCGTCGGCCGACGGGTCCTGCGCCCACGCCTCGGAGGCGTCCAGTACCGGGAGCTTGCGGACGAAGGTACCGATGTCGGTGAGCTGCTTCTCCAGGAAGAGGAGGTAGGAGACGGGCGCGTCCGCGACGAGCACCCGGCCGTCGACGGTGACGTCCGCGCGGGCCGCGCAGTTCGCCCAGTCCTTGGTGGCGGTCACGTCGAACAGACGGGTCAGTGCGGTGGCCGTGTCCCGCAGCACGTCCTCGGCCTTGACCTGTACCAGCGTCGACTCGGGCGGCAGCTGCTCGCCCTCCTCGTCCTTCGGCTGGTACGTACGGGAGAGACCGGCCAGCAACCCGGGCTTCTGGAGGCCGTGATGGGCCGCCGTCAGGTCCTGGTGGGCCTTGGACTTGACGCCCTTCTCGACTGCGATGATCTGATTGAGTTTCGCCACGCCACGGAAGTTAGCACCGGCAACAGGCCTGCCTCCAAGGGTTTTCCTTCCGGCACCGTCGCCAACTGCCTGCCGGCGGCCTGCCAGCGGCCGGTCAGCAACCGGTCAGCGGCCGAGCAGTGCCAGCAGGACGCCCACCGGGTCGGTGCCCGGCATGGCGCGGGGCCACCAGTCCTCGCTGCCGGGGTCGGCCTCGTAGCCGTACCAGAGGTTGTCCCGGCCGAAGCGGAGCTGGAGCGTGCCGCCGGGGTGGGTGAGGTGGTTGCGCCGGGGCTGGAAGCGGGGGAAGTCGGCGGCCGCCAGAGCCGGGCGGGCCCGGTCGAAGGGGCCGGCCGGCGGGTCCCAGGGGGTCTCCAGCACGGCGAGGCCCTCCGCGCCGCCCTGCCGCCAGGCGGCCACGGCGCGGGCGAGGTCGGTGGTGTTCCGACCGGTGGCGTGGGCGAGTTCGCGGTAGAGGGCCCGGCTGGTGGCGGTGAGCCCGGCGGTGGGTCCGGCCGCGGCCAGCCGTACGGCATCCTGCCAGGCGCTCAGCCCGGCGATCGGGTCGCGGCCGGTGGTGAGGATCGCGTGGGCACGGGCCGCCGCGTCGGTGGCCAGCTGGTCCAGCGCCAGCGGGTCGCGGGCACCGGGCAGTTCGGGGTAGGCCGGCGGCCTGCCGGGGAGGGCGGGTACCGGCTGTGGGGGCGGCAGCGGCGGCAGGTAGCGCTCGGCGAACGCCTCCTGGGCGGCCACGGAAGGGGCTTCGGGGGCCTCGGGGCGCTCGCGGGCGGCGTGCTCGGCGTTGCGCCGGGCGAGCTCGTCCAGGAGTTCGCGCTCACCGCGTCCGCGCAGGAGCAGCAACACGAACGGGTCGGTGTCCAGCAGACGGGCCGTCTGGTAGCAGAGCGCCGCGACGTGTTTGCAGGGCAGCGCCCGGTCGGGACAGGAGCAGGTCGGGTCGAGGTCGTCGACGGCCGGCAGCAGCCGGACCCCGGCCCCCTCCGCGGTGTCGACCAGGGCGTGCGGCATGGTTCTGGCGAGCAGCGCGGAGAAGTGTCCGGGGCGTGCGGCCACCGCGTCCAGCAGGGTGTCCCAGCCGCTTTCGGTGAAGACCCGCAGGCGGATCTCCGCGCGGTACGGGCGGGGCCTGCTGCCGTGCACGTACGCGACGACCCGGCCGGGGGTGACGGTGATCGCGGCGACGTGGCCCGAGTCCGCGTACGCGCGCCCCCGGGCGAGGCGCCCCTCGTCCAGCGAGAGCCCCTCCAGCGCGTCCACCCAGGCGCGGCCCCACCAGCTGTCCGCGAAGGGCTCGCCCTCGGCGGACGTGCGCGCGGGGACGGCCTCGAACGTACGGCGCAGGCCGTCCGGTCCGGGCCGGGCGGCGGGCGCGCGGCTGCCGGCCCGCACCGCAGGCGTACGGACGCCGGAGGGACGGGCGCCGGGGTTGCGCGCGCCAGGGGTACGGGCGCCGGGAGCGGGACTCACGCGGGCCTCCGGAGCGCGACGAGATCGGCGAGGTCCCGGTCGCTGAGCTCGGTCAGCGCGCTCTCGCCGCTGTCGCCGAGCACGGCGTCGGCGAGGGCGCGCTTGGACTCCAGCAGCTCGCCGATGCGGTCCTCGACCGTGCCTTCGGCGATCAGGCGGTGCACCTGCACGGGCTGTGTCTGGCCGATGCGGTACGCGCGGTCGGTGGCCTGCTCCTCGACCGCCGGGTTCCACCAGCGGTCGTAGTGCACGACGTGGGCGGCGCGGGTCAGGTTGAGGCCGGTGCCGGCCGCCTTCAGGGAGAGCAGGAAGACGGGGACCTCGCCCTGCTGGAAGCGGTCCACCATGCGTTCGCGCTCGGCGACCGGGGTACCGCCGTGCAGCAGCTGCGAGGGGACGGCGCGGGCTTCGAGGTGGGCGGAGAGCAACCGGGCCATCGAGACGTACTGGGTGAAGATCAGCACGGACCCGTCCTCGGCCAGGATGGTGTCGAGCAGCTCGTCGAGGAGGGCGAGCTTGCCGGAGCGGCCGTCCAGGCGCGGGGCGGGCTCCTTCAGATACTGGGCCGGGTGGTTGCAGATCTGCTTGAGGGAGCCGAGCAGCTTCATGATCAGGCCGCGCCGGGCCATCCCCTCCGAGGCCTCGATCCGCGCCATCGTCTCGCGGACAGCCGCCTCGTAGAGCGTGGCCTGCTCCCGGGTGAGGGAGACGGGGTGGTCGGTCTCCGTCTTGGGCGGGAGTTCGGGGGCGATCCCGGGGTCCGACTTCTTGCGCCGCAGCAGGAAGGGGCGGACCAGCCGTGCGAGGCGTTCGACGGCCTCGTCGTTGCCCAGCCCCGCCGCGGTACCGGTGTTCTCGGCGGCCCGCGCGTGCCGGGAGCGGAATGCCTTGAGGGAGCCGAGCAGTCCCGGGGTGGTCCAGTCGAGCAGCGCCCACAGCTCGGAGAGGTTGTTCTCCACGGGGGTGCCGGTCAGCGCGACGCGGGCGGGGGCGGGGATGGTGCGCAGCGCCCTGGCCGTGGAGGAGTGCGGGTTCTTGACGTGCTGCGCCTCGTCGGCGACGACCAGGCCCCAGCCGTGCGCGGCGAGCTGCTCCGCGCCGGAGCGCATCGTGCCGTAGGTGGTCAGCACGAATCCGGCCTCCTCGCCGGGGAGGGTGCGGTCCGTGCCGTGGAAGCGGCGGACTGGGACCCCGGGGGCGAAGCGGTTGATCTCGCGGTGCCAGTTGCCGAGCAGGGAGGCGGGACAGACCACCAGGGTGGGTGCGGGGTGGGCGCGGTGGAGGTGGAGGGCGATCACGGTGATCGTCTTGCCCAGGCCCATGTCGTCGGCGAGGCAGCCGCCGAGGCCGAGCGAGGTCATCCGGTCCAGCCAGGTCAGTCCGCGCAGCTGGTAGTCGCGGAGTGTGGCCCGCAGACCGGGCGGCGGCGGCAGGACGGTGTCCTCGTCGAGGATGCGGGCGCGGAGGGCGGCGAGGGCACCGGTCGGCACGGCCTCCACCTGCTCGCCGTCCAGCTCGGCGCTGCCGGTGAGGGCGACGGCGAGCGCCTCGGCGGGTTCGAGCAGCCCGAGCTCCCGTTTGCGCGCCTTGCGGACGAGGCCGGGGTCGACGACCACCCACTGGTCGCGCAGCCGTACCACCGGCCGGTGCGATTCGGCGAGACGGTCCATCTCGGCCTCGGTCAGGGGCTCGCCGCCCAGGGAGAGCTGCCAGTCGAAGGCGAAGAGGTGTTCGGCGTCGAAGAAGGAGGTGCCGTCGGTGGCGGAGCCCGGGGCGGGGCGTACGACGGCGGAGGCGGCGAGCGAGCGGGCGAGCTCGCGCGGCCAGTGGAGGCTGACGCCGAGGCTCGCGAGGCGGGCCCCGGCCGGGCCGAGCAGCTCGTACAACTCGTCCTCGGTGAGGGCGAGGACGTCGGGGACGGGCTGGTCGAGCAGGCGCTCCAGGGGTGCCCACGCACGGGCGGCCCGGCGCAGCGCGAGCACGGTGTCGACGCGGGCGCGCGGCCCGAACGGCTCGCCCGCGGTGCCGTCCCAGAGTGCTGCGGCGTCGGTGACACGGGTGGGGTCGGCGAGGCTGTGCACCTGGACGACTGCGGCGGCGGCGTGCCGTACGGCGGAATCGTCCGGGCCGCCGGACGTGCCCTCGGGGACGTGGCCGTCCGAGCTGTCGAAGAGCTCGAAGGCCGACAGGTCGAGCCGGAGGGAGATCTGCACGCCGGCGTCCAGTCCGGCGGCGACCTCGACCGCCCAGGCGGCGACGCCGGGCAGGTGCTGCGCCTCCCGGGCGGCGAACGGCGCGCCGGAGGCGAAGGCTGCGGCGGGGGTCCGGGGCAGGGTGTCGGCGACCGCGTCCAGGAACGCCCCGACGAGGAACTCGGGGTCGGCGAGGCGCAGCGGGGCCGTGTCGGGCAGCGGGACCGCGTACCCCTCGGGCGGCAGCGCCGCGGCGACGGCCCGCAGGTGGGCCACGTCCGCTCCGTCGCGCGGACCGGCACGCCAGGCGTCGTGGTCGTCGGGGGTGAGCCCGGGCAGCATCCGTCCGCGCGCCACGAGGCTCAGGGCGTGCAGGGCCGCCGCGCCCCAGCAGCGGGTGGACGGGTGCACGGAGGGCAGGTGCCGGGCTCCGGCGAGCAGCGTCACGGCGTCCGCGACCGGCAGCAGCAGGGCGGGCACCTGACGGCGCCGGACCCCCTGCGTGCCGTGGGCGCGGACCACGGTGATCTCCGCGGCGACGGGGCCGTCGCCGGTGCGGGGCTCCGCCGGGGAGGCCGCTTCCCCGTCCCGCTCCGCATCCGGGTGGTCCAGGTGGTCCGCCGGGTCCCAGCCGCTGTCCTCGGGATCCCAGAACGCGATCCGTCCGTCCCTCGGGAGGGCGGCGGGCAGGAAGACGGCGGCGCGCCGCAGCAGGCGGCCCGTCTCCGTATCCGACAGGTCCCGCACCGTCATACCGGCCACCCCCTCCCGCTCTCGTCCGGGCGCTTCCGCACCTCGTCCCGATGTCACCGCCGGTGTCGTTCCCGGCTCCGACGAGTCTAGGCGGGCGGTCTGACAGAGCCGGCCACACCCGGAATCGGGACAGGTCAGCGGGGGTGCGAGGAAGTACGGGTCGGCGTCCACGCGCGGACCCGGGCGGCCCCAGCCAGGTGTACACAGGGTGAGGCCGCCCGGACCTCAGTTCCGGGCGGCCTCGTTCAGGTGGGCCGAGCGCCGGGCGGCCTCAGCGCGGAGCCGTCTCAGCGCCGGGCGGGCCGCAGCGCCGTACGGTCTCAGCGCCGACTGGTTGCTCATGCCGGGCGGTCCTCACGTCGGCCGGTGTCAGTGCCGGGTGAGCCGGTCCGGCCGGGGCCGGGCGTCGGCGGGCGGCGCCGGGCGCGGGCGGGCCGCGGCGCGGGGCGGGGGCGAGGGGCGCGGCCGGGCGGCAGGGGCCGACGGGGTGGCCGAGCCGGAACCGCGCGTCGCCACGGGCTGGCGCCCGTTCGCGGCTGCGGACGGTGCGGGTCCCGGCGACGGCGGCGAACCGGGGGCGACGGAATCCGCCGGCGGCGTACCGGAGGCGACGGAATCCGCCGGCGGCGTACCGGAGGCGACGGAATCCGCCGGCGGCGTACCGGAGGCGACGGAATCCGCCGGCGGCGTTCCGGCGGTGACGGGTCGCGGTTGCCCGTCGCCCGCCTGCGGTTGCTGGGCCCGTTCGAGGAACCGGAGGAGTTCCACCGGGAAGGGGAGGACGAGCGTGGAGTTCTTCTCAGCCGCGACCGCGACCACGGTCTGCAGCAGTCGCAGCTGGAGGGCCGCGGGCTGTGCGGACATCTGGCCTGCGGCTTCCGCGAGCTTCTTCGAGGCCTGGAGTTCGGCGTCGGCGTTGATGACTCGGGCGCGGCGCTCACGGTCGGCCTCCGCCTGCCGGGCCATGGAGCGTTTCATCGTCTCCGGCAGGGACACGTCCTTGATCTCGACCCGGTCGATCTGGACGCCCCAGCCGACGGCCGGGCTGTCGATCATCAGTTCCAGGCCCTCGTTGAGCTTCTCGCGGTTGGACAACAGGTCGTCCAGGTCGCTCTTGCCGATGATCGAACGGAGTGAGGTCTGCGCCATCTGCGAGACCGCGAAGCGGTAGTCCTCGACCTGGATGACGGCGCTCGCCGCGTCGATCACCTTGAAGTAGATGACGGCGTCCACCCGGACGGTCACGTTGTCCCGGGTGATCCCGTCCTGGGCGGGGACCGGCATCGTGACGATCTGCAGATTGACCTTACGGAGCCGGTCCACTCCGGGCACGATCAACGTGAGCCCGGGTCCCCTGACCTCGTTGCGGAGCCGGCCGAGCCGGAGCACCACCCCTCGCTCGTACTGCCTGACGACGCGGACCCCCGCGACTGCGAACAGACCGCAGACGGCGAGCACCGCGACGATCGCGATCACTAGCACCTGGACCATGACGGCCCCCTGCCACTGGCACGGCACACAACGGCACCGGGACGGAACCGTTGCCTATTAACACGTTATGCCCTTTTTGCACCCTCGTGGAACCCGAGACGCTCCCCTATGTCGCCCGGTCGGCCCTCCCCGGGTGCCGGGACGTACGGGAGCGGGCAGCGTGGCATGCGCCCGTACGGAGCCTCCGTACCGGCATTCGCCGGGCCGGCGCCTCCGCGCCGGTCCCGAACACCACCCTGACGATCCGGACGAGCAGACGAGGACCCGCCCATGTCCGTGACAGCGACGCTCCACCGCCGACTCCGCCGTCCCCGCGTCGCCGCGGGGGCCGTACTGCTGGCCCTCGCCGCGCTGGGCGCCTCGGGCTGTTCGGGTCTCGGCCGCACCGCGGTCGGGCCGGTCACCTACACCACCGAGCGTGACGTCGAGGTCAGGGAGAACAGCCCGCTGGTACGGGGCTGCCACCCGCTTCCCGGGGGCGCGAAGGCGGTCGACAACAACACCCTCATCGACATGGTTCTCTACCGCTCCCGCGACTGCACCGGCAAGGGGAGCACCTACCTGTCCACCCGGCTCACCGACGTGGACGCCCCGAGCACGCCGGTCTGGCGCAGCTACACCCTCGTGCACTGAGCGACGCTCCGGCCGGAGGCCGTGACTCAGTTCCCGGGGTAGCGGTCCGCCGGCCAGTCGACCGGCCCTTCGAACTGGCGGGAGAGGTCGTCGGCGATCCGGGTGATCAGGGTCAGCCCCTCGTTACGCACCAGCCAGTCGGCGGGCAGCGCGGCGTCGCCGTGCAGCGCGCCGAGCAGGTTGCCGCAGACCGAGCCGGTGGAGTCGCTGTCTCCGGAGTGGTTGACGGACAGCAGCAGTGCCGCCGCCACGTCCTCGGGGCCCGGCAGGGCCAGCGCGCAGTACACGGCGATGGCGAGAGCCTCTTCGGCGACCCACCCGGCACCGAGCGACTCGACGCCCTCGGCGGTCGGGGCGCCTGCGGCGGCGCGGTCGACGGCGGCGCGCAGGGCCGCCGTCGTCTCCTCATGGCCCGGGTGGCGCGCGGCCAGTTCCATCGTCCGCAGTACCGCGCCCGGCATCGACTCGCCGGCCAGGAGGTAAGCGACGACCGCGGCGAACGCCCCGGCCGCGATCGCTCCGGTCGGATGGCCGTGGGTGATCTTCGCGCAGTGGGCGGCCAGCGCGAACGCCTCCGCCGGGGACTGCCCGGTCAGCCCGAAGGGGGCGGACCTCATCACGGTGCCGCAGCCCTTGGAGCCTGGGTTCACCGCCCCGGGCGCACCGGGGGCACCCGTCTCGTCCGGGACGTGCCCGGCGGCGAGACCGGTCAGGCAGGCGTTGCCGGGGGCCCGGCGCGCGTAGAGCAGCTGCTGCCGGCGCAGCCATCCGGTGCGCATCGTGTGGTCACCGCCGCGGTCCGGCGGCGAGGGGTGGTTCTGGGTGTCGAGCCATCGCAGATAGGCGGCCCGCACCGCACCCGTGCGTCCGGCGCGGCCGGCGCCGTTCGCCGCGCGGATCAGCCCCTCCACCGTGAAGAGGGTCATCTGGGTGTCGTCCGTGATGCGGCCGGCGACCCCCTCGGGGTCCGGAGCGAGGCCGCGTACGCCGAGCGGTCCGTGGGCCCGCTGGATGCCGGCCAGCGAGAGGAACTCCACCGGGTTGCCCAGGGCGTCGCCGACGGCGCCGCCCAGCAGACACCCCCGCACCCGTGCCCTGCGGACCGCACTCCCGATACCCGCCACGAACGTCCCCCTCCGGTGTTCGTCCGTACGGCGGCGTGCCGTACGGAGGCCCGCCGCGCGCACGACGGCTGCCGCTCGCACGACGACGTGCTACGCGTGCGGCGGCGTTCCGCACATGCGGCGGCACGGGTCCATGCTGGACGTGAGGTGGTGATGGGACATGCGTACCGGCAGTGAACCCGTGACCGCGCGCAGTCCACTGCGCATGCGGCTCTGGCTGAGTCTATGGGGCGTCGCCTGGACCCTGTTCGGGGCGGTCGCGTTCTCGCTCGCCGACCGTCCCGGCTGGGCCGCGGCCTGCGGCGTGCTGCTGGCGGTGACCGCCGCGGACTTCGCGGTGATCGTCCACCGGATGCGCCAGGGCTCCCGTTTCCAGCCGGGCAGGGACGTCCCGCCGTACGAACCCGGCCAGGGCGACGGCCGGACGCGCCGGCCGTGGACGAGGACTCCGTGAGCGCCGGGGCGCCGCATCCGGCCCTGGCGCAGGGGGCTCAGTCCCGGCTTTCGAAGCGTGCGGCCGTCAGGTACTCGGGGTTCGGGTCGAGGGCGGCGGCAAGCCGGAAGTGGCGGGTGGCCTGCTCCGGCCGCCCGGCCCGCTGGAAGGTGCGGGCCAGCGCGAAGTGGGCGAAGGCGTTGTCCGGCTCTCGCTCCAGCACCAGCTCGAACTCCAGCTCCGCCGGACGGAGTTGGGCCGCCGCGAAGAAGGCCCTGGCGCGCAGCAGCCGGGCGGCTGTGTTCTCCGGGTGGGCGGCGATCACCGAGTCGAGGAGCTTCACCGCACCCTTGGGGTCACGCGCGGCCAGCAGTTGCTCGGCGGCGCGGAAGTCGATCACATGGGTTTCCGGGTTCCGTTCGGGCACGGTCGGATCCTTCCCTTCGCTCGGGCGTTTGCAACGTCGGACGGGGCCGCGCTATTCCGCGGCCCCGTCGACCCCTGCGCCCGCCCTTCGGTGTGCCGCTATGTCCTCTGGCCCGCGGGACCGGAGGCCGCCCGCCGGGACAGCTCCTCCCACACCCGTCGCACCTGCGGTTCCAGGTCGTCGAGGGGGCCGTCGTTGTCCACGACCAGATCGGCGACGGCGAGCCGCTCCTCGCGGGTGGCCTGGGCCGCCATCCGGGCCCGTGCGTCGGCCTCCGCCATGCCGCGCAGCCGGACGAGCCGGTCGAGCTGGGTGGCGGGGGTGGCATCGACGACGACGACCAGGTCGTAGAGGGGGGCCAGGCCGTTCTCGGTGAGCAGCGGGACGTCGTTGACGACGACGGACCCGGGGCCCGCCGCACCCTCCAGTTCGGCGGTCCGGTCGCGGACCAGGGGGTGCACGATCGCGTTGAGGGCGGCGAGCCGTTCGCCGTCGCCGAAGACGATGGCACCGAGGGCGGGCCGGTTAAGGCTGCCGTCCTCGTGGAGTACGCCGGTGCCGAACTCCCGCACGACGGCGGCGAGTCCCGGTGTCCCGGGGGCGACAACCTCGCGGGCGAGGCGGTCGGCGTCGATCAGTACGGCTCCGTACGAGACGAGCAGCCGGGACACTTCGCTCTTGCCGGCACCGATGCCGCCGGTCAGGCCCACTTTCAGCATGGGCGGCAGCCTACGGGGCCGGGTGGGCGCGCGTACCACCCGGTGACGGCTGTCCGGCGCACCGGGGCGGCGTGCCGGACAGCCGTCGTCAGGCGTCGCCCTCGCGCTCGGCGAGGAAACGCTCGAATTCGAGGCCGATCTCGTCGGCCGACGGCAGGTCCACCGGCTCGGCGACGAGGTTGCCCCGGGTCTCGGAACCCGCGATCGCGTCGTACTGGTGCTCAAGTCCCTCGACGAGCGCGACGAGTTCTTCGTCGCCCTCCCCGATCTGCCGGTCGATCTCGGTCTGGGTGCGGTGCGCGGCGGTGCGCAGGGTGTGCGCGACGGTGGGCAGCACCAGGCCGGTGGCAGCGGTGATCGCTTCGAGGCTGGTGAGCGCCGCGTCCGGGTAGGCGGAGCGGGCGACGTAGTGCGGGACGTGGGCGGCGACGCCGAGTACGTCGTGACCGGCCTCGGCCAGCCGGTACTCGACGAGCGCGGCGGCCGAACCGGGGACCTGCGCCTCGTCGAACGGGGTGCTGTGGCCCGGCATCAGGTCGACGCGGTTGCCGTGCGGGGTGAGGCCGACCGGGCGGGTGTGCGGGACTCCCATCGGGATGCCGTGGACGGTCACCGAGAGCCGGACGCCGAGGCGCTCGACGATCTGCTCGACGGCCGCGGCGAACCGCTCCCACTCGACGTCCGGTTCGGGCCCCGAGAGCAGGAGGAAGGGGGCGCCGGTGGCGTCCTGGACCACGCGGACGTCCAGCGTCGGCGTCTCGTACGCCGTCCAGCGGTCGCGCCGGAAGGTGAGCAGCGGGCGCCGGGCGCGGTAGTCCACGAGGCGGTCGTGGTCGAAGCGGGCCACCACCTGGTGGGGCAGCGACTCCAGCAGTCCGTCGACGACCTGCTCGCCGGTCTCACCGGCGTCGATGTATCCGTCGAAGTGATAGAGCATGACCAGCCCGGCCGACTCCTGGGCAAGCGCCATGTCGACGACGGCCAGCCCCTTCGGCTCCCATTCGTACAGACTCTGCGGATCAGGCACAGTTACCGCTCCTCCTCGTATTCCTAAGGAGAACACCCCTGGGGGCACGGACATTCCCCGTCCGTGCCCCGTCATCGGGTGTTTTACGCGGGCGCGGACGCGGGCACCGAAGTCACGCGAGCACGCGGCTGTGCAGCGCGGTCACGGCCTTGCGAGCCGAGGTGAACGCCCCGTGCTGCCAGGCGTCGGTGTTGCTCAGGTAGTCGCCCGCGAAGTAGACGCGGCCGGCCGCCTTGTTGAGCGGGGCGAAGGCGGCGGACTCCGGGCCTCCGGCCAGCGAGTGCCAGGCGGCTTCCAGGTGGGGGGTCTGGCGCCAGTGGTGCGAGAAGGACGAGGAGAGTTCCGTACGGTACTTCTCGCCGTGGATCTTGACGCCCTGGGCGAGGGCGCGGGCCTCGCGGTCCTTCGGTGCGAGCGCCGCGTAGGAGTCGGCGTTGGTGCCGGTGTTGTAGTAGCCGATGATCAGGCCGCGGTCGCCGTTGTGGCCGTAGGACGGGTACCAGATGTGGGAGAGGTCCATGTCGGTCTCGGTGATGCCGCCGTAGATCCGGTGGTCGGTCTCCCACCAGCGGCTCTTGTACTCCAGGCCGATCTTTCCGGCCGAGGAGGGCTTGCATCCCTCCAGCGCGGTCTGCACGGCGGAGCCGAGGTTGTGCGAGGTCTTGGCCAGGATGTTCGGGGGCAGTGCGGCGATGCAGTAGTCGGCGTCGATGGTGCGGGTGCGGCCGTCCTGGGTGTAGGTGACGGTGACGCCGTGCGGGGTGTCCCGGATGTCGGTGACGGCCGCGCCGGTCCGGATGCGGCGGCTGCCTATCGCCCTGGTCAGGGCCGCCGGTATACGGTCCATGCCGCCGACGGGCTGGAACATCAGCATGGCCTGGTCGTACTCGAACTCGAAGGAGAAGTAGCGGCCCACGTTGGTCGAGAAGATCTCGGAGGCGGTCGGTACGTCCCCGAGCAGCTCGCCGGGGGTGCCCACGGCGGCAGGGTCGACGCGGTAACCGCGGCGCGGGCTGCCGGTGTACTCGAGGGTGTCGCCGATGTCGCCGAAGTCCTTCAGGAACTCGAGGAGTTTCTCCTGGTCGTCGGCGGTGATCTGACGGTCCAGGGCGCCCATGTCGGTGGCCTTGGCGAGGAGTTCGGAGACGTAGCCGTACATGTCGGCCTTGGCGGTGCGGTAGCGCATCGGGGCCTTCATCCCGTTGCGCTCGTTGAAGATGTAGGCGTTGGCGTTCACGTTGGTGAACACCTCGACGGGGACGCCGAGTTCGCGGCAGTAGTCGAGCGTGACCATCCACTGGGGAATCCGGCCGGGGCCGGCGTTCATGTACTGCCCGTCGTGGAACTTGGCGGTCTGCTTGTTCCCGTACAGGTCGGTGGTGGTGTCACCGCCGCGGATCGTCGTGTTGCGGCCACCGGTGAAGGCCCGGGCCTCCAGGATCGTACAGTCGTAACCCGCCTTGCCGAGCTCGTAGGCGGAGGCGAGACCGGCGATGCCACCGCCGACGATGACGACCTTCGCCGCAGCCCGGCCGCCCTTCAGGTTGAAGTCGCCCTTGCTGGGGGCGTGGAACGCGGGTTCACGGCTCGCGGCCTGGGCGGTCGGGGCCAGGCCGAGCGCTCCCATGGTGGCGAACATGGCGCCGGCTCCACTGGTGAGACCGACCTGACGCAGGAAATTGCGGCGGCTCGAACCGGACGCGGCACCGTTCGGCATGCTGGATATAGAGGTCATGTCCCGACTCCTCCGTGGATCTTGTCGATGTCGGGATACTGGCAAGTGCGTGTTACGGCCCGTCAGTTACTCGTGTATCTCGCATGTTTCTCTCGAAGAAGATCGCGGCCCGATATTCGGGCAATGGTCCAGACCTTGACGCTCCCCTCCCGCGCCCCTAACGTCTCGGGTCAACATGCCCCGGGCAGCACGTCTCACCTCGGGGCAGCACGTTCAGGTACTCGCCCCAGATTCACGTACGAGACGTCTGGACTCTCCGGGAAGGCAACTCCATGCGCACCCGCACCCCCCTCGCCCCGCTGCTTGCCGCCGCCCTCGTCACCTGCGGCCTCACCCTCGTCTCGGCGGGACCGGCCGACGCGGCCGGCGTCGTCGATGTCAGCACCGCGAAACAGCTCAAGGCGGCGCTCGCGGCAGCCGTCCCCGGCGACACGATCCGCCTCGCGGACGGCACCTACACCGGCAACTTCAAGGTGACCGTCCCGGGCACCGCCGCCGCCCGCATCACCCTGACCGGCTCCTCCGCGGCGATCCTCACCGCGAGCGGCGGCTACGGGTTGTATCTGAACGGCGCCTCGTACTGGACGGTGCAGGGCGTCACCGTCACCGGCGGCCAGAAGGGCATCGTGACGGACTCCGCGAACGGGGTCGTCATCGACTCGGTGACCGTCCACGACCTCGACATGGAGGGCGTGCACTTCCGTACGTCCAGCAAGGACGGGGTCATCCGGAACTCGCGCATCTACGACACCGGGCACGACGGGCGCGGCATGGGGGAGGGCGTCTACGTCGGCACGGCGGGCGACCTCACCGACAACAGTGACCGGGTCCTGATCACCGACAACGTCATCGGCCCCGGCTTCGGGGGCGAGAACGTCGACATCAAGGAAGGCACCACCGGCGCCCGGATCATCGGCAACACCTTCGACGGCAGCGGGCTCACCGGTGCGAACTACGACGACTCCTGGGTCGACGTGAAGGGCAACGGTGTCCTCGTCCAGGGCAACACCGGTTCCCGTACGACCAACACCGGGTACGAGACGCACACCCAGCAGCCGGGCTGGGGCTGCGGCACGGTGTTCCGGGACAACTCCTCGGACCTCACCGGTGCGACCGGGGCCCTGCGGCTGGCGATCAACGTCACCGCGAACACGTCGAGCTGCGCCACGACGGTGTACTCGGACAACACGGTGACCGGCGGCGCGGGTCTGACCAACATCGCCGTCACCCCGTAGGACACACGGCCGCCTCCTCTCGACACGCATGGGGCCACCGCGGACACGCGTCAGGACCACGGCGGACGCGAGCGAGGCGGGCGCGGGCACGAGCGAGGCCGGCGCGGACACGCGGCTGCCACCTGCCCTGACACGCGACTGCCACCTCCCCCTGACACGCGTGAGGCCCGCCCCCCGAAGGGGACGGGCCTCATGCGTACCTACTCCTGCTACCGCCGTCCGTCAGCGGTCGCCAGGGTCAGAGCTTCAGCTCTGGCCGCCGGCCAGCTTCTCGCGCAGAGCGGCGAGCGCCTCGTCCGACGCCAGGGCGCCGGAGTTGTCCGCCGACTCCGAGGAGTACGAGCCGCCACCGCTGCCGCCCGAGGCAGCCGGGGCGCCGGCCGGGGCAGCAGCGCCCTCGGCAGCGGCGGCCTCGTCGGCCTCGCGGGACTTGATGACCTGGGCCTGGTGCTGCTCGAAGCGCTGCTGCGCCTCGGCGTACTGGGTCTCCCAGACCTCGCGCTGCGCCTCGAAGCCCTCGAGCCAGTCGTTGGTCTCGGGGTCGAAGCCCTCGGGGTAGATGTAGTTGCCCTGGTCGTCGTAGGACGCGGCCATGCCGTACAGGGTCGGGTCGAACTCGACCGAGGCCGGGTCGCTGCCGAAGGACTCGTTGGCCTGCTTCAGCGAGAGGCTGATCCGACGACGCTCCAGGTCGATGTCGATGACCTTGACGAAGATCTCGTCGTTGACCTGGACGACCTGCTCCGGGATCTCCACGTGGCGCTCGGCCAGCTCGGAGATGTGGACCAGGCCCTCGATGCCCTCGTCGACGCGCACGAACGCACCGAACGGAACCAGCTTGGTGACCTTACCCGGGACGACCTGACCGATCTGGTGCGTACGGGCGAACTGCTGCCACGGGTCTTCCTGCGTCGCCTTCAGCGACAGGGAGACGCGCTCACGGTCCATGTCGACGTCGAGAACCTCGACGGTGACTTCCTGGCCGACCTCGACAACCTCGGACGGGTGGTCGATGTGCTTCCAGGACAACTCGGAGACGTGAACGAGACCGTCGACGCCACCCAGGTCCACGAAGGCACCGAAGTTGACGATCGAGGAGACGACGCCGGAGCGGACCTGACCCTTCTGCAGGGTGGTGAGGAACGTCTGGCGAACCTCGGACTGGGTCTGCTCCAGCCAGGCGCGGCGGGACAGGACCACGTTGTTGCGGTTCTTGTCCAGCTCGATGATCTTCGCCTCGAGCTCCTTGCCCACGTAGGGCTGGAGGTCGCGGACGCGACGCATCTCGACGAGCGACGCCGGCAGGAAGCCACGGAGGCCGATGTCGAGGATGAGACCACCCTTGACGACCTCGATGACGGTACCGGTGACGATGCCGTCCTCTTCCTTGATCTTCTCGATGGTGCCCCACGCACGCTCGTACTGCGCGCGCTTCTTCGAGAGGATCAGGCGGCCTTCCTTGTCCTCCTTCTGGAGAACCAGGGCCTCGATCTCGTCGCCGACCTTGACGACCTCGTTCGGGTCGACGTCGTGCTTGATCGAGAGCTCGCGGCTCGGGATGACACCTTCGGTCTTGTAACCGATGTCGAGGAGAACCTCGTCCCGGTCGACCTTGACGATGACACCATCAACGATGTCGCCGTCGTTGAAGTACTTGATCGTCTCGTCGATCGCCGCGAGGAACGCGTCCGCGTCGCCGATGTCGTTGACCGCAACCTGCGGAGTGGTGGCGGTGGTCTCGGTGCTGCTCGTCATGTGGGAAAGGGCTCCGGTACGGACAGTGAGTCGTAGGTACTGCTACGCCGAAAGCCCGTATCGCCTCTGCAGAAGCCGGACAGCCTGGAAAGTGCCCGACCCGTCTCCGGGAGGCACCTCGACAACCGAGGGGACATGCAACAGACGCGAGCGCGGCCTGCTAGGTCTGAGGCGCGCAGGCTCGCAGCGCAACTTGTAGCATACGGGGGCAGCCGGACACGGTCAATGCGCGAAGGGGCACACGCGGGGCGCACCGGACCATATCCGGCACAACTCGGCCGTGCCTGGGCGGTATCCGGCCAGTTTCGGAACTCGGAAGTTCCTCGCTCGCGCGTCGCCGGAAGCCGGCGCCCGGGGTCGGGTACGGCCGCACGGACACTCCCCGCACCCCGCCGCACGCGGTGGGTACAGGCAAACTACAACGACGGACACGATGAGCCAAGAGACCTGCGGAACCGAACCGGAAGCGACCCGCCGCGAGGCGGACGACACGGAGAGCAGCCGGGCCAGCCGCGGCTGGTGGGACCGGAACGCGGACGAGTACCAGAGCGACCACGGGGCGTTTCTCGGCGACGACCGGTTCGTCTGGGGGCCGGAGGGACTCGACGAGGCGGAGGCCGGGCTGCTCGGACCCACCGCCTCCCTCGCGGGCCGCGACGTCCTGGAGATCGGCGCGGGCGCGGCGCAGTGTTCGCGCTGGCTGGCCGCGCAGGGAGCCCGCCCGGTCGCCCTGGACCTCTCCCACCGGCAGCTCCAGCACGCCCTGCGGATCGGCGACGAGGTGCCGTTGGTGGAGGCGGACGCCGGGGTGCTGCCCTTCCGTGACGGCTCCTTCGACCTCGCCTGCTCCGCCTACGGTGCCGTCCCCTTCGTCGCCGACCCGGTACGCGTGTTCCGCGAGGTCCGCCGGGTGCTGCGGCCCGGCGGCCGCTGGGTCTTCTCGGTGACCCACCCGATCCGCTGGGCCTTCCCCGACGAACCGGGGCCGGAGGGGCTCTCCGTCGCCGCGTCCTACTTCGACCGGGTCCCCTACGTGGAGCAGGACGAGTCGGGCGAGGCCGTCTACGTGGAGCACCACCGGACGCTGGGCGACCGGGTCCGGGACGTGGTCGCGGCCGGCTTCCGCCTCGTCGACCTGGTGGAACCCGAGTGGCCGGAGTGGAACCACCAGGAATGGGGCGGCTGGTCGCCGCTGCGCGGAAACCTCATCCCGGGCACCGCGGTCTTCGTCTGCGAACGGGACTGACCCCGTCCCGCTCCGGCCGCACCTCATCCGTCCCCCTCGGCCATCTCCGTCGGCAGGCTCTGTGCCGGCTCCGTGCCGGCCCGGTCCGCGCTGTCGCCTGGTTCTGCTGACTCCTGCGACTCTGCCGGACGCCCCACCACAGCCGCCTCCCCCGTGCGGGGGAAGCGGCTCCCCCGTACGGGGGTGGGGGCGTCCGGCCGCCCGTACGACACTGGGTGCGTGATCCGAACCGATGCCCTGGTCGACCTACCCGTCCGCTCCGCTGTGCCCGCCCTGCGCCGGGCGCTCGACGAGCGGGGCACCGCCGTGCTCTGCGCGCCGCCGGGCACCGGCAAGACCACACTCGTCCCGCTCGCTCTCGCGGGGCTGACCGGTGAAGGTCCGCCGCGCCGGGTCGTGGTCGCCGAGCCCCGCAGGATCGCGGCGCGTGCCGCGGCCCGCCGCATGGCGTGGCTCCTCGGCGAGCGGCCCGGCGGCCGCGTCGGCTTCACCGTGCGTGGCGAGCGGGCGGTCGGCCCGGACACCGTGGTCGAGGTCGTCACCACCGGGGTGCTGCTCCAGCGCCTCCAACGCGACCAGGAGCTCTCCGGCTCCGACGTGGTGATCCTCGACGAGTGCCACGAACGCCACCTGGACGCGGACACCGCCGCCGCCTTCCTGCTGGACGTGCGCGAGACGCTCCGCCCCGACCTGCGGCTGGTGGCCGCCTCCGCGACGACCGACGCGGAGGGCTGGGCCCAGCTGCTCGGCGGTGCCCCGGTGGTCGAGGCGACCGGCGTCTCCCATCCGGTGGAGGTCGTCTGGGCGCCGCCCGCCGCACCGGTCCGGCCGCCGCACGGGATGCGGGTCGATCCCGCCCTGCTGACGCACGTCGCCCAGGTGGTGCGCCGGGCGCTCGCGGAGCGGGACGGCGACGTGCTCTGCTTCCTGCCCGGTGTCGGCGAGATCGCCCAGGTCGCCGGCCGGCTGGCCGGAGCCGGGGCGGAGGTGCTCCAGGTGCACGGACGGGCTCCCGCCGCCGTGCAGGACGCGGTCCTCGCGGGGGGTTCCGGTGCGGGACGGCGGGTGGTGCTGGCGACCTCGGTCGCGGAGTCCTCGCTGACCGTGCCCGGGGTGCGGGTCGTGGTCGACAGCGGCCTCGCCCGGGAGCCGAGGACCGATCACGCCCGGGGGCTGAGCGCCCTGACGACCGTGCGGGCCTCGCAGGCGACCGGACGGCAGCGGGCGGGCCGTGCCGGACGGGAGGCTCCCGGTGCGGTGTACCGGTGCTGGACGGAGGCGGAGGACGGGCGGCTCGCCCGGTTCCCGGCCCCGGAGATCCGGGTCGCGGACCTGGCGGCGTTCGCGCTCCGGGCTGCGTGCTGGGGCGACCCGGGAGCGGTCGGCCTGGCGCTGCTCGACCCGCCGCCCGCCGGGGCGATGAGCGCGGCCCGCGAGGTGCTGACGGCTGTCGGCGCGGTGGACGGGGACGGGCGGGTGACCGGGCGCGGCACCCGGATGTCCCGGCTCGGTGTCCATCCCCGGCTGGCGCGGGCCCTGGTCGACGGAGCCCCTGAGGTGGGCGGGCGCCGGGCGGCCGAGGTGGTGGCCCTGCTGAGCGAGGAGCCGCCCCGCGAGTACGGCGACGATCTGGCTGCGGCCCTGCGCACCGCGCGCCGGGGCGGCGACGGGTACGCCGCGCGCTGGCGCCAGGAGGTGCGCCGACTGTCGTCCTCGCTCGGCGGCGGGACGGAGGCCGGACGGGCGGCGCCCGGCGGCCCGGCGGGCGGGGCCGCTCCGGTCACGGACGACGCCGCCGCCGGGCTGGTGGCCGCGCTTGCCTTCCCGGAACGGGTGGCGCGCGCCCGGGGCGGGGAGGCGTACCTGATGGCGTCCGGGACCGGGGCGGAGCTGCGGGACGGCTCGGGGCTGCGCGGCTCGCCGTGGCTGGCGGTCGCGGTGGCGGACCGGCCCACGCACGCCGCGTCGGCCCGGGTGCGGCTTGCCGCGGTGATCGACGAGGACACCGCGGTGCTCGCCGCGGGGCACCTGCGGTTCCGGGGCGAGGAGGTCCGATGGAGCGAGGGCGACGTGGTGGCGCGCGTGGTTGACCGGCTCGGTGCGGTGGAGCTGGTGGTGCGCCCGTTGAAGCAGCCGGCCCCGGAGCTGGTGCGCACCGCGCTCCTGGAGGGGCTGCGCCGGGAGAGCACCGGGTTGCTGCGGTGGACCCGTGACAGCGAGCAGTTGCGGGCCCGGCTGGCGTTCCTGCACGGCGCTCTGGGGGCGCCCTGGCCCGAGGTGTCGGACGGAGCGCTGCTGGCGCGTGCCGGGGAGTGGCTGGAGCCGGAGCTGTCGCGTGCGCGGCGCCGCGCGGACCTGGGGCGGATCGAGGCGGGGCAGGCGCTGCGCCGGCTGCTGCCGTGGGCGACCGGCGAGGCTTCCCGGCTGGACGAGTTGGCGCCCGAGCGGATCGAGGTGCCGAGCGGGTCCCGTATCCGGGTGGAGTACGGCGGTGAGCAGCCGGTCCTCGCGGTGAAGCTCCAGGAGCTGTTCGGCCTGGCCGAGACGCCCTCGGTGGCCGGCGTTCCCGTGCTGGTGCACCTGTTGTCCCCGGCGGGGCGGCCGGCGGCGGTGACCGCGGATCTGGCCTCGTTCTGGCGGGAGGGGTACCGCGCCGTCCGCGCGGAGCTGCGCGGACGCTACCCCCGGCATCCCTGGCCGGAGGACCCGACGACGGTTGCGGCCACCCGGTTCACTTCGGCACGGCTGAAGCGGGAGCAGCCGTCATGACCTGGTGAGCGGCGCACGCTTGGGCGACGGGGGCCCGCCGCACCGGTGTGGCGGTACGACGACGGCGTTACGACGGCGGGCCCAGGGCGCACCGGTGCGGCCTTAGGACGACGGGGGTACGACGCGGGGTGGTACAACGCGGGGCCGGTACGGCCGCGCGCCCGTACCGGGAGGTGCTCGGTACGGGCGCGCGGAGGGTGCTGAGCGGCGTCAGGCGGCGGGCGGCGCCTCGACGGTGAGCTCGATGTCGAGGACGGCGCCGCCCTCGGTGGTGATCCGCAGCGTGTAGGTGCCCGCCGTGTCGCCCGCGTGGATCTGCGGGAGGGTGAGCAGGCCGTCGGCGTCGGTCTTCAGGCCGGTGAGCGTGGTGACCTCGGTGTCGTTCGCGCCGGTGAAGCGGGGGCCTTGGCCCTCCGGCACGGGCTGGCCCGCACTGTCGAGGATCGTGGCGGTGACGGCGACGCCGGAGGCGACGGCACCGCCGAGGGTGGCCTTGACCTGGACGTCCTCGGTGAACTCGCCGCCCTGGGTGGCGGTCGGCGCGGTGCTGGTCGTCCGGGCGACGGCGTCGGCCCGGCGGGGGGTGACGGTCGCCGTGAAGGAGAGGCCGAACTGCCCGGTGGTGCCGGCGGCGGCGTGGACCTGGAAGTCGCCGGTGGTCTCGCCCGCCACCAGAGCCGGGGCGCTGGCGGTGCCGTCCGCCGAGGTGACGACCTGGGCGCTGGTGGCTCCGCCGGCGAAGCGGGCGTCGGTGTCGCCGCTGATCGTGAAGGTGACGGGCGCCTCGGCGAAGCTGTCGCCCTCGCCGTCGACGGCCCGGACGGTGACGTCCCCGGCGAAGTGCTGGCCCGCCATGGCGGTCAGCGTGCCGGTGCCCGCGTTCTCGATCCCGGCGAGCTTGGGGACCTGGGAGGGCGCCGGGGGCGTGGTGGTCGTGGGCGGCTTGGGGGTCCCGGTGCCCCCGGGCTTGCCGCCCGGCGTCGGGGTGGGGCTCGGGGACGGCGAGGCGGTCCCGGGCTTTCCGTCCGGGGACGGCGAGGGCGAGGGGGACGTCGGGTGCGGGGTGGACGGCGAGGCCGGGGCCGGGCCGGTCGTGGTGCCGGTCGCCGGGCCGGGCGTGGTCGGCAGGACGCCGGTTCCGTCGGGCACCGCGTGGGTGCCGTTGTTGTAGTACTCGAACCAGGACCGCACGGTCGACAGGTAGGCGGTGGAGTGGTTGTAGCTCAGCACCGCGCGGTCGATGTCGGTGTCGATGGAGAGGTCCCGGGTACCGGCGCAGAGGTAGCGCCCGGCGGCGAGCGCCGCGTCGTAGACGTTGTTGGGGTCCTTGCGCCCGTCGCCGTTGGCGTCCTGGCCCCAGGTCGCCCAGGTGGACGGGATGAACTGCATCGGACCGACCGCGCGGTCGGTGACGGTGTCGTTGTCGTACGCGCCGTTGTCGGTGTCCGGGATGAGTGCGAACCCGTTGCCGTCGAGGGCGGGGCCGAGGATCGGGCTGAGCGTGGTGCCGCTCGCGTCGACCTTGCCGCCGCGTGCCTGGCCCGACTCCACCTTGCCGATGGCGGCGAGGAGTTGCCAGGGCAGCCGGCAGGCCGGGTCCGTGCCGGCGATGGTCGACTGTGCCTGCTGGTACGCGGCGAGCACCGAGGCCGGAATGCCGGACTCGGCGCTGGTGGCGGGCAGACCGACGGAGGTGCCCGGAGTGCCCGGGGTGACCGGGGTCGCCAGCGGCGGCAGGTCGGTGTGGTACTGGTCGTTGCCGGTGGCGGCGCCCTCTTCGGGTTCGGCCGCGGCCGGCTGGTCGTTCCCGCCGGGCTGGGTGGCCAGGCCCAGGGGCGCGCCGGGTGCCTGAGAGGCGGAGAGTGCCGCGACGACGGCGGCGGCCACCGCGGTGCTGGTGGCCCCTCTGCGCAGGCGACGGCCGAATTGCGCTGCCATATGGTCTGGTCCCTCCCCGACGACGGCTGTTCGCGCTCCCCAGCGCGAGGACTCCCGTGACCCTACGGCAACTCCTGATACTTCGACACAGGCGTCTGACCGGTTCTTACTGGTTTTTCACGTTGTTCAACCGAAGTTGTACTGCGCCTCGCTTCCGGGGTGCGCGGCCCACCCCTGGGCCGTGCCTGGCCACCGCTCCAGCCCCTGCCCCCGCTCCCCGCCCCGGACATGACGGAGGACACGGCGCAGGACACGGCGGAGGCCGGGCACCTCGTGCCCGGCCTCCGTCCCGCGGGAAAGCGCGCCCCGTCGGGTCGCGACCTCCTCAGTGCGCCGCGGACTCCCAGTCGGTGCCCACACCGACCGACACGTCCAGCGGGGCTCGCAGCGACACGGCGGAGGCCATCTCGTGGCGAAGGATCTCCTCCACCTCGACGCTCTCGCCCGGTGCGATCTCCAGCACGATTTCGTCGTGCACCTGGAGCAGCATCCGGGACTTCAGCTTCGCCTCCGTCAGTGCCCGGTCGACGTGGAGCATCGCGACCTTCACGATGTCCGCGGCGGTGCCCTGGATCGGGGCGTTGAGCGCCATGCGCTCCGCCATCTCGCGCCGCTGGCGGTTGTCGCTGTTGAGGTCGGGGAGGTACCGGCGGCGGCCGAAGACCGTCTCGGTGTAACCGGTGGACCTGGCTTCCTCGACGACCCGGTGGAGGTAGTCGCGTACCCCGCCGAAGCGCTGGAAGTACGTGTCCATCAGGCCACGCGCCTCGCCCGCCTCGATGTTGAGCTGCTGGGAGAGCCCGAACGCGGAGAGGCCGTAGGCGAGTCCGTAGGACATGGCCTTGATCTTGCGCCGCATCTCCGGGTCGACGGCCGACTTGTCGACGCCGAACACCTGGGAGGCGACCGTGGTGTGCAGGTCCTCGCCCGAGGTGAACGCCTCGATCAGACCGGCGTCCTCGGAGAGGTGGGCCATCACCCGGAGTTCGATCTGGCTGTAGTCCGCCGTCATCAGGGTCTCGAAGCCCTCGCCGACGACGAAGCCCCGGCGGATCGCACGCCCCTCGTCCGTACGGACCGGGATGTTCTGGAGGTTGGGGTCGGTGGAGGAGAGGCGTCCGGTCGCCGCCACCGTCTGGTTGAAGGTGGTGTGGATACGGCCGTCCGCCGCGATCGTCTTGATCAGGCCCTCGACGGTGACCCGCAGTTTCGCCTGCTCGCGGTGGCGCAGCATGATCACCGGCAGCTCGTGCTCGGTCTGTGCGGCGAGCCAGGCCAGCGCGTCGGCGTCGGTGGTGTACCCGGTCTTCGTCTTCTTGGTCTTGGGCAGGCCGAGTTCGCCGAAGAGGACTTCCTGGAGCTGCTTGGGCGAGCCGAGGTTGAACTCCCGGCCCACCGCCGCGTGCGCCTCCTTTATGGCCTGCTGCACGGCGCCGGCGAACTGCTGCTCCATCGCCTCCAGATGGGCGCGGTCGGCGGCGATGCCGTGCCGCTCCAGCCGGGCCAGCAGGATCGAGGTGGGCAGCTCCATGTCGTGGAGCAGGTCGAGCGCGCCGACCTCCCTGAGCCGGGTGCTGAACGCGGCGCCGAGGTCGAGGACGGCGCGGGCCTGCGTCATCAGGGCGTCGGCCTCGGCGCGGTCGTCCGCGCCGAACGCGAGCTGCCCGTCCGCCGAGGCGGCCGGGGCCAGTTCGCGGCCGAGGTACTCCACCGCCAGTGCGTCCAGCGCGAACGACCGGCGTCCCGGCTTCACCAGGTACGCCGCGAGCGCGGTGTCCATGGTGACGCCCTCGATGTGCCAGCCCAGCTCGGGGAAGACCCGCATGGCCGCCTTGGCGTTGTGCAGGACCTTCGGCCGCTCCGGGTCGGCGAGCCAGGCGGTGAACGCCTTCTCGTCCGAGGCGTCGAGCTCCGTCGGGTCGAGCCAGGCCGCCGCCCCGCCGACCGCCGCGAGGGCGATCTCGGTGACGGTGCCGGCGCCCAGCGCCCAGGTGTCCACGGTGGCCATGCCCAGCGGCTGCGCGCCGTGCTCGGCCAGCCAGCCGGCGACCTGTCCGGTGGCGAGGACCGTGCCGTCCAGCTCGATCCCGGCGGCCGGGGCGGGTGCCTCCTCCTCGGCCGCGCCCGGGTCGACGGCGAGCAGCCGCTCCCGCAGGCTCGGGTTGCGGATCTCCAGGACGTCCAGCACCCCGGTGACGGCGGCGCGGTCGTACGGGGCGCGCTCCAGCTCGGCGGGGCCCTTGGGGAGCTCCACGTCGCGGACCATCTCGGTCAGCAGGCGGTTCATCCGGACCGCGTCCAGGTGGTCGCGGAAGTTCTGCCCGGCCACGCCCTTGACCTCGTCGGCGTGCGCCACCAGCTCGTCGAAGGAGCCGTACTGGTTGATCCACTTCGCGGCGGTCTTCTCGCCCACCTTGGGGATGCCGGGGAGGTTGTCCGACGGGTCGCCGCGCAGCGCGGCGAAGTCCGGGTACTGCGCGGGGGTGAGGCCGTACTTCTCCTCGACCTTCTCCGGGGTGAAGCGGGTCAGCTCGGAGACGCCCTTGGTCGGATAGAGGACCGTGACGTTCTCGGTGATGAGCTGGAAGGAGTCGCGGTCACCCGTGACGATCAGCACCTCGAACCCGGCGGCCTCCGCCTGGGTGGCGAGCGTGGCGATCACGTCGTCGGCCTCGAAGCCGTCGACGGCGAACCGGTCCGCGTGCATCGCGTCCAGCAGTTCGCCGATCAGCTCGACCTGCCCCTTGAACTCGTCGGGGGTCTTGGAGCGGTTCGCCTTGTACTCGGGGAACTCCTTGGAGCGCCAGGTCTTGCGGGACACGTCGAACGCCACCGCGAAGTGGGTGGGCGCCTCGTCGCGCAGCGTGTTCGCCAGCATCGAGGCGAAGCCGTACACGGCGTTCGTCGGCTGCCCCGTCCCGGTCGTGAAATTCTCCGCGGGCAGGGCGAAGAACGCCCGGTACGCCAGGGAGTGCCCGTCCATGAGGAGCAGGCGCGGTCGGTTGTCTGCCGTCTTCTTCGATGCTGTCTCAGCCACATACACGATCCTGCCACGGCCCACCGACATCACGGACCGCACGCGGGTGCCGCGTCCCCCTCCTTGCCGGATGCGCCCTTCTCCTTCCGGATGCGCCCCTCAACGGCCATGACAGGATCGAACGAGAGGAACCCACGCGCTCGAAGGGGAGCAACCATGGCCACGAAGCCCCCGACCGGAGACCCGGTCCAGGACGCCCCGCAGGTCCAGGAGGCCCAGCATTCCGCCGCCGGGCTGCCCGCGGTCGCCCACTCGCTGCTCATGGCCCAGCAGCAGATGGGGCTGGGCCGCACCGCGCGGACCCTCCTCAAGGTCAACCAGAAGAACGGCTTCGACTGCCCCGGCTGCGCCTGGCCGGAGGGCGACAAACGCCACACCGCGGAGTTCTGCGAGAACGGCGCCAAGGCCGTCGCCGAGGAGGCGACGCTGCGCCGGGTCACCCCGGAGTTCTTCGCCGCGCACCCGGTCTCCGACCTCGTGGGACGCAGCGGGTACTGGCTCGGCCAGCAGGGCCGGATCACGCAGCCGATGTACCTCCCCGAGGGCGCGGACACCTACGAGGCGATCGGCTGGGACGACGCTTTCGCAATCATTGCCGAAGAACTCCGCGGGCTCGGCTCCCCCGACGAGGCGCTCTTCTACACCTCCGGCCGCACCAGCAACGAGGCCGCGTTCCTCCTCCAGCTCTTCGCCCGCGAGTACGGCACCAACAACCTGCCGGACTGCTCCAACATGTGCCACGAGTCGTCCGGCTCGGCGCTCGTGGAGACCATCGGCATAGGCAAGGGGAGTGTCTCCCTGGAGGACCTCCACCAGGCCGATCTGATCATCGTCGCCGGGCAGAACCCCGGTACCAACCACCCGCGCATGCTCTCCGCCCTGGAGAAGGCCAAGCACGCCGGAGCGAAGATCATCTCGGTCAACCCGCTGCCCGAGGCCGGCCTGGAACGCTTCAAGAACCCGCAGACCCCGCAGGGCATGTTCAAGGGCACCGCCCTCACCGACCTCTTCCTCCAGATCCGTCTCGGCGGCGACCAGGCCCTCTTCCGCCTCCTCAACAAGCTGATCGTTCAGACCGAGGGCGCCGTCGACACCGCGTTCGTCGACGAACACACCCACGGGTACGAGGAGTTCGCCCGTGCCGCCCGGGAAGCCGACTGGGACGACACCCTCACCGCCACCGGACTCAGCCGCGCCGACATCGAGAAGGCCCTCCGCCTGGTCCTCGCCTCGGAACGCACCATCGTCTGCTGGGCGATGGGCCTCACCCAGCACAAGCACTCCGTGCCCACCATCCGCGAGGTCGTCAACTTCCTCCTGCTGCGCGGCAACATAGGCCGGCCGGGCGCAGGAGTCTGCCCGGTGCGCGGCCACTCCAACGTCCAGGGCGACCGCACCATGGGCATCTACGAGCGCCCCGCACCGGCCTTCCTCGACGCCCTCGACCGGGAGTTCGGGATCACGTCGCCGCGCCACCACGGGTACGACGTGGTCCGCGCCATCCGCGCCCTGCGCGACGGCGACGCCAAGGTCTTCTTCGCGATGGGCGGCAACTTCGTCGCCGCCACCCCCGACACCGACGTGACCGAGGCGGCGATGCGCCGCGCCCGCCTCACCGTGCACGTGTCGACCAAGCTCAACCGCTCGCACGCCGTCACCGGCAGCCGCGCCCTGATCCTGCCGACCCTCGGCCGCACCGACAAGGACGTCCAGGCCGGCGGCAAGCAGTTCGTCACCGTCGAGGACTCCATGAGCATGGTGCACGCCTCCCGCGGCAACCTGACCCCCGCGAGCCCGCACCTGCTCTCCGAACCCGCCATCGTGGCCCGCATGGCACGCGCCGTCCTCGGCCCCGGTTCGAAGACCCCCTGGGAGGACTTCGAGAAGGACTACGGCACGATCCGCGACCGCATCTCCCGTGTGGTGCCCGGCTTCGAGGACTTCAACGCCCGCGTCGCCCGCCCCGGCGGATTCACCCTCCCCCACGGCCCGCGCGACGCCCGCCGCTTCCCGACCGCCACCGGCAAGGCCAACTTCACCGCCGCCCCCGTGGAGTACCCCGAACTCCCGGAAGGCAGGCTGCTGTTGCAGACCCTGCGCTCCCACGACCAGTACAACACCACGATCTACGGACTCGACGACCGCTACCGCGGCATCAAGGACGGCCGCCGCGTCGTCCTCGTCAACCCCGACGACGCCCGCGAACTCGGCCTCGCCGACGGCGCGTACACCGATCTCGTCAGCGAATGGAAGGACGGCACCGAACGCCGCGCCCCCGGCTTTCGCGTCGTCCACTACCCCACAGCACGGGGCTGCGCCGCCGCCTACTACCCCGAGACGAACGTCCTGGTGCCGCTCGACTCGACCGCCGACACCAGCAACACGCCCGTCAGCAAGTCGGTCGTGGTCCGTTTCGAGCCCGCCGGCTGACCCGGCCGCACGGGCGGCTCCGCACGCCGGAGCGGGCGGAGCCGCCCCGTACGCACGACCCGCGCGTCCCGGACCGCGGACCCGCACGCGGCCCGGACCGGGGCGGCTCAGGCCGGGGCGGCTCCCGTACGAACCCCGTCGCGCACGCTGCCGGCGCGGCGGGGACCCGGCACTCCGGTCCCGCCGTCGCCCTCGCTCCCCGTCCGGTCCGCCGCGGCCTCCCGGCGCAGCAGGTACAGCCCCGCCACCGCGACCGCCCCCGCCACCGCGAAGCCGATGCCGGGGGTCGAGCCCGAAGGGTGCGTCTCGTACACCAGTGCCGCCGATAGCACCGCGAGCCGGCGGCCGGCCGGGCCGCGGCAGGCCCGTACGGCGACGAACGGCACGCCCCACAGGACGTACCACGGCTGCACCATCGGTGAGAGCACCACCAGCGCCGTCAGCGCCAGGCCCAGCGCCAGCACGGGGTCCAGGCGGCCGGTCGCCGCGCGCCACCCGAGGCGCGCGATCAGGGCTCCCGCCGCGGCGAGTCCGAGGAGCCGCACGGCCGACTTCACCGTGTCGCCGTCCGCCCCCGCCGCCAGGTGGGCGAGGGCGCCGAGGCCGGCCCCCAGGTCGCTGGAGAGGGAGAGCCAGGTGTGGATGGCCGCCGCGACGCCCTGCGTGTGGAGCCAGCCGAAGCCGGTGCCGCTCACCACGGAGACCAGGAGCACCGTCGCGGCGGCGACCAGCCCCGGCCCGAACACTCCCCGCGCGATCCGTTGCGCGGGCGACCCCGCGGAGGATCTCCCCACCACCACGCCGACGAACACCAGAGCCAGTCCGGCGGGGGACTTGACCATCATCGCCAGCCCGATCAGGGCGGCTCCGAGGACCCAGCGGCCGCGCAGCGCGCACACCGCGCCCGCGAGCGCGAGCCCGGCCATCAGACCGTCGTTGTGGACCCCGCCCACCACGTGGATCAGGAGCAGGGGGTTGAGTGCCGCGAGCCACAGCGCCCCGCTCTCGTCGGCCCCGTACTCGCGCGCCATCCGCCGCACGGCCCACACGATCAGCAGCAGCGCCGCCACCGCGACCAGCCGCAGTGCCAGGACCGCGGGGACCAGGGTGCCGCCGGTGAGCGCCGCCGCACCCCGCGCCAGCAGCAGGAAGAAGGGGCCGTACGGGGCGGGGGTGCCGACCCAGTGCCCGCCCACGCTCGCCGCCGCGTCGCCCGCGAAACCGGCCGGGTCGAGGACCGAGGGGCCCTGGCTGTAGACGTCGTGGCCCTCGACGACCATCGCGCCCTGCGCGACGTAGCTGTACACGTCCGCGCTGTACAGGGGCGGCGCCAGCAGCAACGGCGCCGCCCACCAGGCGAGCGTCACCAGCCTGTGCCGCGCGCAGGCGCCGGCGCGGCCGTACGCCCACCAGGCGACGACGAGCGCGGTGAGCCCGGCGTACGCGAGGACGGACCCGGCGGTGGTCACGGCGGGGCCGCGCTCCGTCCACCAGCCCCAGGGGTCGTGCACCGGCAGACTTCCGGCGGCCCAGCCGCCCGCACCCACCCCCAGCGAACCGGCCAGTCCCAGCCGACGACATCCCACGACACCCAGTCCCCGCATCGGACCAACCTACCGAACCGCGGTGAACGGTCCCCCTCCCCCGTATGGCCGACCGGGAACGCCCGGCAATGAGCCCGGGGCGGACGCCGCGTCCCGCCCTGCCCCGATCCGCCGGACACCACCTAAGCATCCGCTCAGTGGTCTCTGGTAAGAACGGAGCGCACAGCGAAGTCACCACCGGACGAACGGAGCCGAACCCATGGGCGACCAGAGCGCATCCGCACCCGTGTTCCCGCAGGAGGTCATCGACGAGTACGCCTCTCTCGGCATCGATCTGCCCGCCCTCTTCTCCGCCGGGCACCTCGGCGAGCGGATGGGCGTGCGGATCACGGAGGCGTCCGCCGAGCGCGTCGTCGGCACCATGCCGGTCGAGGGCAACACCCAGCCCTACGGCCTCCTGCACGGCGGGGCGTCCGCGGTGCTCGCCGAGACGCTCGGCTCCGTCGGCTCCATGCTCCACGGCGGCGCCGGAAAGCTCGCGGTCGGGGTCGACCTCAACTGCACCCACCACCGCGGGGCCCGCAGCGGACTGGTGACCGGTGTCGCCACCCCCGTGCACCGCGGTCGCTCCACCGCCACCTACGAGATCGTCATCACCGACGACCACGGCAAGCGCGTCTGCACCGCCCGCCTCACCTGCCTGCTGCGCGAGGTGCCCGCCGAGGGCTGACCACCCACGCCCCAGCACCCCCGCTCCCCCCTGCCCGGCCGGGCCCGAATCACCGGCCGGGCATCTTCATGCGTACTACACGTAACGTGAGTTGACCATGAATTTCAGCCAACTACCCCGCCATGACACGGGGTTCAATGCACCACTTCACGCCACACCGGGACGGCGACGGGACAGCGAACCGCCTGACGTAACACTGCGTAACAGGCGCGCAATGAACACGGCTCCCGCCCCGCACCTCCCCCCGCACCCCCCGACCCCCTCCTCCAGCCACCCCGGGCGAACCCGCCCGTCAGCACCAAGATCGCCCCAAGCCCCTTAGCAGAGCTGGGCGTTCTCACCATGCGAGAGGAATCCGCAGAGGCCGAATCAGCCCAGGTCCCGGCACCACCTCAAGCTTTCCTCAAGTCATAACAAGACAGTCACATAGTTGCCCACACCCGTCCACGATCCCACCGCCTGCGCCTAGAGTCACCGCCAGTCACCGCGCCGCCGGGCGCGACAGCAGCACGCCTTGTACCCATCACGTACGGCTTGGCGGACGACAGGCACCTCAACGGAGGAGGCCGCGCCAGGGAAAGGACTTTTCGTGCGACACCGTTCATTGCTCATACTCACCGCAGTGCTCACCACCGGAGCACTCACCCTCACCGCCTGCGGGTCGCGCGACGACAAGGGCGGCAGCGACGGCGCGAGCGGCAGCGGGGATAACCAGACCGTCGTCATCGGCCTCGACGCCCCCCTGAGCGGCGACCTCTCCGCCCTCGGACTCGGCATCAAGAACTCCGCCGACCTCGCCGTCAAGACGGCGAACAAGGAGAAGACGGTCCCGGGCATCACGTTCGAGCTCCAGCCCCTCGACGACCAGGCCCAGCCCTCCGTCGGCGGCCAGAACGCCCAGAAGTTCATCGGCAACAAGGACCTCGTCGGCGTCGTCGGCCCGCTGAACTCCAGCGTCGCCCAGTCGATGCAGAAGCCCTTCGAGGACGCCAGCCTCACCCAGGTCTCGCCCGCCAACACCGGCACCGAGCTGACCCAGGGCGACAACTGGAAGGACGGGGACGCCGCCAAGAAGCGCCCGTTCAAGACGTACTTCCGCACCGCCACCACCGACGCCATCCAGGGCGCCTTCGCCGCGAACTACCTGTTCAAGAACGCGGGCATCAAGAACGTCTACCTGATCGACGACCAGAAGACGTACGGCGCCGGCCTCGCCGCCTCCTTCAAGACGACCTTCACCGGCCTCGGTGGAAAGATCGTCGGCAGCGACCACGTCAACCCCGACGACCGCGACTTCAACTCCGTCGTCACCAAGGTGAAGAGCTCCGGCGCCAAGGCCGTCTACTACGGCGGTGAGTACCCCGCCGGCGCTCCCCTGAGCCAGCAGCTCAAGGACAGCGTCAACATCCCGCTCATGGGCGGCGACGGCATGTACAGCGCCGACTTCATCAGCCTCAACAAGAAGGCCCAGGGCGACATCGCCACCTCGGTCGGCAAGCCCGTCGAAGAGCTCGACTCCGCCAAGAAGTTCATCGCGGACTACTCGGCGGCCGGCTACAAGGACGCCTACGAGGCGTACGGCGGCGGCACCTACGACGCCACCTGGTCCATCATCGAGGCCGTCAAGATCGTCGCCGCCGAGAACGACGGCAAGCTCCCCGCCGACAGCCGCGAGAAGGTCCTCGCCGCCATGGCCAAGGTCCAGTTCGACGGCGTCACCGGCCCCGTCGCCTTCGACCAGTACGGCGACACCACCAACACCATGATGACCGCCTACCAGGTCGACGGCGGCAAGTGGGTCTCCAAGCTCAGCGAGGCCGTCACCAAGTAGGCGTCACCACGCCCCACTTCAGGCCGCCACCAGGCTGAACCAACCGCGCGGGAGCGCCACCATTGCTCCCGCGCGGTGTCATATCCGAACCACTCCAACGGAGGCCCAGCGGTGCATGAACTGCCGCAGCAGCTGGCCAACGGACTCATCCTCGGCGCGATGTACGGACTCATCGCGATCGGTTACACGATGGTCTACGGAATCATCCAGCTCATCAACTTCGCACATGGCGAAATCTTCATGATCGGAGGCTTCGGGGCACTCACCGTGTACCTCTGGATGCCCTCCGGGTGGAACCTCCTCGCCATCGTCCCCCTCATGATCGTCGGCGGCGTGATCTGCTCCGTCGCCGTCAGCGTCGCCGCCGAACGCTTCGCGTACCGGCCCCTGCGCAACGCACCCCGCCTCGCCCCGCTCATCACCGCCATCGGCCTCTCCCTCGCCCTCCAGCAGGCCGTCTGGAAGTGGTACCCCGACGCCACCGCCGACCGCTCCTTCCCCCAGTTCAAGGGCGGCGCCTTCGACCTCCTCGGCACCCACATCCAGCGCGGCGACCTCTTCGTCCTCATCGCCGCACCCGTCTGCATGCTCGCCCTCGGCCTCTTCGTCTCCAAGACCCGCGCCGGCCGCGGCATGCAGGCCACCTCGCAGGACCCCGACACCGCCAAGCTCATGGGCATCAACACCGACCGCATCATCGTCATGGCCTTCGCCATCGGTGCCGCGTTCGCCGCCGTCGCCGCCGTCGCCTACGGGCTCAAGAACGGCCAGATCGGCTTCAAAATGGGCTTCATCATGGGCCTCAAGGCCTTCACCGCCGCCGTACTCGGCGGCATCGGCAACATCTACGGCGCCATGCTCGGCGGCGTCGTCCTCGGCCTCGCCGAAGCACTCGCCACCGGCTACATGAGCGACGTCCCCGGCATGGACCTCTTCGGCGGCGGCGCCTGGAAGGACGTATGGGCCTTCGTGCTCCTCATCGTCGTCCTGCTGCTGCGGCCACAAGGGCTGCTCGGCGAACGCGTCGCGGATCGGGCGTGATACGGATGACCACCCACACCACCCGCGCGCCCCTCGGCCTCCCCCCCGCCACCGCCCGCGCCCTCACCACCGCAGGCGCGGCCGTCACCCTGGCGGGCACCTTCCTCGCCTGGACCTGGACCGACGAATTCCCAGGCGACCTCACCGTCACCGGCTACCCCGGCGGCCTCCAGGTCCTCACCCTCGTCGGCTCCCTCATCACCCTCCTCCTCGCCCTCTCCGGATACGGCATCCGAGGACTCGGCTGGCTCACCCCCGGCGGCACCAACGCCTCCGTGCGCTTCGCCGCACTCGGCATCCTCGCCACCACCGGCTACGCCGCAGGCGCCATCACCGTCGACCTCGGCGGCATCGTCAACCTCGAGCCCGGAGCCTGGATCGCCCTCGCCGGCGCCCTGATCGCCGCACTCGCCGCCTTCGGCCTCCCCGCCGACCAGGCCCTCACCGGCGACAACCCCGGCGGCCCCGCGGTGTTCCGCAACAGCCTCACCGCCCCGGCCCCCGGCCGCGCCCGCGAACTCCCCTCCTGGGCCGAAATCCTCATCATCGCCGCATCCTTCGGCGCCGCCCTCTACGTCTTCTCCTACGGCATCGACACCGAGTACACCGAACTCTTCATCGGGTTCCTGCTCACCGCCGCCTTCGGCTTCACCGCCCTGCACCGGGCCGGCCTCATCGCCCGCATCTCCGCGCTGACGGCCAAACACCGCAACGTCACCCTCACCGCGGCCCTCGTCGCCGCCTTCTGCTTCCCCTTCACCCAGACCACCGGCGAATACGCCCTCATCGGCACCAACATCCTCATCTTCGCCACCGTCGCCCTCGGCCTCAACGTCGTCGTCGGCCTCGCCGGCCTCCTCGACCTCGGCTACGTCGCCTTCCTCGGCGTCGGCGCCTACACCTCCGCCCTCGTCTCCGGCGCCACCGCCTCCGCGATCGGCATCCAGTTCCCCTTCTGGGCAGCCGTCCTCACCGGAGCCGTCGTCTCCCTGATCTTCGGCGTCCTCATCGGCGCCCCCACCCTGCGGCTGCGCGGCGACTACCTCGCCATCGTCACCCTCGGCTTCGGCGAGATCTTCCGCGTCACCGTCAACAACCTCAACGGCAACAGCGGACCCGACCTCACCAACGGCTCCCAGGGCATCCCCTCCATCCCCGACCTCGACCTCTTCGGATTCGAGTTCGGAAACACCCACGACATCGGCCCCTTCAGCCTCAGCAGGCCCGCCAACTACTACCTGCTGATGCTCGTCGTCACCGCCGTCGTCATCCTCGTCTTCCGCCGCTCCGGCGACTCCCGCATCGGCCGCGCCTGGGTCGCCATCCGCGAAGACGAAACCGCCGCCACCGCCATGGGCATCAACGCCTTCCGGCTCAAGCTGCTCGCCTTCGCCCTCGGCGCCACCCTCGCCGGCCTCGCCGGGACCGTACAGGCACACGTCAACTACACCGTGACGCCCGAGCAGTACCAGTTCGCCGGCTCCGTCCCCCCGAACTCCGCCTTCCTCCTCGCCGCAGTCATCCTCGGCGGCATGGGCACCCTCAGCGGACCCTTCGTCGGCGCCGCACTCCTCTACCTCATCCCGGCCAAACTCCAGTTCATGCAGGACTACCAGCTGCTCCTCTTCGGCATCGCACTCATCCTGCTGATGCGCTTCCGCCCCGAAGGCCTCATCGCCGACCGGCGCAAGCAACTCGAATTCCACGAAGCCGACGAGAACGATCCGGCCGACCAGCCCGACGTACCCGAACCACGGCAGCCCGAGAACACCGGCGCCGGCATCGCCAAGGCGGGGGCGTGACCACCATGACCACCACCACGAACACCACCGAAAACCCCGGCGCCCCCACCACCGGCACCACCGTCCTCGACGCCACCGGCGTGACCATGCGCTTCGGCGGCCTCACCGCCGTACGCGACGTCTCCCTCACCGTCGACAGCGGCGAGATCGTCGGCCTCATCGGCCCCAACGGCGCCGGAAAGACCACCTTCTTCAACTGCCTCACCGGCCTCTACGTCCCCACCGAGGGCAAGGTCAGCTACAAGGGCACCGTCCTGCCGCCCAAACCCCACCTCGTCACCCAGGCAGGCATCGCCCGCACCTTCCAGAACATCCGGCTCTTCGCCAACATGACCGTCCTGGAAAACGTCCTCGTCGGCCGCCACACCCGCACCGCCGACGGACTCTGGTCCGCCCTGCTGCGCCTCCCCAGCCACACCCGCGCCGAGAAGGCCAGCCGCGAACGCGCCATGGAACTCCTGGAGTTCATCGGCCTCGCCCACAAGGCCGACCACCTCGCACGCAACCTCCCCTACGGAGAACAGCGCAAGCTGGAAATCGCGCGCGCCCTCGCCAGCGACCCCGGACTCCTCCTCCTCGACGAGCCCACCGCCGGCATGAACCCGCAGGAAACCCGCGTCACCGAAGAGCTCATCTTCGCCATCCGCGACCAGGGCATCGCCGTACTCGTCATCGAGCACGACATGCGCTTCATCTTCAACCTCTGCGACCGCGTCGCCTGCCTCGTCCAGGGCGAGAAACTCGTCGAAGGCACCGCCAGCACCGTCCAGAGCGACGAACGCGTCATCGCCGCCTACCTCGGCACCCCCTTCGAAGGAGCCCCCGGCGCCGACGAGGTCGCCGAGGTCGAAGCCGCCGAGGCCGGAGCCGGCCACGGCACGGCCGCGGACCGCACGACCGCAACCAGCACGACCGCGGCGAGCACAGCCGCGGAGAGCACCACCGCCGAGGAGGAAACCTCATGACCGCGCTCCTGGAAGTCGAGGACCTCCGCGTCGCCTACGGCAAGATCGAGGCCGTCAAGGGCATCTCCTTCAGCGTCGAAGCCGGCCAGGTCGTCACCCTCATCGGCACCAACGGCGCCGGAAAGACCACGACCCTGCGCACCCTCTCCGGGCTCCTCAAACCGGCCGGCGGACGCATCCTCTTCGACGGCAAACCCCTCGCCGACGTCCCCGCCCACAAGATCGTCGCCCTGGGCCTCGCCCACTCCCCCGAGGGACGCCACATCTTCCCCCGGCTGACGATCGCCGAGAACCTCCTCCTCGGCGCCTATCTGCGCAGCGACAAGGCAGGCATCGAACAGGACGTCCAGCGCGCCTACGACCTCTTCCCCATCCTCGGGGAACGCCGCAAACAGTCCGCCGGAACCCTCTCCGGCGGCGAGCAGCAGATGCTCGCCATGGGACGCGCCCTGATGTCCCGGCCCAAGCTCCTCATGCTCGACGAGCCCTCCATGGGCCTCTCCCCGATCATGATGCAGAAGATCATGGAGACCATCGTCGAACTCCGGGCCTCCGGCACGACGATCCTCCTGGTCGAGCAGAACGCCCAGGCCGCCCTCTCCCTCGCGGACCAGGGCCACGTCATGGAGATCGGCAGAATCGTCCTCTCCGGCACAGGAGCAGACCTCCTGCACGACGAGTCGGTCCGCAAGGCCTACCTCGGCGAGGACTGACCCGCGCAGACCCGCGCACGTACGCCGCAGGGCCCGCACCCCGAGCGATCGGAGTGCGGGCCCTGCGGGGCGTACGGAAAGCGTGCGTACGGAGACGTAAGGAACGGAGACGGGCGAGCCGCTACTCGGCCGTCTTCTTCTTCTCCTCGGCATCCGCGATCAGCGCCTCGGCCAGCTGCTGCATGGAGAGCCGCCGGTCCATCGAGGTCTTCTGGATCCAGCGGAACGCGGCCGGCTCCGAGAGGCCGTAGTCGGTCTGCAGGATGCTCTTCGCCCGGTCGACCAGCTTCCGCGTCTCCAGCCGCTGCGCCAGGTCCGCGACCTCGTTCTCCAGCGCCCGCAGTTCGGCGAAGCGGGACACCGCCATCTCGATCGCGGGGACGACGTCGCTCTTGCTGAACGGCTTCACGAGGTAAGCCATCGCCCCGGCGTCGCGGGCCCGCTCCACCAGGTCGCGCTGGGAGAACGCGGTGAGCATGAGGACCGGCGCGATGGACTCCTCGGCGATCTTCTCGGCCGCGGAGATCCCGTCGAGCACCGGCATCTTGACGTCGAGGATGACCAGGTCGGGCTTGTGCTCGCGGGCCAGCTCGACGGCCTGCTGGCCGTCTCCTGCCTCGCCGACGACCGCGTACCCCTCTTCCTCCAGCATTTCCTTGAGGTCCAGGCGGATGAGCGCTTCGTCCTCGGCGATGACGACGCGGGTCGTCAGCGGCGGAACGTGCGACTTGTCGTCGTCGACGGCGTCTGCGGGCTCGGGCGACTCGGGCGTGGTCACGGGGGCTCCTCGTTAAGGACAGGGGTACTGCTCCCAAGAGCCTACCTAGCAGCGCGCGAGGCCGGTCACCCGGTACACTCCTCGGCAGTAACCCTGGCCGGGTTGGTGGAATGGCATACACGGATGTCTCAAACACATCTGCCCGAAAGGGCTTGCGGGTTCGAATCCCGCACTCGGCACACAGTCCGCAAGCGGATGTTCACCTTCTCGTGAACATCCGCTGTTTCATGTCCGGCGGCAGCCACTGCGACTGATCGTGGTGGGATGAATGTGCACAGTTCAGAGATCCGGCGCGCCGCAATCACCCTGCTCCGGGGTGGCGCCAGGAACGCCGACGTCGCCAGGGAGCTCGACGTCCCGGCCGGCACGATCAGCTACTGGAAGCACACGGACCGCGCCCGGCGTGGCGAGTGCCCGGGACGACACGACCCGAGGTGCCACCGGTGCGACGGCACGCCGCTCGACACCGTCGCGTACGCCTATCTCCTGGGCCTGTACCTGGGCGACGGGCACATCAGCCAGGCCCCCTCGCACCGCGTGACCAGCCTCATCGTCACCCTCGACGACGCCTGGCCCGGCCTGCAGGACGCGGCCGAGGCCGCGATGCGCAGGGTGTTTCCCGAGAACGCCACCTGCCGGGTCCGGAAGACCGGGTGCCACAACATCAAGGTCTACTCCAAGCACCTGCCCTGCCTCTTCCCCCAGCACGCCCCCGGCAAAAAGCACGAGCGCCGCATCACCCTCGATCCCTGGCAGCGGGAGATCGTCGCCGCGCACCCCTGGGAGCTGGTGCGCGGGCTGGTCCACTCCGACGGTTGCCGCATCACGAACTGGACCACGCGGCTCGTCGGCGGGGTGCGGAAGCGGTACGAGTATCCGAGGTACTGGTTCACCAACGTCTCGGACGACATCCGGCGGCTCTACACGGACACGCTGGACGCGCTCGGGGTGGAGTGGACGCACTGCGACCGGGCGGGGCAGCGGTACAACGTCTCCGTCGCCCGACGTGCGTCCGTCGCGCTCATGGACGCGCACGTCGGGCCGAAATACTGAGAGCGGACTACTTCGGGCTGTCGTCCTCGCCCACGTGGTGCACGCGGACCAGGTTGGTGGAGCCCGCGACGCCGGGCGGGGAGCCGGCGGTGATCACGATGACGTCGCCCTTGGCGCAGCGGCCGATGCGCAGGAGTTCCTCGTCGACCTGGGCGACCATGGCGTCGGTGGATTCGACGTGCGGGCCGAGGAAGGTTTCGACGCCCCAGGTGAGGTTGAGCTGGGCGTGGGTGGCGGCGTCGGGGGTGAAGGCGAGGAGGGGGATGGGTGAGCGGTAGCGGGAGAGCCGTTTGGCGGTGTCGCCGCTCTGGGTGAAGGCGACGAGGAATTTCGCGCCGAGGAAGTCGCCCATTTCGGCGGCGGCGCGTGCGACGGCGCCGCCCTGGGTGCGGGGCTTGTTGCGGTCGGTGAGGGGCGGCAGCCCCTTGGCGAGGATGTCTTCCTCGGCGGCTTCGACGATGCGGGACATGGTGCGCACGGTCTCGATGGGGTACTTGCCGACGCTGGTCTCGCCGGAGAGCATCACCGCGTCGGTGCCGTCGATGATCGCGTTGGCGACGTCGGAGGCTTCGGCGCGGGTGGGGCGGGAGTTGTCGATCATCGAGTCGAGCATCTGGGTGGCGACGATGACGGGTTTGGCGTTGCGTTTGGCGAGTTTGACGGCGCGTTTCTGGACGATCGGGACTTGTTCCAGGGGCATTTCGACGCCGAGGTCGCCGCGGGCGACCATGATGCCGTCGAAGGCGGCGACGATGTCGTCGATGTTCTCGACGGCCTGCGGTTTCTCGACCTTGGCGATGACGGGGAGGCGGCGGCCTTCCTCGGTCATGATGCGGTGGACGTCGTCGATGTCCTTTCCGCTGCGTACGAAGGAGAGGGCGATGACGTCGGCGCCGATGCGCAGGGCCCAGCGGAGGTCGTCGATGTCCTTCTCGGAGAGGGCGGGGACGGAGACGGCGACGCCGGGGAGGTTGAGGCCCTTGTGGTCGGAGACGACGCCGCCTTCGAGGACGGTGGTGCGGACGTGGGGGCCGTCGACGGCGGTCACCTGGAGTGCGACGCGGCCGTCGTCGACGAGGATGCGTTCACCGGGGGTGACGTCGGCGGCGAGGCCGTCGTAGGTGGTGCCGCAGATGTTCTTGTCGCCGTCGGCGAGGGGCTCGACGGTGATGGTGAAGGTGTCTCCGCGTTCGAGGAGTACAGGGCCTTCGCCGAAGTGTCCGAGGCGGATCTTCGGGCCTTGGAGGTCGGCGAGGACGCCGACGCTGCGGCCGGTCTCCTCGGAGGCTTTGCGGACGTGGTGGTACCGCTGTTCGTGTTCGGCGTAGCTGCCGTGGCTGAGGTTGAAGCGTGCGACGTCCATTCCCGCTTCGACCAGGGCTTTGATCTGGTCGTACGAGTCGGTCGCGGGTCCCAGGGTGCAGACGATTTTCGCTCGGCGCATGGTTCGAGCCTAGACCTTACCTACGGGTAGGCAATTGGCTCCGCATGACTGTCCAACGTCCTTTCGGTTAAGGGATGTTGACAGTGCCGAATTGCGCGGCGGGCTGCTCCGATGAGCGTTTTCCGGGGGTGCCGGTGACGGCTCCGGGGGGCGCGCGGGAAGTTCCGGGGCACTTCCGGGGGACTTCGGAGGCCGGATAATCGTCCGGATGTTCCGTCAGGGACAGCCGTTCGTGCGCAGACGGTCACCAGATCGAAATGTGAACAGGGTGTTCTGCATACGCCGGGTGCGTCAGAATCTACGCGCGTCATGAACGCGGAACGGCCCGGCTGGGCGCCGGTCGCACGCGTCGTCCGATTGAACGAGGAGTCAAGAAAGATGCCGTTGAACCGCAGGACGTTTCTGGGCCGTTCGGCAGCCGCGGGTGCGGGTGCCGCTCTGGCGGGCGGACTTGTCGCGGGAGAGGCCCAGGCCGCGCCTTCGGGCCACGGACAGGGTCACGGGCACGGCGAGAGCCACGCGAAGCGGTACTCGTTCACCGTCATGGGGACGACGGACATGCACGGCAATGTCTTCAACTGGGACTACTTCACGGACAAGGAGTACGACGACGCCGCGCACAACGACGTCGGCCTGGCGAAGATCTCGACGATGGTGGACCAGATCCGCAAGGAGCGGGGGCGTGGCAACACGCTGCTGATCGACGCCGGTGACACCATCCAGGGCACCCAGCTTTCGTACTACTACGCGAAGATCGACCCGATCACCGCGAAGCGCGGTCCGGTGCACCCGATGGCGCAGGCGATGAACGCGATCGGTTATGACGCGGCGGCGCTCGGAAATCACGAGTTCAATTACGGTATTCCGGTGCTGCGGAAGTTCGAGGAGCAGTGCGACTTCCCGCTGCTCGGTGCGAACGCGCTGGACGCGAAGACGCTGAAGCCGGCGTTCGCCCCGTACGTGATCAAGAAGGTGCGGACGCCGCACGGCAAGGACGTACGGGTGGCGGTGCTGGGTCTGACCAACCCGGGCATCGCGATCTGGGACAAGGCGAACGTGAGCGGGAAGATGGTGTTCCCGGGTCTTGAGGAGCAGGCCGCCCACTGGGTGCCGAAGCTCCGTTCGATGGGTGCGGACGTCGTGATCGTCTCGGCGCACTCGGGTACGTCGGGCACCTCGTCGTACGGCGACCAGATTCCGTACGTGGAGAACGCGGCCGGTCTGGTGGCGGAGCAGGTGCCGGGGATCGACGCGATCCTGGTGGGTCACGCGCACTCGGACATCCCCGAGTACTTCGTGACGAACAAGCAGACGGGCAAGCAGGTCGTGCTCTCGGAGCCGGCGAAGTGGGGTCAGCGTCTGACGCTGTTCGACTTCGACCTGGTGTGGGAGAAGGGCCGCTGGACGGTGGAGAAGGTCGGCGCGCAGGTGCTGAACTCCAACACGGCCGCCGAGGACAAGAAGATCACGCGGCTCCTGAAGGACGAGCACGCGAAGGTGGTGGCCTATGTGAACCAGGTCATCGGTACGTCGGTGTCGGCGATGTCCACGGTGGAGGCGCCGTGGAAGGACGAGCCGATCATCGACCTGATCAACCAGGTCCAGGCGGAGACGGTGAAGGCGGCCCTGGCGGGCGGGGAGTTCGCGTCGCTGCCGGTGCTGTCGCAGGCCTCGTGCTTCTCGCGTACGGCCTCGATCCCGGCGGGCAACGTCACGATCAAGGACGCGGCGGGTCTGTACCCGTTCGAGAACACGCTGGAGGCGCGGGTCATCACGGGCGCTCAGGTGAAGGACTACCTGGAATTCTCGGCCCAGTACTACGTGCAGACGGCGGCGGGCGCCGCGGTGGACACGTCGAAGCTGACGAACGCGGGCGGTACGCCGGACTACAACTACGACGCGCTGTCGGGGGTGGCGTACGACATCGACATCGCGAAGCCGGTGGGTTCCCGGATCGTCGGGCTGTCCTTCGGGGGTGCGGCGATCGACCCGGCCGCGAAGTTCGTGCTGGCGGTGAACAACTACCGGGCGAGCGGTGGCGGCAACTTCCCGCACGTTCCGGCCGCGCAGCAGGTGTGGGCGAACTCGGACGAGATCCGGAACACGATCATCGCCTGGGTGACGGCGAAGGGTGAGGTCGACCCGGCGGAGTTCGCCACGGTCGGCTGGCGTCTGACGCGGGACGGCGTGCCGGTGTTCTGACAGGGCTTGTTCCGAACACGCCCTGGTACTCCAGTCGTCCTTCGCGATCCGGTTCGATGCCCTTCGGGGTCGTTGGTACCGGCCGGATCGCGGAGGGCGGCGGACGGACGAGCGCACGGTCTGGGCGGCCGAGCTCGCACAGGGCCTGCGTCCCCGCTGCACGTTCCTTTCCCCGCGCGGCGGTTCGGCGCGGCCGAGGCCGTTCCCGTGGGCCGGGACCGTGGCGTCGGGTGTGACCGGCCGCCGTCCGGTGCGGGGGAAACCGGGTTCGCCCCTTCGGGCACCCATCGTGCCCCGTGGCTTCCTGTCCTGGCACCGATGTCGCGTTTAGCGTCCATGGGTGAACCTCTGGACCTCTCTCGAACCTGCCTCCGCGACTGTGGACCCGGGTGACAGTACGACCGTGCGGTTGCGTCTGCGCAACACCGGTGACGTGGTGGACGAGTACCGTTTCGAAGTGGTGGGCTCACTCGCCCCCTGGGCTCTCGTGGAGCCGCCGTCACTGCGATTGTTCCCGGGGACGACGGGGACGGTCGAGGTGACGTTCTCCCCGCCGCGCACGCCGGACGCGGCGGCCGGTCCGCATCCTTACGCGGTGAAGGTCACGCCGACGGAGCATCCGCAGGCCACCACGGTTCCGGAGGGGAACCTCACCGTCACACCGTTCACGGAGATGCGGGCGGAGCTGGTGCCGCCGACGGTGAAGGGCCGTTTCCGCGGACGGCCCGGGCTGGCCGTGGACAACCTGGGCAACACGAAGCTGACGGCGTCGGTGCGCGGCAGCGACAACGGTGACCAGCTGTCGTACGACATCCGTCCGAGCAACGTGCAGATCGAGCCGGGACGCGCGGCGTTCCTGAAGGCGACGCTGAAGCCGCGGCAGATCAAGTGGTTCGGCTCCAAGGAGGACCGGCCGTACGTCCTGGCGGTGCAGCGGTCGGGTACCGCACCGCTGGAGGTGGCGGGCACGTACGTGCAGAGGAGTGTCCTGCCGCGCTGGCCCATGGCCTTCATGAGCCTTCTCCTCGCGCTGGTGATCGCGTTCGTGATGGCCTGGCTCATCTACAAGCCCCAGGTCAACAGCGCCACCACTGAAAAGCTCCAGGAGGCCGCCGGCACGTTGACGCCCCTTCCCTCGCCGGTCCCCGAAGCGCCGAAGGCCACGCCCGCCGCGCCCGCCACGGCGCCCCCGGCCGCCGCCGCGACGCAGGAGGCGGACGAGGACGGAGGCGGGGCCGGAAGCAGTGGTTCCGAGGAGAAGAAGACCGAACCCCAGGAGCGGACCGCGGCGACCGCGGTCCGGCAGAAGGCCGCGGAGGAACCGGGCGAACCGCACATCTGCTACCGCCTCTACGCGAGGGACCACGGCTGGTCCGACGCGGAGTGCGACGGTGATACGGCGGGCACGGAAGGTTCGGGCGAGCAGATCACCTCCGTCAACATCGCGGTGTCCGGGATCAACGGCACGGGCGGCGGCGCCAACGTCTACAACCCCAGGGGAACCGGGACCGAGCAGTACTTCCCCGATGACTGGTCGTACGCCGTGGACGGAGCCGACAACTACGTCGGCAGCACCGAGAAGGACGCCCCCTACATGCGGGGGTTCACCATCCAGGTAGACAACGCCAAGAGCCCCGTCTGTCAGACCGCGTACGTCGACGGCGCCTGGCTTCCCCTGGCATGCGACCAGCCCGGCGACAAGCTCGACCTGACGTACGCCGGCACCCAGGAAAACGCCCAGTGGTTCGAAGCGGTGAGGCTCAACGTGTGATCCGCCGCCCGCCGTGCGCCTGCTCCGGGCTCGGCGGCGGGCGGCTGCCGAGGCTCGCCGGGGGATGTGCGCGAGCGGCGGGGACGAGGAGGCGGCAGCCGGTTCCAGTTGTTGTTCGTACGCAGGTGTACGGGGCGGTCGCTCCGGCTCCCGGGCCGGGGTGGCCGCCCGTTCGCGTGGTGGGCCGGTGGGTGGGTCAGGTGTGGGTCGGTCAGGTGTGGGCGGGTCAGGTGTTCTGGCGCAGCGGGGCGGTGTGCGGGTTCTGTGGGGGGACGGCGGGGTGGGGGGTGAGGCCGAAGGTGGTGAAGGCGGTGCGGTCGGGGAGCGGGTAGGGGGTGGTGCCGGTGAGGTGGTTGAGGATGGTGGCGCTGCGGTGGGCGGCGAGGCCGAGGTCGGGTGCGCCGACTCCGTGGGTGTGGCGTTCGGCGTTCTGGACGTAGATGTTGCCGGTGATGGCGGGGTCGAGTTCGAGGCGGTGGTGGAGGTCGACCCGGGGGCGGCCGGTGGTGTCGCGGCGGATGTGGGGGGCGAGGGTGCCGAGGAGGGTGTCGAGGGGGCGTTCGCGGTAGCCGGTGGCGAGGACCACGGCGTCGGTGGTGTGGCGGGTGCGGGTGCCCTGCTCGATGTGTTCGAGGTGCAGTTCGACGCGTTTGTCGGGGAGGCGGCCGGCGGTGCGTACGGCGACGCCGGGGGTGAGGGTGGCGTCGGGCCAGCCGCCGTGGAGGGTGCGGCGGTAGAGCTCGTCGTGGATGGCGGCGATGGTGTCGGTGTCGATGCCCTTGTGGAGTTGCCACTGCCGGGTGACGAGGTCGTCGCGGGTCCGCTCGGGGAGTTCGTGGAAGTAGCGGGTGTAGTCGGGGGTGAAGTGTTCGAGGCCGAGTTTGGAGTATTCCATCGGGGCGAACGCGGGGGTGCGGGCGAGCCAGTGGAGCTTTTCGTGGCCGTGGGGGCGGGCGCGCAGCAGGTCGAGGAAGATCTCGGCGCCGGACTGTCCTGAGCCGATGACGGTGACGTGTCCGGCTCTGAGGAGTTCTTCGCGGTGGTCGAGGTAGGCGCCGGAGTGGATGACGGGGGCGTCGTCGGATGCGGCGAGGGGTTCGAGGGGGGCGGGGACGTGGGGGGCGGTGCCGATGCCGAGGGCGAGGTGGCGGGTGTGGGTGCGGCCGGGGGATTCGGTCTGGCCGTCGGGGGCGATTTGGGTGAAGTCGACTTCGAATAGGGCGTGTTGGGGGTTCCAGCGGATGGTCTCGACGTGGTGGCCGAAGTGGAGTCCGGGGAGTTGGTGGGTGACCCAGCGGCAGTAGGCGTCGTATTCGGCGCGTTGGATGTGGAAGCGCTCGGCGAAGTAGAAGGGGTAGAGGCGGTCGCGGGTGCGGAGGTAGTTGAGGAAGGTCCAGGGGCTGGTGGGGTCGGCGAGGGTGACGAGGTCGGCGAGGAAGGGGACTTGGAGGGTGGCGCCTTCGATGAGGAGGCCGGGATGCCAGTGGAAGTCGGGGCGTTGGTCGTAGAAGGCGGTGGTCAGGGGGGTGTGGGGTGGGCGGAGGTTGTGGGCGAGGGCGGCGAGGGAGAGGTTGAAGGGGCCGATGCCGATGCCGATGAGGTCGTGGGGCCGGCCGGTGGCCGGGGTGGTGCGGTCGGTCATCGGTGGGTGCAGCCTTCCGTGAGTTCGGTGCTGGGGCGGGTGGCGTGGAGTTCGGTGCTGAGGCGGGTGACGTGGGCGAGGAGGGCGGCGAGGTCGACGGGGGTGGTGCGGGGGTTGAGGAGGGTGGCTTTGAGCCAGAGCCGGTCGTCGGCGTGGGCGCGGCCGAGGACGGCGTGGCCGTGGTCGAGGAGGGTGCGGCGGAGGGTGGCGACGGTGCGGTCGTCGGCGTCGGTGGGGCGGAAGAGGACGGTGCTGATGGTGGGGGGTGCGTGGAGTTCGAGGCCGGGGGTGCGGGTGATGAGGTCGGCGAGGTGGTGAGCGGCGGCGAGGGTGCGGTCGATGAGGTCGGCGAGTCCGTCGCGGCCGAGGGCCTGGAGGGTGACGGCGATTTTGAGGGCGTCGGGCCGTCGGGTGGTGCGTAGGGACCGGCCGAGGGTGTCGGGGATGCCGGCTTCGGTGTCGTCGTCGGCGTTGAGATAGGGGGCGAGGTGGTGGAGGGGGGCGAGGTGGTGGTGGTCGGGGACGGCGAGCAGGCCGGCGGGGGCGGGCTGCCAGCCGAGTTTGTGGAGGTCGAGGGTGACGCTGTGGGCGCGGTGGAGGCCGCGGACTTTGTTGCGGTGGGTGGGGCTGAGGAGGAGGGTTCCTCCGTAGGCGGCGTCGACGTGGAGTTCGGCGCCGTGGGTGTCGCAGAGGTCGGCGATGGCGGTGAGGGGGTCGATGGCGCCGCTGTCGGTGGTGCCGGCGGTGGCGGTGACGAGGTGGGGGCCGGGAGTGGTGGTGAGGGCGTGGTGGAGGGCGGTGAGGTCCATGGTGCCGGTGGGGGCGGGGACGACGTGGGGTGTGGGGAGGCCGAGGAGCCAGGCGGCGCGGGTGATGCTGTGGTGGGCGTTGGTGGCGTGGATGGTCTGTACGGGGCCGTGGCGTTCGCGGGCGAGGAGGAGGGCGAGTTGGTTGGCTTCGGTGCCGCCGGTGGTGATGACGGCGTCGGGGTGGGGGTGGTGGGGGTAGATCTCGCGGGCGAGGGTGGCGGTGAGTTCGGTTTCGAGGGTGGTGGCGGCGGGTGCCTGGTCCCAGGAGTCCATGGAGGGGTTGAGGGCTGAGGCGGCGAGGTCGGCGGCTGCGGCGAGGGCGAGGGGCGGGGTGTGGAGGTGGGCGGCGCAGTGGGGGTGTGCGGGGTCCGCGGCGCCTTCGGCGAGGGCGGTGACGAGGGTGTTCAGGGCGTGGTGGGCGCCGGTGCCCCGGTCGGGGAGGAGGGGGCCGATGGCGTGGCGGGTGCGGGCGGTGGTGGCGGTGGGGCCTCCGGCGGGGAGGGGGCCGGCGCGGCGGGTGGCGCCTTCGTGGAGGGCGGTGAGGACGGTGTCGAGGAGGGGGCGGAGGTGGTCGGGGCCCGCGGTGCCGCCGGCGAGGGGTGGGGTGGAGGACATGGGTGTGGGCTGCCCCTTCGTTGGTGTGGTGGCGGTGGACGTGCGGGCGTCTCTCTGTTCGGGTTGTGGCTTGGCCGCCCGGTCCAACGATGCCGACCCTAGAGGGGTATGGGCGTGTGTCGCGGCGCACGCGTACGTATTCCCCACTCCTGTACGGGAGTTCGAGCCGGTCGGGTACGCACGGATGGGGTGGCGGAGGTACGCACGGCACCCGGCGTCCCGTGCGACTGCCGTCGTCGGCGCGCTGGTTCATGGGATGGGCCGGGCATGACGGCGCCCGGCTCCCCTCGGGCGGAGGGGAGCCGGGCGCGGGTGGCCGCGGAGGGTCAGTGGGCGTCGCGTACGGCCAGGGCGCGGCGCAGGTCGTCGAGTTCGTCGACGAGCTTGCGCCGGAGGGCGGGGGTGAGGGTTCCGTCTTCGAGGGCGCGGTGGCCGAGTGCGAGGGCGTCGGCGTCCACGTCGTAGGCGGGGAAGGCGGCGCGGCCCGCGGCGGTGGCGATGGCGGGGCCCCGGCGGGCGGCGAGGGCCGCGGCGTCGGGGTAGTAGCGGGCGACGTAGTCGCGGGTGAGGCCGGTCTGTTCGGGCTGCCAGAAGCCCTGCGCGGTGGCGGTGAAGAGGTAGTTGGAGAGCGTGTCGTCGTGGAACAGGGACTGCCAGGCGGCGGCCTTGGCCTCGGGGTCGGGCAGGGCGGCGCGGCAGCGGGCTGCGCCTTCCTGGCCTGCGGCGCTGGGGTCCTGGGCGAGTTCGGCGGCGATGGCGGTCCCGTCGGTGGCGCCGAGGACGGCGAGGCGGGTGAGGACGCGCCAGCGCAGTTCGGGGTCGAGTTCGGGGCCGCCGGGTGCGGTGCCGTCGGCGAGCCATTCCTGGAGGGTGTCGGGCTGGGTGGCGGCGTCGATGAGGTGGCGTACGGCGACGAGGCGCAGTCCGGGGTTGCTGCCGTCCTCGGTGCGGCGGACGAGGTCGCGGCAGAGGTCGGTGAGGGTGGCGAGGGCGGCGGGGCGCTCTTCGGGGGTGAGGTAGCGGTCGGTGAGGAGGGCGGCGAAGCCGAGGACGCCCTGGACGAGGGCGAGGTCGGTCTCGTGCGGGAGGTGGGTGCGGGCGAGGGCGAGGTGGGCGGCGGGGTGGAGGTCGCCGTCGCGGACCATGTCGCGGGCGGTGTTCCAGATGACGGCGCGGGTGAGGGGGTCGGGGACGCCGGAGAGGCCGTGTTCGACGGCGGTCCAGGATGCGGGGTCGAGGCGGGTCTTGGCGTAGGTGAGGTCCTGGTCGTTGGGGACGACGAGGACGGGGCGCCGGCCGGGGAGGGTGAGGGGTTCGCCGGTGCCGGGGACGTCGACTTCGACGCGGCCGCGCAGGACGAGGCGGTCGGGGCCGGTGCCGAGTTCGTGGTCGTAGAGGCCGACGGCGATGCGGTGGGGGCGGCTGCCGAGGTGGTCGACGGCGAGGGTCCACTCGTTGCCGAGGTCGTCGACGCGGGCGGTGAGGGTGTCGGGGCCGGTGGTGCGCAGCCAGGTGTCGGCCCAGCCGTGGACGTCGCGGTCGGTGGCGGAGGCGAGGTTGTCGATGAAGTCGGCGAGGCCGGCGTTGGCGAACTTGTGGCGCGCGAAGTGGGCGTTGATGCCGGCGAGGAAGTCCTTCTCGCCGATCCAGGTGACGAGCTGGCGGAGCGCGGAGGCGCCCTTGGCGTAGGAGATGCCGTCGAAGTTGACGAGTGCGGAGGCGGTGTCGGGCACGGCGGCGGGGTCGGGGGCGACGGGGTGGGTGGAGGGGCGCTGGTCGGCGTCGTATCCCCAGCCCTTGCGGGCGACGCCGAAGTCGACCCAGGTGTCGGTGAAGCGGGTGGCTTCGGCGATGGTCTGGTAGCCCATGTACTCGGCGAAGGACTCGTTGAGCCAGATGTCGTCCCACCAGCTGAGGGTGACGAGGTCGCCGAACCACATGTGGGCCATCTCGTGGGAGATGACCATGGCGCGGGTCTGGCGTTCGGTGTCGGTGACGGCGGAGCGGTAGACGAACTCGTCGCGGAAGGTGACGAGTCCGGGGTTCTCCATGGCGCCGGCGTTGAACTCGGGGACGAAGGCCTGGTCGTAGGAGTCGAACGGGTAGGGCTCGTCGAACTTCTCGTGGTAGCGGTCGAAGCAGGCGCGGGTGGTGTCGAGGATCTCGTCGGCGTCGGCGTCGAGGTAGGGGGCGAGGGAGCGGCGGCAGTGGATGCCGAAGGGGATGCCGGCGTGCTCGGTGGTCACGGAGTGCCAGGGGCCCGCGGCGACGGCGACGAGGTAGGTGGAGATGAGGGGGGTGGGGGCGATGGTCCAGCGGCCGTCGCCGGTGGGGGTGGAGATGCCGTTGCCGAGGACGTTCCAGCCGTCGGGGGCGGTGACGGTGATCTCGAAGACGGACTTGAGGTCGGGCTGGTCGAAGGCGGGGAAGACGCGCTGCACGTCGTCGAGGAAGAGCTGGGTGTAGACGTAGCTCTCGCCGTCGGTGGGGTCGGTGAAGCGGTGCATGCCCTCGCCGGTGCGGGAGTAGCGCATGGTGGCGTCGGCGCGGAGCTCGTGAGGGCCGGCGGTCAGCCCGGTGAGGGGGTAGCGGTCGTCGGCGAGGAGGGCGGGGTCGAGGGGGTGTCCGTCGAGGCTGAGCGCGTGCAGTTCTGCGGGCTTGACCTCGATGAACGTGTCGCCGGCGGTGCGTGCGGTGAACCGGATGGCGGTGCTGGACGTGAAGGTCTCGTCGCCGGTGGTGAGGTCGAGGTCCACCGTGTATCGCTGGACGTCGATGGTGCGGGCTCGGGTCTGCGCTTCGTCGCGCGTCAGTACGGACATTTCTCCATGCTGCCGTACCGCTCCGAGGGCGTGCGACGGGGTTCTCCCGCCGGGCGGGTGTGCGGGCGGTCCGCCCGTACACCCGGCCGGCGGGAGCCCCGGGGGCTTCGGGGGCGGGTCACGCCTCCTGGGGGCCGGCGCTTCCGGTCGCCCGGTCGCCGCCGGTCGTCTCCTCCGCGATCCGCTCGTGGTGGCGGATCACCTCGGCGACGATGAAGTTGAGGAGCTTCTCCGCGAAGGCCGGGTCGAGCTTGGCGTTGCCGGCGAGCTGGCGGAGCCGCTCGATCTGCCGCGCCTCGCGCGCCGGGTCGGCGGGCGGGAGCTGGTGAGCGGCCTTCAGGTGTCCCACTTGCTGGGTGCACTTGAACCGTTCGGCGAGCATGTGGACGACGGCGGCGTCGATGTTGTCGATGCTCTCGCGCAGCCGGTTGAGTTCGGCGCGTACGGACGGATCGATGTCGTTCATGGTCGACGAGCTTAGACGTAGTGCGCCGGCGGGTGGGCGTCGGTGGGCGGTACCGGCCCGGGGCCGCCGCACGGCACTCCGCGAGGGCCGGCCGTCGCGTGCCCGGACGCCCCCTGGCCCCGTACGGTGGAAGGGGAGCGGCGCCGGGCCGCCTGCCGGGGGGTGGGGACGTGGTGGAGAGCGGTCGGCCCGGGGGCCCGGTGGTGCGCGGCTATCCGCATCTGGGCACGGTCAGGGCTTCGATCACCGCGCTGTACCGGCGGATGGGCGGCGCGGGTGTGCGTGCGTACGCGGGGAGCCTGCCGGCCGCCGAGGTCGCGTTCGCGGACGCGGAGGAGCTGTACGGGGGTGCGCAGCGGGTGGCCCGGGCCGCGGTGGCTCACCTGCGGCTGCCCGATGCCCGGATGATCGTCGGTTTCCGCCGGATGGACCATGCGGCGACCGTCGAACTCGCTTCGGGTCCGGAGTACTTCGTGGAGCTGAACGACCGTTTTCGCTCCAACCGGCGTGATGTGGGTGCCGCGTTGGTGCACGAGGTGACCCATGTGCTCTTGCACCGGCTGGGGTTGGAGTTCCCGGGGACCCGGGAGAACGAGATACTGACCGACACGGTGGCGGTGTATCTCGGCGCGGGCTGGCTGCTGCTGGACGCGTTCCGGGAGGATGCGCTGACCCGGCAGAAGCTGGGTTATCTGACGCCGGAGGAGTTCGGGTACGTGCTGGCGAAGCGGTCGCTGGCGTTCGGTGAGGATCCCTCGCCGTGGTTCACCAGCCCGCGGGCGTACCAGGCGTATACCGAGGGCCGGTCCAGGGCGCTGCGGGATCTGCGGGTGCCGCCGTTGCGGGCGGCGGGCGGGATGGGCCGGATGCGGTACGCCCGGGACCGGCACCGGGCGGTGGCGGCGCCCGGTGCTCCGTACGCCTTCGAGGGCGGCGGTCCGGAGCGGCAGGTGCTGTTCGACTGCCCGACGTGCCATCAGCGGCTCCGGGTGCCGGTGCGCGGCCCGGTCCGGGCGCGCTGCGGGGTGTGCGGGACGCAGTGGGCGTGCGACACGTGAACCAGGAGCCGTACCGGCCGGTCAGACGGCCGGGGCGGGCGGGGTCCAGCGCCGGGTGCGGGGGACGGCGGTGGAGAGGCCGTAGTCCTTCTTGAGGTGTTCGGGGATCGCGTAGTGCATGACCCGGCCCCGGGTGAGCGAGGAGAGCTCGAACAGGGTGGTGAGGTGGCCGAGGCGGTCCAGGGCCCACGCGCCCAGGGGCGAGCGGTCCTCGATGGTCTCCAGTACGTTCATCAGGGCGGGGGCGGCCTTGACGACGGTGTCCCAGGGGGTGCGGGCGACGCCGAGCCAGTCGGCGCAGGTGTCGCCGATCAGGTGGCGGATCAGCGCGGAGACGACCGGGTCGAGCAGGGTTCCGGGGACCACTTCCTCGTACAGGTCGATCAACTGCCGGGTGAGGACGACGCCTTCGTCGCTCGGGCCCATGTGGCGGGTCATGTAGAGGTCGGAGAAGGCACGGGCCTGGTCGAGGTCCTTGGGGGCGTGTTCCTGGTCGACGCCGAGCATCGCGCCGACGACACGCCAGGCGTAGTGGTAGGCCTCCGCGCCCTCGACGCTCATGTGGATGCCGAGCCGGTGCAGGGCGTCCAGTACCTGCATCGAGAACATCATCTGCCCGCCGATCATGTCCTCCTGGCAGATCGGCGTGCCGAGGGCCGCCGTGTCCCAGCGGCCCTCGCGCCGCAGGTGGTAGCGGATGGAGGCGTGCAGCAGGCGGACTTTCTGGGCGGCCGGGAGGAAGCGTCCGCCGGCTTCGAAGGCGTCGGGCTGCATGAGGTGGACGGTGAACTGCCCGGTCTCCGCCATGCGTTTGGAGGGGTAGTTCAGCGAGTGCGTCGCCGACAGGAGCTTCGCGATGTGCGGGACGACGTAGCAGGCGGGCATGGCGGCGAAGGAGAGGGCGGTGGAGATGTGCACGTTGTTGTCGATGAAGAAGAGCCGCGCTCTCTCCATCTCCTCCCAGTCGACCCAGGAGGGCGGGCTGCTGGTCTCGTGGAGGTAGGCGCGGGCGACGTCCGGCAGTCCGTCCGGGAGGGGCTGCCCGGCCACGGAGACGTACCGCATCAGGGTGTTGAACTTCCCCGTCTCGCCGCGCTCGAAGAGGGTGGCGACCGTGGCGTCGGCGAGTTCGTCGCCGCACTGGCGCAGCGCGTCCATGGACTGCTCGGTCGGGTACACGGGTGGCTCCTCGGGGTGGGGCGGGTCGGCGGGGTGTCAGGCGGGGCGGGCGGTGACCGCCGTGGCCAGGTGGGTGAGGGCGGCGTGCGCGGGTGCGGGGAGGCCGGCGCCGTCGAGCGCCCGGGTGGCGAGGGAGACCCGCTCGCCGATCATGCGTTCGACGCGGGCGCGGGCGCCGGTGGACTCCACGACGGCGCGTACCAGGCCGAGTTGGGCGGCGGTGGGACCGGACCGCCCGAGGAGGGCGGCGAGTTCGCGGCGCTCGGCGGGGGCGGCCGCCGCGAGGGCGAGGGCGATCAGCGCGGTGGGGCGGGCGCCCGTGATGTCGTCGGTGTTGGCCTTGCCGGTGTGCTCCGGTTCGCCGAACAGGCCGAGGAGGTCGTCGCGGAGCTGGAACGCCTCGCCGAGCGGCAGTCCGTAGTCGGTGAAGGTGTCGCGCAGGGCCGCGTCGCCGCCGCCGAGCGCGGCACCGATGTGCAGGGGGTGTTCCACGGTGTACTTGGCGGTCTTGTACCGGATCACCTTCAGCGACTGCCGTACGTCGGGCGGTCCGGCGGTGCGCAGGATCTCCAGGGCCTCCCCGGCGACGAGTTCGCGGGCCAGTACGCCCCAGAGGGGGCGGGCCCGGGCCAGGTAGGCGCCGGGCAGGCCGCAGCCGGTGAAGAGCTGTCCGGCCCAGGACATCAGCAGGTCTCCGGCGAGCATCGCGAGCGAGGCGGCGCGCGGGGTGCGCCGGGTGCCGCGGGTGACGGCGGAGCGCAGGGCGACGTGGGCGGTCGGCAGGCCGTGCCGCAGCCGGCTGTCGTCGATGATGTCGTCGTGGACGACGGCCGCCGCGTGGACGAGTTCCATGGCGGCCGCCGCCCGGACCATGGCCTCGCTGTCCGGCTGCCGCGCCGCCCGCCAGCCCCAGTAGCAGAACGCCGACCGCAGCCGTTTGCCGTGGGCGGTGGCGTCGGAGAGGACGGCCGCGAGCGGGGCGAGGTCCTCGTCGACGGCGAGCAGCGCGTCGGTCTCCGCGTCGACGAACCGCCGCAGCTCCCGGTCCACCCGGGCCCGCAGCGCGGCGAGTTCCGACGGCTCGGGCACGGCGGGCGCGGGAGCGGGTCGGGCCGCCGGTGGCGCGACGGCGGGCCGCCGGGGCCCGGGCAGGGGTACGGCGTGTGCGGGCCCCGGTGCGGGGTGCGTGACCGGCCCTGGGGCGAGGCGTGCGGGTTCAGGCACCGGGCCCGCCCGCGCCCCGGGTACGGGCGTGGCGCGCGAGGATCTCCAGGTGTGCGGGGCCGGTGCCCACCCGGTCGAGCGCCAGGCGGCCGCGCGCCCGGAGGTCCTGCTCCCCCTGCTGGGCGAGGTCTCCCAGGTCGGAGCGGCCGATCAGACCGCGCGCGGCGGTCCAGGCCGCGCCGCAGGTGGTCAGGGCCAGATCGGCCAGACCGGCGGCGAGCAGGACCGGCCCGCTCCCGCCGTCCTCCCGGGTCTCCGATGTCATGTGCGCCCGCCCCTCCCGTACGGCGCGCCGCCGCTCCGGCGCCGCTTCGGTGGGCAGGCTGCCCCGGTGGAGGGCGGCGGAAGCACCGGCCACCCCATGTGATGATCGTTCGTTCGCCCGTACTACTCCGGGCCCGGCGCCCGCCCCCGGGCACTCCCCCGTACCCGCCCGTGCTCCCCCGCACAGCACGACGCCCGGTCCGGAGAACCGGACCGGGCGTCGCCCTACGCTACTGGGCTGCCGAGCCTTACGCGGCGCGGCGGCTGCGGGGTGCTCCCCCGCCGTTGCCGCCGTTGCCCCGGCCCGCCCCGGCGGGACGGCCGGAGCCGGTGCCGGTGCGGCCCGAGCCCGAGCCCGTACGGCCGGAACCGGTGCGCCCGGCGCTCGCGCCCGTACGCCCGGCGCCCGCACCGCGGGCCTCGCCGCGCTGCGCCCCGGCGGAGGCTCCGCCGCGACCGCCGCCGTTGCCCGTGCCGCGTGCGCCGCCGGTGGTCCCGGTGGTGCCCGCGGATCCGGTGCCGCCCGCGCCACCCGCGCCGCCCCGGCGGCCGCGGCCGCGGCTGCCCGAGCGGGTGGTGGTGCCGGTGCCCGGCTGGCCGCCGGAGCGGGTGCGCTGCTTCGGCGGGGTCGGCTGCGGCACCTCGATGACGACCGCGATGCCGGAGGGCTCGCGGGCGCCGGTGATCCGGCTGAGCTCCGGGTCGCTGGAGGTGATGCGGGTGGTCTGCGGGGCGATGCCCGCGTCCTGCATGAGGCGGGTCATGTCCCGCTTCTCCTCGGGCAGCACCAGCGTGACGACGCTGCCGGACTCGCCGGCGCGCGCGGTACGGCCGCCCCGGTGGAGGTAGTCCTTGTGGTCGGTGGGCGGGTCCACGTTGACGACGAGGTCGAGGTCGTCGACGTGGATGCCGCGGGCCGCCACGTTGGTCGCGACGAGCGCCGTGACCTGGCCGTCCTTGAACTGGTCCAGGGTGCGGTTGCGCTGCGGCTGGGACCGGCCGCCGTGCAGGGCGGCGGCGCGGACACCGGCGGCGAGCAGGCGCTTGGCGAAGCGGTCGGCGGCACGCTTGGTGTCGACGAACATGATCACGCGGCCCTCGCGGGCGGCGATCTTCGTGGCGACGGCCTTCTTGTCGGTGTCGTCCAGCACGTGCAGCACGTGGTGCTCCATCGTGGTGACGGCGCCGGCCGACGGGTCGACGGAGTGCACGACCGGGTCGGTCAGGAACATCTTGACCAGCCGGTCGATGTTCTTGTCCAGGGTGGCGGAGAACAGCATCCGCTGGCCGTCCGCCTCGACCTGCTTGAGCAGGGCGGTGACCTGCGGCATGAAGCCCATGTCGGCCATCTGGTCGGCCTCGTCGAGGACCGTGATGGAGACCTCGTCCAGGCGGCAGTCGCCGCGCTCGATGAGGTCCTTCAGGCGGCCCGGAGTGGCGACGAGCACCTCGGCGCCGCGCCGGAGCGTGGCGGCCTGCTTGGTGAGCGACATCCCGCCGACCACGGTCGCCAGGCGCAGGTTCACGGAGGTGGCGTACGGCGTGAGCGCGTCGGTCACCTGCTGGGCGAGCTCGCGGGTCGGGACCAGCACGAGGGCCAGCGGGGCGCGGGGCTCGCTGCGGCGTCCGGCGGTACGGGCCAGCAGCGCGAGGCCGAAGGCGAGCGTCTTGCCGGAGCCGGTACGGCCGCGGCCGAGGATGTCCCGGCCGGCGAGCGAGTTCGGCAGGGTGGCGCCCTGGATCGGGAAGGGGTCGGTGACACCCTGCGCGGCCAGCGTCTTCAGCAGCGCGGCGGGCATGTCCAGCTCGGCGAACGCCTCGACGGCGGGCAGAGCGGGGGTGAGGGTCTCCGGCAGGGCGAACTCGCCGCCCTGCGGAGCGGCGGGACGACGGCGCGCGGGAGCCTTGGAGGCTCCACGGCGGGCGGGGGCGGCCTGGGACTGGGCGCGGCCCCGTCCACTCGGCTGACGGTTGCCGGCCGGTCGGTCCTGGCGTTCGAAGCGGGTCATACGGAATTTCCCTCCTGGGGGATTCCTGGGTCGCTGCGACATGCTCTTCGGACCGCTTTCATGTGCGCCCCAGGATGCGGCACATGGCGGGTGCTCCGGTGACAGGACGTCCCGGAGACAGCACAAACCGGGGCCCGCACCGTGAAGGTGCGAGCCCCGGCTGCGAGGTACGCGTCCGGCCGAATTAGGCGGGGACGATGTTCTCCGCCTGCGGGCCCTTCTGGCCCTGCGTGACGTCGAAGGAGACCTTCTGGCCCTCCTGGAGCTCACGGAAGCCCGAGGTGGCGATGTTGGAGTAGTGGGCGAAGACGTCGGCGCCGCCGCCGTCCTGCTCGATGAAGCCGAAGCCCTTTTCCGAGTTGAACCACTTCACGGTTCCAGTAGCCATGTCATTCTCCTAAAAGAGGTGCAGTGCCGAGAATCCGCACTTTACGAATTCCAAGTCGCCGCATTGAGCCCCATCCGGAGAAAGCCGGAAAACAATAATGCGCCTGAGGAAGCATTCCCGTCAGGCGCACATAAAGTTCATGGGTACCAAAACTGCAACTGGAACACCGTAGCACGTCCTCCCGGCGAGTGGTGGATCTTGAGGCTCCGGATCTTGGAAACTTGCCCACCAGGGGCCCGCACGCCCGCCACCAGGGAGTTCTGGCGGGTCGCGGGGAGGCGCGGCTCACCCGGGTACCGCGCGTCTCCTCGGCGTCGGACGTCGTCCGCGCCGCCCTCGGGCAGGGGCCGGGCCTGTGGCCGGGACGGCTCGCGGCCCCGGTCGGGGTGAGCCTCCCGGCCCCGGCGACGAGGTCGAGCGACGCGAGGCGCCGGGGATGGTCGGCGAGCGGCTCCCGGGCACGCCCTCACACCACCGGCCCCTCGTTCCCCCGGCGCACCGTGCGCAGTCCGCGGCCCGGGGTCCAGGAGCGGACGACGAGTTCCTCGCCGTCCATGCCGGTGTGGACCACCTCGGTGAGGTCGACGCGGAAGAGGTGGAACGGCTCGGGGGGTGTGGCCTCCTCGATGAAGCGGGCCAGCAGGGCGGGGTCGGTGACCTCGGTCGCGCGGCCGGCGACGCGTACGTCGCCGTCGGCCATCTCGGCGTCCGGTCCGGGGTTCGCCTGGATCGCGAAGCGGGGGTCGCGGAACAGGTCGAGGGCCTTGCGGGAGTGGGGCATCATGCCGAGCAGCATCTCGCCGAAGCGGAAGTCGGCCTCCAGCCCGGAGACCCGGGGCGAGCCGTCCTTGCGGAGGGTGGCCAGGACCTGGTGGCGGTAGAGGCGGAAGCGCTTCTCGGCGGTGGTGGCGAACCCGGGTTCGGCCGCGTGGAAGTCCGCCCAGGTGGTGGGGGTCGTGGTGGCGGGGGCGGGGGTGTTCGGTGTCATGGCTCCCATCGAACCGCCTCATCCCGACACCTTCTGTCAGGATTTCCGGCGGGTCACCGCAACGGGTGCCCGACGCCGGGCCGCGCGACCGGTGAGCCCGGTACCGCGCGCCCCGCCACGCCCCCTCGACGGCCCTCTCCCCCGAGTCACCCCACGATGCCGCGTTCCCGGGCCGCCGCGAGCCAGAGCGGGAACTCCGCCACGAGCCGGTCGTAGAGCTCCTCGTCGGGGACGGTGCGGGGGTCGGGTCCGGCGTGGAAGTACCCGGCGTTGTCGACCACGCGCTTGGCGGGGACGGCGAGTTCGTCGAGCTTGCGCAGGAAGTCGAACTGCGTGCTGCGGGTGTTGCCGAAACCGACGAACTGCCAGAACAGGGGGAGTTCGGCGGCCTTGCAGAGGTAGCGTTCGGCCGCGAGTTTGTTGATCGGGCCGCCGTCGGTCTGGAAGACGACGAGAGCGGGGGCGGTGGAGCCGCTGTCGAGGTAGTGGTCGATGACCGCGTCCATCGCCAGGTGGTAGCTGGTCTTCCCCATGTGCCCGAGGCCCGCCGCGATCGCGTCGACGCGCCCGCGGTGGTTGTCGAGCGCGATGTCGGTAACGGCGTCGATGTCGGTGGAGAAGAAGACGACGGGGACGCGTCCGTCGTCGTCGAGATGGGCCGACAGCCCGAGGACCTGGTCCGCGAGGGCCTGAACGCTGCCGTCCTTGTAGTAGTCCTTCATCGAGCCCGAGTAGTCGAGGACCAGGTAGACCGCGGCCCTGGCGCCGTCCATACCGCGCTTGCGCAGGGAGACGCCCGCCCTCTTGTAGAGGCTGACGAGGCCGGGCGCACGCGCCTCCACCTTGTCGAGGGAGAGCGCGGGGCCCGCGGCCGGGGGTGATCCGATCATGCCTGTCTCCGTTCCGATCCGGTCCGATCCCGAGCGATCCGATCCGGCTTTGCCGGGCGCCGAGCCACTACCGCTCCACGCCTGCCGGGCAAGCGGGTTGGCGGTCCCGGCACCACCCCCGGGCTGCCATCCGACACCCGGGCATATGGTCCGAATTCTAGGTTCGCTATCTTGATCGCCGCCGTCACCTCGGCACCGCGCACCACCTCGCCCAGTGAAGGAGCCGGTCATGGAGGCCGACACCCCCGCCGACACCCCCACCTGTTACCGCCATCCGTCCTTCGAGACGCATGTCCGCTGCACCCGCTGCGACCGCCGGATATGCCCGGACTGCATGCGTGAGGCCGCGGTCGGCCACCAGTGTCCGGAGTGCGTACGGGAGGGCAACCGCACGGTCCGTCAGGCGCGGAGCCTCTTCGGCGGCCGGGTCCCGCCCCGTACGAAGCCCCTGGTCACGTACGTGCTCATCGCCCTGAACGTCCTCGCCTACGTCGCCGAGGTCGTGAAGCCGGAGATCCTGGACCGGTTCGGGATGCTGGGAGCCGCGCTCACCGGCCCCGACGGAGCCCTGTACGTGTACGACGGCTGGACGCCGCCCGGTTACGAGACGACCGGCGTGGTCGGCGGCGAGTGGTACCGGCTGCTCACCGGCTCGTTCCTGCATCTGCCGCCGGACTCGTCGATCGGCGTGATGCACCTGGTCTTCAACATGCTGGCGCTCTGGAACCTCGGCCGGGACGTGGAGGGCCAGCTCGGCAAGGTCCGGTACGCGGCGCTGTACCTGCTCTCCGCGGTGGGCAGTTCGGTGCTGGTGTACGCACTGGCGCCCGACAGCAACACCGTGGGGGCCTCCGGTGCGATCTTCGGCCTGGCCGCCGCCCTCTACGTCATCGGCCGGCGGCTGGGCCGCGACGTGAGCCAGCTGAACCGCTTCATGGCCGGGTTCCTGGTGTGGATGGTGATCTCCGCCTTCTTCACCTCCTGGCAGGGCCACCTCGGCGGCCTGCTCACCGGTGGCCTGGTGATGTCCGGGCTGGCGTACGCCCCCGCGAAGCTCCGCAACGGTCTGGCGCAGAGCGTCGCCGCCGTGGTGCTGCTGGGGCTGCTGGCGCTCGTGGTGGTGCTGAGGACGAACGCGCTGACGGGCGGCTGAGAGCCCAGAACACGGCAATGCCCGGCACGGAGACGTCCGTGCCGGGCATTGCCGTGTTCCGGTGGCCCGCCCCGGACGCGCCACGGCGCCCACCCAAGTCCGGTCGGGGACGAGGTAGGCGCCGCGTTCAGTTCCGTACGCCGTTGTACGGGACGTCTGCTCCGGGGCCCGGCCGTGAAAGCACGGCCGGCTCCGGCGATCGGGGGTCAGACCATCAGGGAGCGGTCCGTCGGGCGGATCGGGGCCGGCAGGGCGCTGGTCCCGGTCAGGAAGCGGTCCACGCCGCGTGCCGCGGAGCGGCCCTCGGCGATGGCCCACACGATGAGCGACTGGCCGCGGCCGGCGTCACCGGCGACGAAGACGCCTTCGACGTTGGTGGCGTAGTCGGCGTCGCGGGCGATGTTGCCGCGCTCGTCGAGGCCGAGACCGAACTGCTCGACGAGGCCGTTGGCCTGGTCGGTGCCGGTGAAGCCCATGGCGAGGGTGACGAGCTGGGCCGGGATGACACGCTCGGTGCCGGACTTCTGCTCCAGCTTGCCGTCCTTGAACTGCACCTCGATGAGGTGCAGTGACTGGACGTTGCCGTCCTCGTCGCCCTCGAAGTGGGTGGTGGAGACGGAGTAGAGCCGCTCGCCGCCCTCCTCGTGCGCCGAGGTGACCTTGTAGAGCATGGGGAAGGTCGGCCAGGGCTGGTTGGCGTTCCGGTCCTCGCCGGGCCGCGGCATGATCTCCAGCTGGGTGACGGAGAGCGCGCCCTGGCGGTGGGCGGTGCCCACGCAGTCGGCTCCGGTGTCGCCGCCGCCGATGACCACCACGTGCTTGCCCTCGGCGCTGATCGGGGAGACCGTCAGGTCGCCCTCCTGCACCTTGTTGGCGAGCGGGAGGTACTCCATGGCGTAGTGCACGCCGCCCAGCTCACGGCCCGGGACGGGGAGGTCGCGGGAGACCGTGGCACCGGCCGCGACGACGACCGCGTCGTAGCGGCGGCGAAGCGCGTCGGCCGGCATGTCGGCGCCGATCTCCACCTCGGTGCGGAACTTGGTGCCCTCCGCGCGCATCTGCTCGATGCGGCGGTTGATGTGCGACTTCTCCATCTTGAACTCGGGGATGCCGTAGCGCAGCAGGCCGCCGATGCGGTCGGCGCGCTCGTACACGACCACCGTGTGGCCGGCCCGGGTCAGCTGCTGGGCGGCGGCGAGTCCGGCGGGGCCGGAGCCGATGACGGCGACGGTCTTGCCGGAGAGGCGCTCGGGCGGCTGCGGGGTGACGTCGCCGCTGTCCCACGCCTTGTCGATGATGGAGACTTCGACGTTCTTGATGGTGACGGCCGGCTGGTTGATGCCGAGCACGCACGCCGACTCGCAGGGAGCCGGGCACAGCCGCCCGGTGAACTCCGGGAAGTTGTTCGTGGCGTGCAGGCGCTCGGACGCGGCCGTCCAGTCCTCGCGGTAGGCGTAGTCGTTCCACTCGGGAATGAGGTTTCCGAGCGGGCAGCCGTTGTGGCAGAACGGGATGCCGCAGTCCATGCAGCGGCCGGCCTGCTTGCTGATGATGGGGAGCAGGGAGCCCGGAACGTAGACCTCGTTCCAGTCCTTGACGCGCTCACCCACGGGGCGGGTCTGCGCGACCTCGCGCCCGGTGGTCAGGAAGCCCTTGGGGTCAGCCATTGGTCGCCGCCTCCATCATCTTCTCGGTGGTCTCCTGCTCGGAGAGACCGGCGAGCTCAGCGGCGTCCTTGGCGGCGAGCACTGCCTTGTAGGTGGACGGGATGATCTTGCTGAAGCGGGTCACGGCGGTGGCCCACTCGGCCAGGAGCTTTTCGGCGACGGTCGAGCCGGTCTCCTCCTGGTGGCGGCGCACGACGTCGTGCAGCCACTGGGCGTCTGCCTCGGAGAGCTCCTCGATCGCGCCGAGATTACCCGAGTTGACGTTGTCGCGGTCGAGGTCGATGACGTACGCGACCCCGCCGGACATGCCGGCGGCGAAGTTGCGGCCGGTCTCGCCGAGGACGACGGCGTGGCCGCCGGTCATGTACTCGCAGCCGTGGTCGCCCACGCCTTCGGAGACGACGGTGGCACCGGAGTTGCGGACGCAGAAGCGTTCGCCGGTACGGCCCCGCAGGAACAGCTCGCCGCCGGTGGCGCCGTAGCCGATGGTGTTGCCCGCGATGGTGGAGTACTCGGCGAGGTGGTCGGCACCGCGGTCCGGGCGGATGACGATCCGGCCGCCGGAGAGGCCCTTGCCGACGTAGTCGTTGGCGTCGCCCTCCAGGCGGAGGGTGACTCCGGCGGGGAGGAAGGCGCCGAAGGACTGGCCGGCCGAGCCCGTGAAGGTGATGTCGACGGTGTTCTCGGGCAGGCCCGCGCCGCCGAACTTCTTCGTGATCTCGTGGCCGAGCATCGTACCGACGGTGCGGTTGACGTTGCGGATGGGGACCTGGGCGCGGACCGGCTGGGCGGCTTCCGCGCTGTCGGCGCCGAGCGCGTCGGCGGCGAGCTTGATCAGCTGGTTGTCGAGCGCCTTGGCGAGGCCGTGGTCCTGCTCGTGGATCCGGTGGCGGACCGCGCCCTCGGGGAGCTCGGGCACGTGGAACAGCGGCGCCAGGTCGAGGCCCTGGGCCTTCCAGTGGGTGATCGCCCGGTCGGTGTCGAGGAGTTCGGCGTGGCCGACCGCCTCTTCGATCGTGCGGAAGCCCAGCTCGGCGAGGATCTCGCGGACCTCCTCGGCGATGAACTGGAAGAAGTTCACGACGTACTCGGCCTTGCCGGAGAAGCGCTCGCGCAGCACGGGGTTCTGCGTGGCGATGCCGACCGGGCAGGTGTCGAGGTGGCAGACGCGCATCATGACGCAGCCGGAGACGACGAGCGGTGCGGTCGCGAAACCGAACTCCTCGGCGCCCAGCAGCGCGGCGATGACGACGTCGCGGCCGGTCTTGAGCTGGCCGTCGGTCTGCACGACGATGCGGTCGCGCAGGCCGTTGAGGAGCAGGGTCTGCTGGGTCTCGGCGAGGCCGAGCTCCCAGGGGCCGCCCGCGTGCTTGAGCGAGGTGAGCGGGGAGGCGCCCGTTCCGCCGTCGTGGCCGGAGATCAGGACGACGTCCGCGTGGGCCTTGGACACACCGGCCGCGACCGTGCCGACGCCGACCTCGGAGACCAGCTTCACGTGGATGCGGGCCGCCGGGTTGGCGTTCTTGAGGTCGTGGATCAGCTGAGCCAGGTCCTCGATGGAGTAGATGTCGTGGTGCGGCGGCGGCGAGATGAGGCCGACGCCCGGCGTGGAGTGCCGGGTCTTGGCGACCCAGGGGTAGACCTTGTGGCCGGGCAGCTGGCCGCCCTCGCCGGGCTTGGCGCCCTGCGCCATCTTGATCTGGATGTCGTCGGCGTTGACGAGGTACTCGCTGGTGACACCGAAGCGGCCGGAGGCGACCTGCTTGATGGACGAGCGGCGCGCCGGGTCGTACAGGCGGTCGGCGTCCTCGCCGCCCTCGCCGGTGTTCGACTTGGCGCCGAGCTGGTTCATCGCGATGGCGAGCGTCTCGTGCGCCTCGAGGGAGATCGAGCCGTACGACATGGCGCCGGTGGAGAACCGCTTGACGATGTCGGCGACCGACTCGACCTCGTCGACGGAGATCGGGGCGCGGTCGGACTTGAAGCCGAACAGGCCGCGGAGCGTCATCAGCCGCTCGGACTGCTCGTTCACCCGGTCCGTGTACTTCTTGAAGATGTCGTACCGGCGGTTGCGGGTGGCGTGCTGGAGGCGGAAGACCGTCTCCGGGTCGAACAGGTGCGGCTCGCCCTCGCGGCGCCACTGGTACTCGCCGCCGATCTCCAGTGCGCGGTGCGAGGCCGCGATGCCGGAGGCGGGGTACGCCTTGGTGTGCCGGGCGGCGACCTCCTTGGCGACGACGTCGAGGCCGGCGCCGCCGATCTTGGTGGCGGTGCCGTTGAAGTACGTCGCGACGAAGGCCTCGTCGAGGCCGACGGCCTCGAAGACCTGGGCGCCGCGGTAGGAGGCGACGGTGGAGATGCCCATCTTCGACATGACCTTGAGGACGCCCTTGCCGAGGGCGTAGATCAGGTTCCGGATGGCCTGCTCGGGCTCGATGCCTTCGATGAACGTACCGGCGCGGACGAGGTCCTCGACGGACTCCATGGCGAGGTACGGGTTGACCGCGGCGGCGCCGTAACCGATCAGCAGCGCGACGTGGTGGACCTCGCGGACGTCACCGGCCTCGACCAGCAGGCCCACCTGGGTGCGCTGCTTGGTGCGGATGAGGTGGTGGTGGACGGCGGAGGTGAGCAGCAGCGACGGGATCGGCGCGTGCTCGGCGTCGGAGTGCCGGTCGGAGAGGACGATGAGGCGGGCGCCGTCCTCGATGGCGGTGTCGACCTCGGTGCAGATGGCCTCGATACGGGCGGCGAGGGCGTCGCCGCCGCCGCTGACGCGGTAGAGGCCGGCCAGGGTGGCGGCCTTCATGCCCGGCATGTCGCCGTCGGCGTTGATGTGTATCAGCTTGGCGAGCTCGTCGTTGTCGATCACCGGGAAGGGCAGCGTGACGCTGCGGCACGTCGCGGCGGTCGGCTCCAGGATGTTGCCCTGGGGGCCGAGCGAGGAGCGCAGCGAGGTGACGAGCTCCTCGCGGATGGCGTCCAGCGGCGGGTTGGTGACCTGGGCGAAGAGCTGGGTGAAGTAGTCGAAGAGGAGCCGGGGGCGGGCGGAGAGCGCGGCGATGGGCGAGTCGGTGCCCATGGAGCCGAGCGGTTCGCCGGCGGTGCGGGCCATCGGGGCGAGGAGGACGCGGAGCTCTTCCTCGGTGTAGCCGAAGGTCTGCTGGCGGCGGGTGACCGAGGCGTGGGTGTGCACGATGTGCTCGCGCTCGGGGAGGTCGCCGAGTTCGATCTCGCCGGTCTCCAGCCACTCCTCGTAGGGCTGCTCGCCCGCGAGGCCGGCCTTGATCTCGTCGTCCTCGATGATGCGGTGCTCGGCGGTGTCGACGAGGAACATCTTGCCGGGCTGGAGGCGGCCCTTGCGGACGACCTTGGCGGGGTCGATGTCGAGGACGCCGACCTCGGAGGAGAGGACGACGAGGCCCTCGTCGGTGACCCAGTAGCGGCCGGGGCGCAGTCCGTTGCGGTCGAGGACCGCGCCGACCTGGGTGCCGTCGGTGAAGGTGACGCAGGCGGGTCCGTCCCAGGGCTCCATCATCGTGGAGTGGTACTGGTAGAACGCGCGGCGGGCCGGGTCCATGGAGTCGTGGTTCTCCCACGCCTCGGGGACCATCATCAGCACCGAGTGCGGCAGCGAGCGGCCGCCGAGGTGGAGGAGCTCCAGGACCTCGTCGAAGGAGGCCGAGTCGGAGGCGTCCGGGGTGCAGACGGGGAAGATGCGGTCGAGCGCGGCTTCTCCGAAGAGTCCGGAGGCGAGCTGCGACTCGCGGGCCTTCATCCAGTTGCGGTTGCCCTTGACCGTGTTGATCTCGCCGTTGTGCGCGACGAAGCGGTACGGGTGTGCCAGGGGCCAGCTGGGGAAGGTGTTGGTGGAGAAGCGGGAGTGGACGAGCGCGACGGCGGTGGCGAACCGGCGGTCGGACAGGTCGGGGAAGAACGGCTCCAGCTGCCCGGTGGTGAGCATGCCCTTGTAGACGAGGGTGCGGGCGGAGAGCGACGGGAAGTAGACACCGGCCTCCCGCTCGGCACGCTTGCGCAGGACGAAGGCCTTGCGGTCGAGGGCGATGCCGGTGCTGGTGCCGTCGGCGACGAAGATCTGGCGGAACTCGGGCATGGTGGCGCGGGCGCCGTTGCCGAGGAGGGCCGGGGCGACCGGGACCTCGCGCCAGCCGAGGACGGTGAGGCCCTCCTCGCCGGCGATCTTCTCGATCTCCGCGACGGCGTCCGTGGAGCCGTCGGCGGGGAGGAAGGCGATGCCGACCGCGTACGCGCCGGCTTCCGGGAGGTCGAAACCGGCCTCTTCGCGGAGGAAGGCGTCCGGGACCTGGAGGAGGATTCCGGCGCCGTCGCCCGAGTCGGGCTCGGAGCCGGTGGCGCCGCGGTGTTCGAGGTTGCGCAGTACGGTCAGCGCCTGCTCGACCAGCGCGTGGCTGGCCACACCGGTCAGGGTGGCGACGAACCCGACACCGCAGGCGTCGTGTTCGTTACGGGGGTCGTACATCCCCTGCTGGGCGGGGCGACCGTCCATGGGCGACCAGGCGTGGATGCGCATCGGCTCTCCCGTCGTCGTCGTGGCATATGCATTGCCGAGGGACGACGTTGGCCCTCTGCGAAATTTCGTGCAGGTTACATGATGGGGTGCTTCTCGATAAGCGGAAGGCCCGTTCCAACATGCGGACATTGCATCGCTGAGGATGGGGTCGCAGTCGGAGAGATCAACGCCCGGGGAGCCACAGAGAGCAGGCGCCGTTGCCTGCGGTGTCTGAGGCTCATGCCCGGCAGCCATGCGTTCGAAACCAGGAAGTAACGATTACTTATGTGGAGTCGCGCATAGGCTCTCATTTTACGTTGCGTGGACCACATCCGCCCAGGGGCGGAAACCGGGACGTACGTCACACGTATTTCCGGGGTGTTGCGGGTTGCTTTCCAGGGCGTTGTATGAGTGGACCGTACGGGTGAACGATCCGTCGCGGTCCGTACGCCCGGCAGGCGGCCGCCCCGTCGGGGAGTCCCGGCCGTCCGGAGGACAGCCGCCCGGAGGACAGCCGCCCGGAGGACGCCGCCCGGCGAACCGGCGGGTCAGCCGCCGACCGCCACCCCGAAGAGCCCGCCGAGGCCGTACGTGAGCGCGGCGGCCGCGCCGCCCAGCGCGAGCTGCCGCAGCCCGCTGAACCACCAGCTGCGCGCCGTCACCCGGGCCACCACCGCGCCGCAGCCGAAGAGGCCGAACAGTGCGAGCAGGACGGCGGGCCAGAGCGCGGTGGCACCGAGCAGGTACGGCAGCAGCGGCAGCAGAGCGCCGAGCGCGAAGGCCATGAACGAGGAACCGGCGGCGAGGAGCGGCGAGGGCAGGTCGCCGGGGTCGATGCCGAGCTCCTCGCGGGCATGGATCTCCAGGGCCTGCTCCGGGTCCTCGGAGAGCTGGCGGGCCACCTCGGCGGCCAGGTGCGGCTCGACGCCCCGGGAGACGTAGAGCTCCGCCAGCTCCCGCATCTCGTCGTACGGGTGCTTGCGCAACTCGCGCCGCTCGACGTCGAGTTCGGCCTCCACCAGCTCCCGCTGCGAGGCGACGGAGGTGTACTCGCCGGCCGCCATGGAGAAGGCACCCGCGGCGAGACCGGCCAGCCCGGTGATGACGATGGTGCGGTGCGAGACGTCGCCGCCCGCGACCCCGGTCATCAGGGCGAGGTTCGAGACCAGGCCGTCCATGGCGCCGAACACGGCCGGGCGCAGCCAGCCGCCGTTGACGTCCCGGTGGGTGTGGTTGTCGCGGTGCGCCTCGTGCAGTGCGGCGTCGGTCTCGATGATGGACACAGTGCTCCCCTATCCGCCGGCGGCTCCGCAGCCCCTCCGCCACCGCCCGACATCCTCGAAAGTACGCACGAAAATCGGCGCCCGCCAGCAAGGCAGGCCGTACTTACCACCGCTCTGACCAGGCAAGACAGGTATGGCTCACCTTCCTTGGGGGCCTTGGCGGGGTCTGGCCGACGCCCTTTGGGGCGGGTGCGTGCCCGTTCACCCGTCCGGCTGTCCCGCCGACGGAACCCGTCATCCTTTCGGGTAGAGCTTCGGAAGGCGGATCCCCGTCCCTGCCTGGTTTTCCCGTTCCTCCGTCCAGCACTGCGCTTCGTTTCGTCTAGCTTCATCCGCATGGCCCTTTTATTCCGGTTGTCAGCCTTCCCGGCCGTCGGGCGTGGCACAGATCGGACAGAGGGAAATCGTGTACGGACGAAGGGTCGACCGATGGAACCGATCACGGGCAAGGACCGGGCCCGGGGCGCATTGCTCGGGCTGGCCGTCGGGGACGCGCTGGGTGCCCCGGCGGAGAACCTGAGACCGTCGGAGATCCGCGCCCGCTGGGGCCGGATCGAGGGTTTCGTCAGCGAGGACCCGGCCGGTACGGACGACACCGAGTACGCGATCTTCTCCGGGCTGCTGCTGGCCCGCCACGGTTCGGCCCTCACCGTCGCCGACGTGGACCGGGCCTGGCACCACTGGATCGCCGATCTGGACGAAGGGCCCTTCCGGGGCGCCGGGTTCAGCGAGCGCGGCACGCTGGAGAACCTGCGCCGGGGGCTGGCCGCGCCGATCTCCGCGCAGCACCGGCACGCGTGGAGCGACGGGCTGGCGATGCGCGCGGCCCCGTTCGGGGTGTTCGCGGCCGGGCGGCCCGCCGAGGCGGCCCGGCTGGTGGCGATCGACGGGCAGGTCAGCCACGACGGCGAGGGGATCTACGGCGGCCAGGCGGTCGCGGCCGGGGTGGCGGCGGCGATGGTCGGGGCGGGCCCTGCCTCGGTGATCGCGGCGGCGCTTTCGGTGGTGCCGATGGACTCGTGGACCGCGCGCTCCCTGCGCCGGGCGGTGACTGCCGCCCAGCGCGGTTACCCGGACCGGCTGACGGCCGAGCGCGCGGTGCGGTCGGCGGTGGTGATCGGCGGCTACCCGTGGACGGACCTGGCGCCGGAGGCGGTGGGGCTGGCGTTCGGCGCCTTCACGGCCGCGCGGGGCGATTTCCGCACGGCGGTGCTGATGGCGGTCAACATGGGGCGGGACGCGGACACCACCGCGGCCGTGGCGGGTGCGCTGGCCGGGGCCTGGCAGGGGACGGCGGCGATCCCCCCGGAGTGGGCCGCCGCGATCGGCCCGGTGCGCGGCAGCTGTCTGCCCTCGATGCGGGGCTACCACGTGCTGGACGTGGCGGATCTGCTGACGGCGGGCGACCCCGCGGGTATGCCGGAGGAGACGCGGCCGGCAGCCGCTCCCCCACCGCTGCCGGACCGGGAGGCCGCAGGCCCGGAGCAGGCGGACCGGGAACGGGTGAACCCGGAGGCGCCGGACCGGGGGGCGCCCGGCCGGGAGCGGGCGGGCGAGCCGGCGCCGGTATCCCTGCTGCACGCGGAAGGGGCGCTCCGATGACCACCGCCGGTACGGCGGCCGCGCTCCCGGGGGCGGAGCAGCGGGAGATGACCCGGCGGGCACGGATCGAGGGCCTGTTGCTGGGGCTCGCCGCCGGGGACGCGGCCGGCTGGCCCGCCGCCCGGCACCGTGCGGCCCGGATGCCCGAGTGGACCCGGCGGCTCACCCGGGAGCTGGACACCTTCGCCGAGCAGAACGCGACGACCACGCTGCCGGTGCCGATCGCGCTGAACCAGCCGCCGGAGCCGCTGCGGCTGGGCCCCTCCGACGACGCCGAGTGGGCCGCGTTCGCCGCCGGTACGGTGCTCGCGGCGGCGGCCGACGAGGCGCACGGGCTCGCCCCCTCCCGCCGGATGCGCGACGCGGTGGACCGCGCCTGGAACGCACTGGCCGCCAAGGTCGCGGCGGCCAGCGAGCGGGCGCCGGAGGTGGAGTCGGCGGTGCTGCCGCTGCGCGCCCGGATCTCGGTGCGCGCCGGGCTCGGCAACCTCGCCGCCGGGCTGCGGCCCCCGGCCACCGGCCACGACAACCCGCACTACTTCGACGACGCCGCCTGTGTGCGGGCCGCGGTGCTCGCGGTGGTGCACCCGGGCGATCCGGCCGCCGCGGCGGCACTCGCCGAGTTCGACGCCCGCTACACGCAGGACGGCGACGGGGTGCACGGCGCGCGGGCCATCGCGGCCGCCATCGCGGAGGCGCTCGCCGGGGCGGACGTGACGACGGTGGTGGACGCGGCGCTCGCGCAGCTGCCCGAGGGCACCGAGATCGCTCGCAACGCGGTGCACGCGGTGCGCCTGGCACGGGAGTTCGCGGACGAGCCCGCGGGTGCGTTCTCGCTCGTCCCGGTGCTGGAGCATCAAATCGTCGACCACGTCTACAGCTACGGGATCGCGGCAGCCGAGACGGTGCCGGTGGCGCTGGCGCTGACCACCGCGGCGCGCGGCCAGATCGCCCAGGCGGTCCCGGCCGCCGCGTGCCTCTCCCGGGTCGCGGATTCGGCGCCCGCGCTCGCCGGGGCGCTGACCGGGACGCTCGGCGGCATCCGGACCGTACCGTCCGGGTGGCGGGAGGCGTGCCGCACCCTCGCCGGATGCGCGCTGCCCCGGCTCGCGGGCATGGATCTGATCGAACTCGCCGGGCTGCTCGCAGCCACGGAACAGGCCGCCCCGGGTGGACAATTCAGCCATGATGCACGCAGTGAGTACTCAACACCCCGTATCGGACACGCTTTCCCTCGATGAACGAGTGAGCGGTGCCCTCGTCGGTGCCGCCGTCGGCGACGCACTCGGGGGTCCGGTCGAAGGCTGGACCTCCGAGCAGATCGCGGAACGGCACGGCGGCCGGGTGCACGGGATCGTCGGCCCCTGGTACGGCGACGACTGGCGCACCGCCCGCCCGATCGCCCCGTACCACAAGGGCGATGGGCACGTCACCGACGACACCTTGATGACCCACGCGCTGGTGCGGGTCTACGACGCGGTCCGCGGCCACCTGGACGCGTACTCCGTCGCCACGCACCTGGTCCCGGACCTGATCTCCACCCCGCGCTGGATCCCGGAGCTGGAGGCGGAGGCGCTGCCGTTGCAGCGGATCTTCCTCGCGGAGAAGTGGCTCGTGGCGCGGGTGCACTACGGGCACGTCGACCCGCGCGAGGCGGGCAGCGGAAACATCGTCAACTGCGGTGCGGCGATGTACATGGCGCCGGTCGGACTGGTCAACGCGGCGCATCCGGAGGCGGCTTACGCCGAGGCGCTGGAGGTCGCGGCGCCGCACCAGTCCTCGTACGGCCGGGAGGCGGCCGGGGTGTTCGCGGCGGCGGTCGCCGCGGCGTGCACGCCGGGCGCCACACCCGTCTCCGTGGTGGAGGCGTGCCTGGCGCTCGCCAAGGACGGTACCCGCGCGGCGATCGAGGCGGTGTGCGAGGAGGCGGCCCGGCACGCCGACCCCGAGTCGGCGCTGGTGCCGCTGCGGGAGGCGGTCGCCCCCTTCGACACGGTCGGCCCGGACTACCGCTCCCCCTCGCTGGGCGCCCGCCGGCCGTCCCGGCTGCACTCGATCGAGGAACTGCCCGTCGCCCTGGGCATGCTGCTGGCCGGCGGCGGCGACTACCGCCGTACGGTGCTGGGTTCGGTGAACTACGGCCGCGACTGCGATTCGATCGCCACCATGAGCGGGGCGATCGTCGGCGCGCTGTACGGGGAGGCGGCGGTGCCCGGGGAGTGGGCGAAGACGGTCGCCGAGGCGAGCCGGCTCGACCTGCACGCCCCTGCGCGGACCCTGGCGGCGGTGGCGCGCGAGGTGTTCGCCGCCGACACCGCCCGCCGCCGCGCCCACGAGGCCGCCTTCGCCGTCCTGGCGGGTGAGCGGTGAACGTACGGCTGACCTGGGTCCAGCCCGAGGACCTGCTCGGGCACGAACTGCGCCAGGCCGAGCAGGACGGGCGGGACGCCTCGGAGATCGCGGCGCGGTGGTACGCGGCAGGGGGCCCGCCCGCGCCGGAGCGGGCCGGGGCCTCCGAGCCGCCCGCACCGCCCCGGCTGCGCGCGCTCGCCGAGCGGCTGCTCGACGAACTCGCCGTGCTGGAGAACCCGTTGGCAGCCGAGGAGCCCAGCGGCCTGGCGGAGATCCGGGCGCTCTGCCCCCGGTGGCCCGCCCCGCCGGCCACCCGGCCCGCCCCCGACCGGGCCCGGCTGCACGCCGGGTGGCTGGGCCGGGCGGCGGGCTGCCTGCTCGGCAAGCCGGTGGAGAAACTCCCGTTGGAGGGCATCCGGGCGCTCGCCCGGGCCACCGGCAACTGGCCGCTGTCGGACTGGTTCACCGCCCGGGGCGTGCCGGCCGGGCTGCTCGCCGCGTACCCGTGGAACCGTCGCTCGGGGCCGACCTCGCTGGCGGAGAACATCGACGGGATGCCGGAGGACGACGACCTCAACTTCCCGCTGCTGACCGTGCTGCTGCTCCGGCGTCACGGGCGCGGCTTCACCACGGAGGACCTCGCCCGGCTCTGGCTGGACGAGCTGCCGGCCGGCCGGGTGTTCACCGCCGAGCGGATCGCGTACCGCAATCTGCTGGACGGGGTGGAGCCGCCCGGCACGGCCCGGTACCGCAACCCGTTCCGGGAGTGGATCGGGGCGCAGATCCGTGCCGACGTGCACGGCTGGACCTGCCCGGGTGACCCGGGGGCGGCGGCGGAGCAGGCGCACCGGGACGCGGTCCTCACCCACACGGCGAACGGCGTGTACGGGGCGATGTTCACGGCGGCGGCGCTGGCGGAGGCGGCGGGCGGGGCGAGCGACGTGCACGGCTGCCTGGCCGCCGGGCTGCGGGTGGTGCCGCCCGGGTCCCGGTACGCGCGCGCGGTGCGGCTCGGTATCGGGACGGCCGAGGCGGCGAGGGCCTCGGGGCCGCACGGGGCGCCGGGGACGGCGGCGGGCGGCTTCGACGCCGTCGTCGACCGGCTGCACGAGGCCTACGCCGCCACGCACCACTGGGTGCACGTGCTGCCCAACGCGGCCCTGCTGGCCGCCGCCCTCACCCACGCCGACGGCGACTTCACGCGCTCGGTCGGCAACGCCGTGATGGGCGGCTGGGACACCGACTCGAACGGGGCGACCGCCGGGTCGCTCGCCGGGCTGCTGGCGGGCGGTCCGGGCGCCCTGCCGGACCGCTGGACCGCCCCGCTGAAGAACCGGCTCGCCACCTCGGTGCCGGGATTCGACGGCATCGGCTTCGACGCCCTCGCCGAACAGACCTATCAGGAGGCTCTGCGCCCATGACCCGTATCGCGGTGCTCGGCAGCATCAACATGGATCTCGTCGCCTACGTCGCACGGGCGCCCGCGCTCGGCGAGACCGTCGCCGGGCGGGAGTTCCGTACGGTACCCGGCGGCAAGGGCGCCAACCAGGCGGTCGCCGCCGCGCGGGCGGGCGGGGAGGTCACGATGATCGGCGCGGTCGGCGCCGACGCGTACGGCTCGCAGTTGCGGGGCTGCCTGGAGAGTGCGGGGATCGACACCGGTCTCGTGCGTACGGCCCAGGGCGCGAGCGGCACGGCGCACATCGTGGTCGACGACTCCGGTGCCAACGCGATCGTCGTGGTGCCCGGCGCGAACGGCACGGTCACCGCGCTCGGCCCCGCCGAGAGGGAGGCGGCGGCCTCGGCCGGTCTGCTGCTGCTCCAGCTGGAGCTGCCGCTCTGCGCGGTGACCGAGGGGGCGCGGGCCGCGCGGGCCCGGGGCGTGCGCACCATCCTCACCCCGGCCCCCGTCCAGCCGCTCCCGGACGAGCTCCTGGACCACGTCGACCTGCTGGTTCCCAACGAGCACGAGGCCGCGCAGCTCTCCGGCCACGAGGACCCGGAGGCCGCCGCGCAGGTCCTGCTCCGCCGGGTGCCGGAGGTGGTCATCACCCTCGGTTCGAAGGGGTGCCTGTACGCGGCCCGGGGCGGCGAGCCGGTGCGCTTCCCCGCCCCCGAGGTGACCACGGTCGACACGACCGGCGCGGGCGACACCTTCGTCGGGACGCTGGCCGTGGCCCTCGGTGAGGGGCGCCCGGTGGCCGAGGCGGTCGCCTGGGCTTCCTCGGCCGCCGCCCTCTGCGTCCAGAAGCCCGGCGCGTCCACGTCCATGCCCTACCGAAGCGAGATCGATGCCTCATGACCGAACCCGGGACCACCTCCACGCACACTCCTCTGTCGGGCCTGCGGGTCCTGGACCTCGCCACCCTCTTCGCCGGTCCGCTCGCGGCGACCATGCTCGGTGACTTCGGCGCCGATGTGATCAAGGTCGAGCATCCGCGCAAACCCGATCCTTCGCGCGGTCACGGTCCCGCGAAGGACGGGATCGGCCTCTGGTGGAAGCTGCTGGGCCGCAACAAGCGCAACCTCACCCTGGACCTGTCGAGCCCCGGCGGGCGCGAGGTGCTGCTGCGGCTGGCCGCCGGGACCGATGTGATCATCGAGAACTTCCGGCCCGGGACCCTGGAGCGCTGGGGTCTCGGCTGGGAGGAGCTGGAGGCGGTCAACCCCCGGCTGGTACTGGCCCGGGTGACGGCCTTCGGCCAGTTCGGCCCCTACTCGCACCGGCCGGGGTTCGGGACGCTCGCCGAGGCGATGAGCGGCTTCGCGTCGATCACCGGTGAGCCGGAGGGGCCGCCGACGCTGCCGCCGTTCGGCCTCGCCGACTCGATCGCGGCACTCGCCACCGCGTACGCCGTGATGACCGCGCTCGCCGGGCGCGACCGCACCGGGCGGGGACAGGTGGTCGACATGGCGATCATCGAGCCGATCCTCACGGTGCTGGGCCCGCAGCCGCTCTGGTTCGACCAGCTCGGCCATGTACAGCAGCGCACCGGCAACCGCTCGCGGAACAACGCCCCGCGCAACACCTACCGCACCTCGGACGGCCAGTGGGTCGCGGTCTCCACCTCGGCGCAGTCGATCGCCGAGCGGGTCATGCGGCTGGTCGGGCGCCCCGAGCTGATCGAGGAGCCGTGGTTCGCCTCGGGGGCGACCCGCGCGGAGCACGCGGACGAGCTGGACGGGGCGGTCGGGTCGTGGATCGCCCGGCACACCCGGGACGACGCGCTCGCCGAGTTCGAGAAGGCGGAGGCGGCCATCGCCCCGGTCTACGACGTGCGGGACGTGATGGAGGACCCGCAGTACCGGGCACTGGACAGTGTGACGGAGGTGGACGACCCGGAGCTGGGGCCGCTGCGGATGCAGAACGTCCTCTTCCGGCTCTCCGAGACCCCGGGCGGCATCCGGTGGGCGGGCCGCCCGCACGGGGCCGACACCGAGGAGATCCTCACCGAGCTCGGCCTCTCCGGCGAGCGGATCGCGGCGCTGCGGTCGGAGGGAGCGCTGTGAGGGCGGCCGAGGCGCGTCCCGCCGCACCCGTCCCGCCGGGCGGCACCTCCGCGCGCGACACGTACGACACGACTCCGGTGCCGTTGACCTGGCTGTACGTCCCCGGGGACCGGCCGGAGGTGGTGCTCAAGGCGCTGGGCGCGGGGGCGGACGTGGTGATCGTGGACCTGGAGGACGCGGTCGCCCCGGGCCGCAAGGAGTACGCCCGGTCGGCGACCGCCGAGCTGCTCACCGATCCGGTGACCTGCGCCGAGGACGCCGTACCGGTCCATGTGCGGGTGCACGGGGAGGACGACGTGCGGGCACTCGCGGGGCTGCCCGGGCTCTCCGGGATACGGCTCCCCAAGGTCACGCACGCGGCGTCCGTGCACCATGTGGCGGCGCTCGCCCCGGGCGTTCCGCTCTATCCGCTGCTCGAATCGGCGCTCGCGATCGAGCACGCGTACTCGATCGCCTCGGCCCACCACGACGTGCGGGGCATCGCGCTCGGGGAGTCGGATCTCCGCGCCGATCTGGGGGTACGGGACGACGTCGGGCTCGACTGGTCGCGCAGCCGGATCGTGGTGGCGGCGCGGGCGGCCGGGCTGGAGCCGCCGACGCAGTCGGTCTTCCCCGACGTGCGTGATCTGGACGGGCTCTGGGCCTCGTGCGGCCGGGGGCGGGCGCTGGGGATGCTGGGGCGGGCGGCGATCCACCCGCGCCAGCTGCCGGTGATCGAGCGTGCCTTCCGGCCGACCGACCAGGAGCTGGAGGCCGCCGAGGAGATCGCGGCGGCGGCCCGTACGGACGCGGGCGCACTGGCACTGCCGGACGGCCGGTTCGTGGACGCGGCGGTCGCCGCCGCCGCGCACCGCACCCTGGCCCTCGGCCGGCGGACGGCCGCGTCGGCGGGGTCGGGGGCGCCCGTCGGCTGACGGGCCGCTGCCCGGCTCCGGTCCCGGATACGGAGCCCGGACACGAGGAAGGCCGCCGCACCCGGTGGGGGTGCGGCGGCCTCGTGGTGTCCTGGGGGCTCAGCTCGTACCGGCGGTACGGGCGGCGCCGTCGGTCTCCGGCTCGTCCGCCGCGTCGGTCACGACTCCGTCGTCCGTCGTGTCGGCCTTCGTCGTGTCGGCCTTCTCCGGATCGGCCTCGGTCGCGTCGGTCGTGCCGTCGGCCTTCGCGTCCGCGTCGGTGGCGGCCTCGGTTCCGGTGTCCGTGTCCGCGTCGCCGTCCGCGTCCTCCTCCCGGGGTTCCACGATCTCCTCGCGGCCGGGACGGACCTTGGCCGAGATCACCAGGTAGGTGACGGCCAGGACGAAGACGATGATCGCGGTCCACACGTTGAGCCGCAGGCCGAGCACGTGGTGGGCCTCGTCGACCCGCATGTACTCGATCCAGGCCCGGCCGGTGCAGTACGCGGCGACGTACAGGGCGAAGGCCCGGCCGTGTCCGAGGCGGAAGCGGCGGTCGGCCCAGATGACCAGCAGGGCGACGCCGACGCACCAGAGCGACTCGTAGAGGAACGTCGGGTGGTAGATGCCGGCGACCCGGTTCGGGGCCTCGCTGATCTTCAGGCCCCACGGCAGGTCCGTCTTGCGCCCGTAGAGCTCCTGGTTGAACCAGTTGCCCCAGCGGCCGATGGCCTGGGCGAAGGCGATACCGGGCGCGAGGGCGTCGGCCCAGGCCGGCAGCGGGATGCCCCGGCGGCGGCAGCCGATCCAGGCACCGACCGCACCGAGGGAGATGGCGCCCCAGATGCCGAGGCCGCCCTCCCACACCTTGAAGGCGTCCACCCAGTTCTGGCCGTCACCGAAGTACAGCTCGTAGTCGGTGATGACGTGGTAGAGCCGGCCGCCCACGAGGCCGAAGGGCACCGCCCAGACGGCGATGTCGGCCACGGTGCCGGCTCTGCCTCCCCGGGCGATCCAGCGCTTGTTGCCGAACCAGACGGCGACGAAGACACCGATGATGATGCAGAACGCGTAGCCGCGGAGCGGGATCGGGCCGAGATCGATCACGCCGGTCGACGGGCTGGGAATGAAGGCAAGGTTCATGACGGAACCGACGCTACCCTGCCGGGCCGCGCGGACGGCACGTCACCCGGCAACGTCTGGGTAACAGGGGCGGAATCCACCGTCCTCCGCTCCACCGTGATCAGGAGGCCGGAGGCGTCGGAGTGAGGGTGCCGGCCGGCTTGCCCTTGTTCGCCTCTTCCACCCACTTCTTGAGGTTGGCGACCGAGATCTGCTCGTCGCCCTTCTTCGGGAAGATGGACTCGCCGTTCAGCAGGGCGGTCGGGGTGCCCTGGAAGCCGCCCTCGCTGAACGCGGTGTTCGACTTCGCGACCCAGGCGTTGTGCTTGCCGTCCTCCACACAGCTGCGGAAGGTCGGGGTGTCCAGCCCGGGGACCTTCTTGGACAGGTCGATCAGGGTGCTGTCCTTGCCGAAGGCGTCGTCGGTCTCGGCGGGCTGGTTGCTGTAGAGGACGTCGTGGTACGCCTTGAACTTGCCCGCGTCCTGGGAGCAGGCGGCGGCGTTCGCGGCGCGCACCGAGCCCGTGCCGCCCATGTTGCCGTCGATGATCGTGGCCAGGTGGTACTCCACCCGGAGCTGTCCGCTCTCCGTGAGCTCCCCGATCGTGGAGCGGAACGCGCTCTCGAACTGGGCGCAGACGGGGCAGCGGAAGTCCTCCCAGATGGTGAGCGTGGACGGGGCGTCGCTCGCTCCCACCGGGATGGCGAGATCGTCCTTCCCGGTGGCTCCGGACGGGGCGACGACGGGGGTGGCGGTGCTGTCGTCGTCGTCCCCGGCGTTGGCCGCGATCAGGCCGATCACGGCGGCCAGCGCCAGCACGCCGACCACCGCACCGGCGACGATCAGGGTGCGGCGGCGGCGCTCGCGCGCCTTCTCCTGCTCACGCTGCTGGACGAGCCGGTCACGCGCGGCCCTTCTTCCTTCATGGTTCTCGCTCACACCCGCAGCAACGAACCGGGGAGGCACTCGCGTGCCTCCCCGGTCCCACTCCACCCGTACGGGTGACGTCATGCGTCAGCGCTTTCGAACACCCTCGGCGAGTTCGCCCGCGAGCGCCTTCACGGCGGCGGTGCCGGCCGCCGCGTCGGGGGCGTCCAGGATGGCCTTGACGAAGGCCGATCCGACGATGACGCCGTCCGCGAACCCGGCGACCTCGGCGGCCTGCGCCGCGTTGGAGACGCCGAGGCCGACGCAGACCGGGAGGGTGGTGGTGGCGCGGGTGCGGGCCACCAGGTTCTGGGCCTGGTCGCCGACGGAGGCGCGGGTGCCCGTGACACCCATGAGGGAGGCGGCGTAGACGAAGCCGGAGCCGGCCGCCGTGATGGTGGCGAGGCGCTCGTCGCGGCTGCTGGGGGCGACGACGAAGACGGTCGCGAGACCGTGCTTCTCCGCGTTCTCGCGCCACACCGCCGACTCCTGGACCGGCAGGTCGGGCAGGATGCAGCCGGCGCCGCCCGCCGCGGCCAGCTCGGCGGTGAACCGCTCGATGCCGTAGCGGTCGATGGGGTTCCAGTAGGTCATCACGAGGATCGGGGCGCCGGTCGCCTCGTACGCCTCGCGGACCGTGCGCATCACGTCGGCGATCCGCACGCCGCCGCGCAGCGCGATGTCGTCGGCGGTCTGGATGACCGGGCCGTCGAGCACCGGGTCGCTGTGCGGCAGGCCCACCTCGACGACGTCCGCGCCGCCGGCGATGGCGGCCTTGACGGCCTCGATGCCGCCGTCCACGGTCGGGAAGCCGGCCGGCAGGTAGGCGATGAGGGCCGCGCGGTCCTCGGCCTTCGCGGCGGCGAGGGTGCTGTTCAGCAGTTCGATGGTGCCGGTGTGGCCGGTGGTCCCGGTGGTGTCGCTCACTTGACGTCCCCCTCGATCTCCGCGCCGGTGCCGGCCGCGTCCGCCTCGACGGCCGCGTCCGTGTCGTACAGCCCGAAGTAGCGGGCCGCCGTGTCCATGTCCTTGTCGCCGCGCCCGGAGAGGTTGATGACGATCAGCCCCTCCCCGCCCAGCTGCTTGCCGATCTCCAGGGCACCGGCGAGCGCGTGGGCGCTCTCGATGGCCGGGATGATGCCCTCGGTACGCGAGAGCAGCCGCAGGGCCGACATCGCGGCGGCGTCGGTCACCGCGATGTACTCGCCGCGGCCGACGTCCTTGAGGTACGAGTGCTCCGGGCCGATGCCCGGGTAGTCCAGGCCGGCCGAGATGGAGTACGGCTCGGTGATCTGGCCCTCGTCGTCCTGGAGGACGTAGCTGCGCGAGCCGTGCAGGATGCCCGGTTCGCCCGCGGTGAGGGTCGCCGCGTGTTCGCCGGTCTCGACGCCGTGCCCGGCGGGCTCGCAGCCGATGAGGCGGACGGAGGCGTCCTGGAGGAAGGCGTGGAAGAGGCCGATGGCGTTGGAGCCGCCGCCGACGCAGGCGACGGCGGCGTCCGGCAGCCGGCCCGCGCGTTCCAGGATCTGGCGGCGGGCCTCCACCCCGATGACCCGGTGGAAGTCGCGGACCATGGCCGGGAAGGGGTGCGGGCCGGCGACCGTACCGAAGAGGTAGTGGGTGTGGTCCACGTTGGCGACCCAGTCGCGGAACGCCTCGTTGATGGCGTCCTTGAGGGTGCGGGAGCCGGACTTCACCGCGATGACCTCGGCACCGAGCATCCGCATGCGGGCGACGTTGAGCGCCTGGCGCTCGGTGTCGATCTCGCCCATGTAGATGGTGCACTCCAGGCCGAACAGTGCGCAGGCGGTCGCGGTGGCGACGCCGTGCTGGCCGGCTCCGGTCTCGGCGATGACCCGGGTCTTGCCCATGCGCTTGGTGAGGAGCGCCTGGCCCAGCACGTTGTTGATCTTGTGCGAGCCGGTGTGGTTGAGGTCCTCGCGCTTGAGGAAGACACGGGCGCCGCCCGCGTGCTCGGCGAAGCGGGAGACCTCGGTCAGGGCGCTGGGGCGGCCGGTGTAGTTGACCATGAGCTCGTTGAGCTCGGCGGCGAAGGCGGGGTCGGCCTTGGCCTTGTCGTACTCGACGGCGACCTCGTCCACGGCGGCGACGAGCGCCTCCGGGATGAACTTGCCGCCGTAGGCGCCGAAGTAGCCTTCGGCGCTGGGGATCAGACCCTCGGGGTCCGGAACGAAGAAGTCAGAGGACATCCGACATGCTCCTGGGGATGGCAACGGGTGGGTTCACCGGATGCGCCGGGGCGGAGCGGAAGGCCGCCGCGACCGGGTTCGGTCGGGACGGGTACGGCGCGGTGCGTCGATGTGGCACGGACCCTTACGGGTGGGTGCGCGGAACGCGGCCGGCCGGGCTCGCTGCGGCGCTCAGCCGGTGCGCCATCGCATGCCGTTGACCTGTCCCGGCTCGTCGCCGATGACGTAGCGGACCCGGCGGCCGTGCACCCGGCGGGCGGGCGCGCGGCAGCCCCGGTGCCAGAACGGCGGGGCGCAGCGGCGGGGCTGCGGGTGGTCGAGCGGGAGGAGCGGGGGCCTGCCGCCGCCGTGCGCCGGGGGCACCCGCACCTCACGCACCGGCGACCCGGCGGGGCGGGTGCCCTGCGGGGACGGCGGTGCGGAGCGCGGGGGCCCCGGCGGCACGGAGACGGTCACGGCCGGGGTCAGCCCCGTCCGTGCCGGAGCGCGGGGTGGGTGCCGGCGGCGACCAGGTCGGCGACGGCGGCGCGCGGGTCGCGGCCGGTGACGAGCGACTCGCCGACGAGCACGGCGTCCGCGCCGGCGTTGGCGTACGCGATCAGGTCGTGCGGGCCCCGGACGCCGGATTCGGCGATCTTGACGATGTGGTCGGGGATCTCGGGGGCGACGCGCTCGAAGGTGGAGCGGTCGACCTTGAGGTCCTTGAGGTTGCGGGCGTTGACGCCGATGATGCGGGCGCCGGCGGCGACCGCGCGCTCGGCCTCCTCCTCGTCGTGGGCCTCGACGAGCGGGGTGAGGCCGATGGACTCGGCCCGCTCGATCAGGGAGACGAGGGCCTCCTGGTCGAGGGCGGCGACGATCAGCAGGGCGAGGTCGGCGCCGTAGGCGCGGGCCTCCCACAGCTGGTAGGAGGTGACGATGAAGTCCTTGCGCAGGACGGGAATGTCGACCTTGGCGCGGACGGCTTCCAGGTCCGCGAGCGAGCCGCCGAAGCGGCGCTGCTCGGTGAGGACCGAGATGACGGAAGCGCCGCCGGCCTCGTAGTCCGCGGCGAGCGCGGCCGGGTCGGCGATGGCTGCCAGGGCTCCCTTGGAGGGGCTGGAGCGCTTGACCTCGCAGATGACGCTGACGCCCTCGCCGCGCAGTGCGGCGACTCCGTCCTTGGCCCGGGGGGCGCGTGCCGCGCGGTCCTTGAGCTCGTCGAGGCTGACGCGTGCCTGCCGCTCCGCAAGGTCCGCACGGACGCCGTCAATGATCTCGTCGAGCACACTCACGCGAGCGGCCCCCTTCCGGAACGAACGAATGGTGGAGCAGGTTCAGCCCTTTCGATGGTATCCGCAGGAGGGCGGAGGACTCGCATCCGGCCGGTCGGCGTCCCAGCAGGTGGTCGATCAGGGTGCCAGCGCGGAGCCGAACGGGAGGTTCCGTACGACGCTGAAGACCACCAGTGCCGCGCCGATCCCCCACCACCAGCGGGGCGGGACGCTCATCCGCAGGGGCTGCCTGCGGGCCGTGCGCACGAGCCAGAGCGACCAGAACGCGGCGAAGAGGACGTAGCCGGTGACGGCGAGGGCGTTGTCGCCGAGGGCGGTCGCGAAGTCGCCGGTGGCGAAGGCGTGGGCGCTGCGCAGTCCGCCGCAGCCGGGGCAGAGCAGGCCGGTCAGCCGGAAGAGCGGGCAGACCGGGTAGTGGCCGGGTTCGTTGGGGTCGACGGTGGCGACGTACCCGAAGGCGCCGGCGACGGCGGCCAGGGTGGCGGCCGGTGCCGCGAACCGCCGCAGGCCGTGCGCCGGGTGGCGCCGGGCGTACGGGGGCGTGTGTGGGGGCGCGTACGCGTACGGGGGCGTGTGGCCGGGCCCGGCCGGGGCGTGCCCGGAGGGGCTCCCGCCGCCCGGGGAGGGGGGCGGGGACGGGTCCGGGGGCGGCGGGGTCGCGGCGGGGAGGGGCGAGGCGTCCACGCGCACGATTGTGCCCTCCGTACGCGCGAAGGCGCAGCCCGGGTGGGCTGCGCCTCGCGTGTCGCCTGGCCGCACCTGCGGGGCGGGGTCACGCCCGTACGGGCGTGGCCCCTGCTCCGGGGCGGTGTCAGTGGCTGAGCTGGGCCTCGCCGGCGCGGGCGCGGGCGGCGGCGTACTCCGGGGTCTCCTTCGGCATGCCGAGTCCGGCCATCTTCATCGCCAGGCCCACGACGGCGCCCAGGAGGGTCACGCCGATGCCGACCCAGAATCCGGCCGGGTTGGCCGCGACCATGAAGACGCCTGCGACGCAGAAGCCGATGAACGAGATGATGACACCGGTCCAGGCGGCCGGGGTGTGTCCGTGGCTGCTGCCCGCCATGAGTTGCTCCTCGTTGGTGTTGCGCGGTGTGTACCGGGGCTTGCGGTGGTGAGGCCCGCCCCCATTGTCCCGTACGCGGCGGCGGGAGGTGAGCTGGGGGTGCCGGTGTTCCCCGTCGTGTCCGGGGCCTTCCGGGCGGTGGACCGGTCCGGTGTGCCGGGGCGCGTCCTCCGGCTGCCGTCCGCCGGGCGGCGGCAGTCCGGAGACGCGCTCTAGCCTGTCGGGTCCTCGCCCCGGTCCAGGGCCTTCCACAGCTCCTCGGGCCGCTCGGGGTCCCGGGGGGTGGCGGGGGCCTTGCGGGCGCGGGGGGTGCCGTCGCGCTCGTACCGGCCGGACATGGTGGGCCAGCGGCTGCCGAAGCGCAGCGCGAGCACCCCGGCGACCAGGATGAACAGACCGCCCAGGGCGGTGACGAAGGGCCACGCGGTGTGGCTGAGGGCGTCGATGGTGGAGGCGGTGTCGCCGGTGGTCGCGGCGGCCTTCTCGTCCAGGGCGGCGCTGTCCGAGGCACCGGTCCAGGCGCTGAGGCCGGCGCCGAGGCCGCTGACGGCCAGCAGTCCCGCGACGACGTAACGCCCGGCACCCCGGACGGCGAAGACCGCGACGAGCGCGGCGAGCCCGACGATCGCCAGCGCGGCGGGGACGCCGGTGACGTCCTGGCCGTCGGCGGTCAGCGGGAGGCTGCCGCCGGCGATGGCTGCCTCGCCCCGGGCCCAGGTCTGCCCGGAGGCGAGCAGGACGACGGCGGACCCGGCGGCGCCGAGGAACAGCCCGAGGGCCAGGCTCCGGCGGCTGCCGGGGGCGTCGGACGCGGTGGTACGGGCACGGGGCTGGGGTACGGGGACGGCGCTCACGCCTTCCACTATCCCCTACCGCCCCGCGGCCCGTCGGGTGCCCCCTGATCGGGCCGCCCCTGATCCGCCGGGGGTCACCCGAGGGGCGCTCCGTGGTCGCGGAGCCGGTTGGCCGTGTGGACGGCGCGGAGCACGGCGGCCGCCTTGTTGCGGCACTCGTTGTCCTCGGCCACCGGGTCGGAGTCGGCGACCACACCGGCTCCGGCCTGGACGTAGGCGGTGCCGTCGCGGAGCAGGGCGGTGCGGATGGCGATGGCGGTGTCGGAGTCGCCGGCGAAGTCGAGGTAGCCGACGCAGCCCCCGTACAGCCCCCTGCGGTTGGGTTCGAGCTCCTCGATGATCTGCATGGCGCGCGGCTTGGGCGCCCCGGAGAGGGTGCCGGCGGGGAAGCAGGCGGTGAGGACGTCGAAGGCGGTGCGGTCCTCGGCGACGCGGCCGGTGACGGTCGAGACGATGTGCATCACGTGGGAGTACTTCTCGACGGACATGAAGTCGACCACTTCCACGCTGCCGGGTTCGCAGACGCGTCCGAGGTCGTTGCGGCCGAGGTCGACGAGCATGAGGTGCTCGGCGCGCTCCTTGGGGTCGGCGAGGAGTTCCTCGGCGAGGGCCTGGTCCTCCTGCGGGGTGGCGCCCCGGTGCCGGGTACCGGCGATGGGGTGGACCATGGCGCGGCCGTCCTCGACCTTGACGAGGGCTTCGGGGCTGGAGCCGACGACGTCGAAACCGTCGAACCGGAAGAGGTACATGTACGGGGACGGGTTGGTGGCCCGCAGCACCCGGTAGACGTCGAGCGCGCTCGCGGTGCAGGGCGTCTCGAAGCGCTGGGAGGGCACGACCTGGAAGGCCTCGCCGGCCCGGATGCGCTCCTTGATGTCCTCGACGGCCTGCTGGTAGGCCGGGCCGCCCCAGAGGGCGGTGTACGGCGGCAGCTCGGAGGGGGGCAGCACGGCGGGGGCGTTCTCGACGGGGCGGCGCAGGTCGCGTTCCATGGCGTCGAGCCGGGCGACGGCGTCGTCGTACGCCTCCTCGACGCCGCTCTCCAGGTCGTTGTGGTTGATCGCGTTGGCGATCAGGAGGACGGTGCCGTCCCAGTGGTCGAGGACGGCGAGGTCGGAGGTGAGCATCATGGTGAGCTCGGGGAGGCCGAGGTCGTCGCCGCCGTGGTCGCCGATGCGTTCCAGGCGGCGCACGATGTCGTAACCGAGATAGCCGACCATGCCGCCGGTGAAGGGCGGCAGGCCCTCGGTGCCCGCGAGGTCGCGGGGGGTGTGCAGCGCCTCGGTGGTGGCGCGGAGCGCCTGGAGCGGGTCGCCGTCCCGGGGGACGCCGACGGGCGGGGTGCCGATCCAGTGGGCCTGGCCGTCGCGGGAGGTGAGGGTGGCGTGGCTGCGGACGCCGATGAAGGAGTACCGCGACCAGGTGCGGCCGTTCTCAGCGGATTCCAGCAGGAAGGTGCCGGGGCGTTCGGCGGCGAGTTTCCGGTAGAGGCCGACCGGGGTGTCGCCGTCCGCCAGGAGCCGCCGGACGACGGGGATGACGCGGCGGTCCACGGCCAGCTTGCGGAAGGTGTCGAGATCCATGTCGGCCGGCCTCACGGGGTGTCGGTGTCGAGCAGGACGTCGCGGTCGAAACAGGTGCGCGCGCCGGTGTGGCAGGCGGCGCCCGTCTGGTCGACCTTGACGAGGACGGTGTCGGCGTCGCAGTCGAGGGCTACGGAGACGACGCGCTGGATGTGGCCCGAGGTGTCGCCCTTGACCCAGTACTCCTGGCGGCTGCGCGACCAGTAGGTGCAGCGGCCGGTGGTGAGGGTGCGGTGCAGGGCCTCGTCGTCCATCCAGCCGAGCATGAGCACCTCACCGGTGTCGTACTGCTGGGCGATGGCGGGGACGAGCCCGTCCGCGCCGCGCTTGAGGCGCGCGGCCACGGTGGGATCGAGGCTTCCTGCGGGCGGGGTACCGGGCGTACCGGACGGGGGCGTGCTGCTCATGCGCCCCATTGTGCCGCGCGTACCGGTGCCGGACGGTGCCCGGTCCACTGGGCGGACCGTGTGCCGCGGTCGTAGGCTGGCTGGCATGTCGACCCATGCGAAGCGTGAACGTCTTCTGCTCGCCGACCTGTTGGAGGCGGCGGGCCCCGGGGCGCCGACCCTGTGCGAGGGCTGGCTCACCCGCGATCTGGCCGCGCACGTGGTGGTGCGCGAGCGCCGGGCGGACGCGGCGGCCGGGATCGTGGTCGGGCCGCTGAAGGGCCGGATGGAGCGGGTGCGGCAGGAGTACGCGGAGAAGCCGTACGAGGAGCTGATCCAGCTCATCCGCACGGGTCCGCCGCGTTTCTCCCCGTTCGGCCTGAAGCAGGTGGACGAGGCGGCCAACACGGTGGAGTTCTACGTGCACGCCGAGGACGTCCGCCGGGCGCAGCCCGACTGGTCGCGGCGGGAGCTGGACCCGGTCTTCTCGGACGTGCTGTGGTCGCGGATGGAGCGGACCGCCCGGATGCTGGGGCACCGCTCCCCGGTGGGGCTGGTGCTGCGCCGCCCGGACGGGCGGACGGCGGTGGCGCGGAAGGGCACCCCGGTGGTGACGGTGACCGGGGAGCCGGGCGAGCTGCTGCTCTTCGCGTTCGGGCGGCAGTCGGCGACGACGGTGGGCCTGGAGGGCGAGGAGGACGCGGTGGAGCGGCTCCAGCTGTCGCAGCTGGGGATGTGAGCCCCGGCCCGGCCCCGGCCCCGGGCACGCCCCGGCCCGGCCCCGGCCCGCACTTCCTGGGAGCCCGTGACCGTCAGGCCCGGGGAGTGTCGTGGAGGGGCGGTGCGCCGGCCGCGTGCCTGCGGGTTCCGGTGGTGACGTCCGGGCGGCCGGTCTCGCGGGTACGGGCGCTCCCGCGGGTGCGGGCGGGGCGGCGGGAGCCGAGGCGGGCGAGCAGGAAGCCGGCCGGGATCGTGACGAGCCCCGGGGTCTGCAGCGGGAACCAGTGGAAGTCGCGGTCCGGGAAGAGCGCGACCGGGGTTCCGGAGACGGCCGGTGAGAACGCCATCAGCAGCACGATCAGCGGCAGGGTTCCGTAGACGGTCCAGCGCACCCCGCGTGCGGTGAAGCCGGGCCGGAAGAGGGCGTTCAGCAGGACCGGCGGCAGCACGGACGCGGCGGCGGCGAAGGAGAGCGAGAGCAGGACCTGCGGGTTGCGCTCGTGGGTGTACGCGGAGACGAGGACGGCGAGCGCACCGATCGCGACGACGGCCCAGCGGGCCCGGCGGATCTCCCGTACGGACGCCCGGCCCTCCCCGTGGGCGCCCGCGTGCGCGGCGAAGTCCCGGGCGACGCTGGAGGCGGCGGCGAGGGTGATGCCGGCCACCGCGGCGAGGGTGGTCGCGAACGCGGCGCAGGCGACGAGGGCGAAGAGCAGGCTCTGGCGGGGGCCGGCCGCGCCGGGGTCGAGCGCGCCCGTCACCATCAGCAGGGCGGTGTTGCCGCCCGGGTCCCCGGCGCGCAGGGCGTCCGCGCCGAGCAGGGCCGCGGCGCCGAGTCCCACGACGACGATCCCGGCGCAGAGCACGGCGACCGGGGCGACGGCCCAGATCCGCACCTTGCGGGCGGTGCGCGCGTCGCGCAGCGGGTGCAGCCGCATCGTGAGGTGCGGCATGCAGGCGGCCCCGAGGAGCAGGGTGACCTGGAAGCCGATCAGGTCCAGCGCCCCGGTGCCGGTGCGGCCGAACTGGGCGCCGGGCGAGGCGTAGTGGGGACCGGCGCCGCTGCGTTCGCGGGCGGCTTCGAAGAGGGCGAAGGGGGACCAGCCGTACCGGGCGAGGACGAGTCCGGCGAGGAGCGTGACGGCGGCCACCACCACGCCGACCTTGAGGATCTGGACGTATCCGGTGCCGCGCATCCCGCCGAAGGCGGAGTAGCAGACCATCAGGGCCCCGCTGGCGACGGTGCAGCCGGTCACGGCGCCCTCGGGGAGTCCGAACATGGCCGCCATCACCTTGCCCGCGGTGGTGAGCTGCACGAGCAGGAGCGGGACGAGAACGGCCAGGGTGGCGATGCCCAGTGCCCTGCGGACCGAGGGGTCCCGCAGCTGTTTCGCGAGGAAGTCGCCGAGGGTGAACACCCCTGCGGCGCGCAGCCGTTCGGAGAGGACGCGCAGGACGAGCACCAGCGAGGCGACGGTCGCCACGGCGAAGGTGATCCCGTCGAACCCGGCGAGTGCCACGGAGCCGGTGGTGGAGAGCAGGGTGGCGGCGGAGATGTAGTCCCCGGCGACGGCGAGCCCCCCGCCGGCCGGCCCGAGGGCGGCGCCGCCGCCGGCGTAGAAGTGTTCCGGGTCGTCCTGGTCGGCGGCGGCGAGGCCGCAGAGCAGCAGGGAGAGTGCGACGAACCCGAGGAAGATCACCACTGCGAGGGACCGCGCGTCGGCAAAGAGGGACATGGCGGGTACGCCACCAGAGCGCCCGGACTCCGTACAGGGCGCGGGCGTTCGGGGATGCGCCGGTACAGGGGGCGGGCCCGCACCTTGTGCGCGGTCACACCCGCCCCGCCGAGACCGGTGCCGGGGCCGGCCGCGGTGTCAGCCGGCGAGCAGGCGCCGGGCCGCGAGTGCCAGGCAGACTTCCACGGCGTCCGCCGGGCGGGTCAGGCAGCGTCCCGAGAGCTGCTCGAACCGCCGCAGCCGGTTCAGCACGGTGTTGCGGTGGCAGTAGAGCCGTGCCGCGGCGCGCTGGGCCGAACCGTCGGCTTCGAGCCAGGCGGTGAGGGTCTCGACGAGGACGTCCCGGTCGGCGGGGTCGATGTCGTCGAGGGGGCCGAGCACCCGGTCGGCGAGCGCGGTCCCGAGCGTGGGTGAGGAGACGACCAGCGCGGTGGGCAGGTGTTCGTCGAGCAGGACGAGCCCGCCGGAGGCGGGGCAGGCCCGCAGGGCGGTCTCGGCGAGCCGGCGGGCCTCGCCGAGCGCGGCGAGGCCCTCGACCGCGGAGCTGACCCCGACGCCCGTACCGGCCGGGACGGCGGTCTCCGCCGCCAGGCGGGCCAGCGCCTCTCCCGTGCCGGATCCGGCGGCGCTCCCCTTCGCCCGGTCCGCGGATTCCAGTGCCACGACGGCCAGTTCGGCGTCGGGGCCGGTGTGCCAGAGCGCCAGGGCCCCGTCCGGGAGGACCACGGGCGGGGAGGTCGCGGCGTGCGGGGCGCGGTGGGCCGTGCGTACCGCGAGGACCGCGTACCGGCCGTCCTCCGGCAGCCCGAGCATGGCCGCGGCGTCGGGCAGGTCGGCGATGCGGGCGGTGCCGTCGAGCAGTGCGGCGGTCATGAGCCGCTGCCGGTTCTCCCGGCGCCAGTCGATGCGCCGCTCCGCCTGCCGGTAGGCGTCGGTGAGGACTCCGCAGTGTTCGTCCACGAAGTTCCAGACGTCGGCGGCGACATGGACGAGGAGCCGGACGTCCTCGGGGTCGCGGCGGGCCGTCTCGTCCACGAGGCCCTGCCACACCATCGCGCCGCCGAGGCGGAACGCGTGCAGGACGGCGTCGAGCGGTACGCCCTGCTCGGCCCTGATCTCGCCGATCCAGCGGGTGGTGCGGTGGGCGGCCTCGCGGAACTCGCGGGGCTGGATCAGCGAGCCGACGTTGTGACGCAGCGAGTGGTGGACCTCCTGCCAGATGTCGGCACGCGAGGACTCGATCGCCGTACGGTAGCCGGGCTCCTGCTCGTACAGCGCCTCGACCAGACGTTCCGTCAGCTCGGGCAGCTCGTCGAGGAGCACCCGGGCCGAGCGGTGCAGCACCTCGACCGATTCCCGGTCGGCGAGGGAGCGGAAGCGTTTGGGCAGCGGCGCTACGGGGGGCGTCGTGTGCAGCGCCCTGATCCGAGGACGTACGACCTGTGGCATGGGGGCCTCCACCGGGAATCGGCCGGGCCCGGGGGGCGCCGGCCCGGGCACCCGGCCCCGGCGGGGGCGCGAGCGCAACCGAACGATCCTGACGACCGCAGAATGGCATACCGGCCAGTCGGTACCTAGGGGCGTGCGTGGTTCTTATCATCACGGTCCGGCAACCTGCCGGACACATTCGGCCACAGGAGGAGGGGGCTGGGCGATGTCCGGCCATGATCCGCCGGACACCGCTCAACTCCCCATCACCCGGGCCAGTTCGGTGCGGGAGCGGACGCCCAGGGCGGCGAAGATGTTGCGCAGGTGGTGGTCGACCGTGCGCGGGCTGACCGAGAGCCGCCGGGCGATCTCGCGGTTGGTGGCCCCCTCCGCGACACAGCGGGCGACGCGCTGCTGCTGGGGGGTGAGCGCGTCCGCCGGCCCCGTGTCGGCGGCAGGGGCGTCCACCGCCTCGCCGGCGGCGCGCAGTTCGCCGGTGGCCCGGTCCACCCAGGCGCGGGCGGAGCAGCGTTCGAAGCCGACGAGCGCGTCGCGCAGCGGACCGCGCGCTTCCCTGGTGCGGCGCCGCCTGCGCAGCCACTGGCCGTACAGGAGTTGGGTGCGGGCGCGCTCGAAGTCGCCGCCGGCCCGGTCGTGATGGGCGAGCGCTTCGGCGTACCGCGCCTCGGCCTCGTCGGCGGGGGCCAGCAGCGCGCGGCAGCGGGCGAGTTGGGCGAGGGCGTGCGGATCGACGGTGCGGCCGGTCCAGATGGCGAACTCGCGCACCGCGTCGGCGAGTTCGTCCGCCCACTCGGTACCGCGGCCGCCCAGCACGGCGGCTTCGACGTAGCACGGCAGGGCGAGCATCCGGATGCCGAAGTGGCCGTGGCGCGGACCGGGGCGTACCAGCGGGGCGAGCCGGGCGGCGGCCTCGCCGGTACGGCCGGCCGCCAGGTCGGCGCGGGCGACCGCCCAGGTGGCGAGGGTGGCGGCCTGGGCGAGTCCGTGCGGTCCGGCCCCCGCCAGCGCGGTGTCCGCGTGGGCCGCGCACGCCTCGGCGGGTCCCTCCACCGACGCGGTGAGCGCGAGCACCGCGTGCAGGTGGGTGGTGGCGTTGGACTGCCCGGTGCGGCGGGCGGCGTGCAGGCCCTCCAGCGCGTGCGCCCGCGCCCTGGCGTGCCGGCCGGCCCGGAGTTCGGCGTAGGCGAGCTGTTCGAGGGCGTGCGCGAGGAGGACCTCGGGGCCCCTGCTCCGTACGGCGGCGAGCGCGCGGGCCCCGGCCCGGCAGGCGCTCTCCGCCTCGCCGACGACCAGCGCGCAGGCGCCGGCCCGGAGCAGTGCGTGGGGTTCGTCGTCGGCCTCCGCGTGGCGCAGGCACTGTGCCAGCAGCTCGTGGCCCTCGGTCATCCGTCCCGCGAACACCGCCCGTACGCCCGCGAGATAGGGCGTGACGGCCGGGTCGTGCGGGCGGTCGGGGACCCGGTTCAGGGCGTCGAGGTAGGCGATGGCGTCGCCGCTCGCCCAGGCGGCCTCGGCGGCGGCGAGCAGGGCGGCGAGGGCGCGCGCCGGGTCGTGGGGCGCGAGGCCGGCCGCGGCGGCGAGCAGCGCCTCGCGGGCGTCGGTGGCCGGGCCGTCGCGCAGGGCGAGCATCCCGTACGTGTAGGGCGCGGGCCCGCTCGCCGGTACGGGCCGGGGTCCGCCGCCGGGGTCCTGGGCGACCCGGGCGAGGAGGGCGCGGGCGCGGCCGGTGTCCCCGGCGAGGCGGGCGTGCTCGGCGGCCTCGGCGAACCGGTGGGCGCGGTGCGCCTCGTCCGTGGAGAGCAGGGCGGCGCGGGTGAGGGCGGCCGCGCGTTCGGCGTGCGGCCGGGGCGCGGTGGCCGCCCGCTCCAGCGCGCTCGCGAGGACGGCGTCCGGCGCCGGTGCCGCGCAGGCGCGCTGCACCAGGGCCGGCAGCGGGTGCGCGGAGACCTGCCCGAGGAGCGCGGCGAGGAGTTCGTGGGCGGCCCGGCGGTGCGCGGGCGGGGCGTGCCGCAGCACCGCCCGGCCCAGCAGGGGGTGGCTGAAGTGGACGCGGCTGCCGGTGCGTTCGAGGATTCCGGGGATGCCTCCGGGTCCGAAGAGCGCGCGGTCGAGCAGGGCGGCGCCGAGCCCTGCCCGGTTGCCGGCCCGCAGCAGGAGGCCGGCGTCCGCTCCGGTGCCCTCCGGCTCGTGTTCCTGGGCGGCGGCGGCCAGCAGCAGGAGCGTCCGGGTCCCGGCGGGAAGCCCGTCGAGCTGGGCGGCGTGGGCGTCGAGCACGCTCTCACCGCCGGGCAGCGGAAAGGGCAGCACCGTACGGCCGGCCAGCTGGTCCGCGGTGAGGTGGCCGGCGAGCCCGGCGAGCAGCCGCGGGTTGCCCGCCGCCTCCCGCAGCAGCTCGCCGCGGACCACCGGGTCGATGTCGGGGGTCTGGCCGGTGAACCGCTCCAGCAGGCAGGCGGCCGCCTCGTCGTCGAGCGGGCCGAGGCGCAGCGCGGGCAGCCCGGCGAAGCTGGTCTCGTCGGCCGAGGCGATCAGCACGGCGGCCCGGCTGCCCGCCCCGAGCCGGCGGGCCGCGAAGCCGAGGGCCTCCCGGGACCGGGGGTCCCAGGCGTGCGCGTCGTCCACGCAGACCAGCACCGGCCGCTCCGCGCCGGTCTCCCGCAGCAGGGCGAGCAGCGCGTCGGGGGTGATGCCGGAGCGCAGCACCCGCTCGGGCGGTACGGAGAGCGGGCCGGGGGCCGAGCAGAGCAGGGCGTGCAGCCCGCTGTGCGGGAGGTGGCGCTCGGCGGGAACGGCCGTCACCCGCAGCACGGGCCCCCGGCTCCGGGTGCGGTGCGCGTCGGCCGCCGCGTCCAGCAGGGCGCTGCGGCCGAGGCCGGGCGGCGCGGTCACCACGAGCGCGCCGCCGTCACCCTGCGCGAGGCGCCCCAGGAGCGTTTCCACGATGGCGAGTTCACCGCTGCGGCCGTACAGCCGGAGCGGACTGTGCACGGTCGTCGAGTGAGTCACACCGGCACGTTACTTCCGCGTAAACAGGGCCGGAAGACGCGCGTCCGCTCCTTCGGTCCGAACGGCCGGGTGCGGTGCGCCGTCCCAGGAGAACGGCCGCCCGGTTGTGCGCGCGCACACCTTCCGGTGCGCCTGCCGGCCCCCGACGTACTTTCGTGCCATGACGACCCCACTGGACACCGGACACCCCGCCGAACTCGGCACCGAGGACGGACTGACCCTGCGGTACTGGTCCTGGTCCCGCGATCCCGACCCGGCCCTGCCCCCCGTGGTGCTGCTGCACGGGTTCGCCGCGCACGCCCGGCTGAACTGGGAGGGCCCCGGGGTGGTGGAGGCCCTTCTCGCGGCCCGCCGCCGGGTGTTCGCCCTCGACGCCCGGGGCCACGGCACCTCCGACAGGCCGCACGACGAGTCCTTCTACGGCGAGGAGTTGATGGCCGCCGACGTCCGACACCTGGCCGACCACCTGTCCGTGGACGCGTACCACCTCGCCGGGTACTCCATGGGTGCGGTCGTCGCGCTGCTGACGGCGGCGGAAGACCCCCGGGTCACCCGGCTGGTGGCCGGGGGCGTGGGCGCGGGCGTGGTGGAGGTCGGCGGCCTGGACACCCGGGCGATGCCGCCCGAGCTGGTGTCGGCCGCGCTGACCGCCGACGACCTGACCACCGTCCCCGAACAGGCACGCGGCTTCCGCGCGCTGGCCGACGCCACCGGCTCCGACCGGTACGCGCTGGCCGCCCAGATACGCGCGGCGTTCCGGGGGCCGGTGCCGCTGGGCCGGATCGCGGTGCCCACGCTCGTACTCGCCGGGGACGCCGACCCGCTGGCGGTACGCCCCGAGGTGCTGGCGGGCGCGATCCGGGGTGCCCGGGTCACGGTCCTCCCGGGCGACCACCTCTCGGTGGTGCGCGAGCCCGGATTCTCCGCCGCGATCACGGAGTTCCTGGCGGCGGGGTGAGGCGGCGCCCGGCGACGGCTTGCCCTCGCCGGAACGGGCACCGGAACCCGCACCCCGTGGCGCTCATGCCTTACCGGACCCGAGGCGCCGGCCGTGGTCGAAGAGCTTGCGTTCCACCACGTCCGGCGCGATCCCCCAGCGTTCGGCCCATGCGTGGGCACGGTCGAGATACCTCGCGCAGGTGGCCGGGTCCCACCGCCGGCCGACCACCCATTCCTCGCCCCCCAGAAGGTCCCCGAGGGCCCGCACGACGTTGCGGTCGATGATCAGGGGCCAGCGCCCGCCCGCAGGACGGCCGGCCGTGGCGAAGTAGAGGAACTTGGTGAAGAACGCCGGGCCCAGGTACTTCACCCGCCCGTGCGGGTCGTTCAGCACCCGGTACGCGGCGACGGGGTCTCCGCGATCGACTTCGGCCCGGGCGAGGTCCATCCGCTCGTCCAGCCGGGACGGGTCGTTCTCGCGGAAGATCCTCGTACGGCGGGAGACGCCCCAGGCGTTGATGCCGGTACCGCACACCAGTGCGGAGAGCAGCAGGTCCCGGCCGCCTTCCGGCGCGGCGGCGTCCCTCCTCGCCGCCTCGAACACCGTCTGGCGGTCCACCGTGGGCCATCGGCCCGCCCGCGGCAGGCCGTTCAGGCGGTCCGGCCACCGCTCGCCGACCGGCAGCCCGGCGATCCACCGGTCGGGGTTGAACGGAACGGCCTGTCCCAGTACGTACGACTCCCGATCCGAGGGCGGGCCGCCGAACAGCTCGTCGGCCGCGCTCATCCGGCTTCCGTCCCCTCCGCGGGCCGGGGCCCCGCGCTCCCCCGGTACCGCACCCGCGCCTCCTCGACCGCTTCCCGGGCACTCCCCCGCACGGCACCCCGGACGTTGAGCGGCGGCCCCCAACGGACAATCAACTCATTCTTCAACGAGCGTGGTTCGGGGTGTTCGGCCCAGGTGAGCGAGAGGTGCTCGTGCATCCACCCGGTGAGCCGCCGCTCGTCCTCCGGTACGAGTACCACCCGGTCGGTCCAGCTGGTGCGGTAGCCCTCGGAGGCCATCAGCAGCCCCGCCAGGGTCCGCCGCAGGGTCGAACTCCCCGACCGCCGGAGATGGTTGCTGCCGATGCGGCTCCGTAGAGCCGAGGCCTTGCCCAGGTAGAGCAGTCGCCGCCCTGGGTCCTCGGAGTTGGCCGGCCCCGGGAACGGCGGCAGCACGTCCGGCGGCGCCCACCAGGCGTACACACCGGCGGAGTTCGGCAGCCCCGCCACCGCACCGGGAAGCGACCGCGGTGCCGCGGAAAGCGATTCGATGGCCCGCCGCACGTCTTCCCGCTCCGTCATGGCCGCAGGATAGGGGAAGGCGCACGGTACGGGTCCCGGATTCCCCGGACCGTACCCGAGGGCTCCTCGGCAACCCGCAAGGAGCGTGTGGCAGAGTGGCCCGGCTGCCGCAGGAGGAACCACGCCCGCGAAGCCCAGGACGGGCGGGGGACGCGGACGACCGGCGGCGGCGCGGGGGCCGTGGACGACTCCCGGCCGCTCGGACCGTGGACGTCCCCCGGCCCTCCGCCACACCTTCCGCACCACCCCTTCCAGGAGTACGTCATGAACGCCAAGCGCCACCGCCTGCTGCTCGCCGCCGTCACCCCGCTGCTCGCACCCGGGGAGCGGGTCGAGGTGGCGACCATCGTGAACCTGAGGACGGTCTCGGTCCGCAGGACGGCGGCCTTCGCGGTGGCCTCGGCGGTCCTCAGCGCGGGCGCGATGACCGTGATCCCCGTACCGGTGCCCATGTATCTAGTCATGACCGACCGTCACTTCTTCGTCTTCCGGGCCAACCCGAACATCGCCCGGACCGGGGAGCACCTGATGACGTTCGCGCGGGCCGGTCTCGTACGCACCGAGGTCAAGGAGCGCGTGCTCAACTCCTCCTTCGTCGTCTCCTCGCCCGACAGCGAGCAGGGGATGCGGATCGTCTTCCCGCTGATCGGCCGGAAGGACCGGAACGCGATAGCCGCGGCCGTGCCGGTGGCCGCCTGAGCCCGGGTACCCGCGACCCGCGAGCACGAGGAGCCGGACCGCCGTGTCGGGCGGTCCGGCTCTGGTGCGCACGGCGGGTTACGAGGTGTGCGGGCAGGTACCCCGGTACTCGGCGATGCTCAGGCTCGCCGAGGGGATCGGGCAGAGGAACTGCTCATAGCGGGTGTCATTGTCGATGAAGCGCTTCAGCCACGACACGCTGTACTTCGCGATCGTCGTGTTCGAGGTGTTCGGGGTGAAGTGGGTGGCTCCCCGCAGCTCCAGGTACGCCTTGTCCAGGGTGCTGGGCAGCGAGTTGTAGAAGGGCTCGGAGTGGGTGAGCACCGGGGCGATGGTGTCGCCGTCCGCGCCGATCACCAGGGTGGGCGTGCGGACCTCGGGCCAGGTGGTGTCGAGGTTCCAGCCGGTCAGCGGAATCGCCGCCTTGAGCGAGGTACGGCTCTTCGCGGCCTCCAGGGTGCCACCGCCGCCCATGGAGTGGCCCATCACGCCGAGACGTGAGGCGTCGATCCGGGTGCGGACCGAGCTGCTCTGCGTGAGGTAGTCCAGCGCGGCGAGGAGCTGTCGGCCCCGGCTGTCGGGCTGGTCGAGCGTGGTGTTGGTGTCGATGGTGAAGACCACGAACCCCTGGGAGGCGAGGCGCGGGCCGAGCCACGCGATGCTCGACTGGTAGGCGGTGAACCCGGGCGCGATGACCACCGCCCCGAAGGTTCCGTCCGCCGTGGAGGTCGGGTAGTAGATCGTGCCGCCGCCGAAGCCGGTGACGCCGAGCGAGGAGACGGAGGTCTGCGAGGTGGCGTAGGAGCCGCGCAGTGCCTCGATGCTCGCGGTGGTCGGGGCGGGACCGCGCTCGTAGGGGTTGGTGGCGGCCTGCGCGCCGGCGGGGCTGAACGCGGTGAGCAGGCCGGCGGTGACCGCCGCGGCGGCGAACAGGCCCTTGACGGCTCGGAGTCGGCTCGTGCGCGTCCGGTGGTGCGGAGCGGTGTCGGCAAAGGTGCGGAGGTGCTGCTGCACGTGCGGGTCCTCTCGGTGGGGGGGGGCGTACCCTGCCGGAGACGTCCCGGGGCCCCCGTGTCCGGGGCCCTCGGTCGCACCGCGTGGTACCGCCGCGTCATTCGCTGGCGATGGCCACTCTGGACGCCTCCCCGGAGTCACGCATCGGCGAGATCGCCGGTCTCCGGCGGCCCGCCCCCACCGGAACCGTCCGCTTCCGCACACGCGCCAGGGGGCGGTCGGGAAACAGCTGTTCCCCGACCGCCCCCTGGCGGTGTCTCAGCGGACCGTGTGCCCGGCCCGCGGTGTCTCAGCGAACCGGGTGCCCGGCCTCGCGCAGGGCGTCCTTGACCTCGGAGATCCGCAGGTCGCCGAAGTGGAAGACGGACGCGGCGAGGACCGCGTCGGCGCCGGCCCCGACGGCGGGGGCGAAGTCGGCGAGCCGGCCCGCGCCTCCGGAGGCGATGACGGGGACGGAGACGTGGGCGCGTACGGCCCGGATCATCTCGGTGTCGTAGCCGTCCTTGGTGCCGTCGGCGTCCATCGAGTTGAGCAGGATCTCGCCCGCGCCCAGCTCCGCGGCCCGGTGCGCCCATTCGACGGCGTCGATGCCGGTGCCCCGGCGGCCGCCGTGCGTGGTGACCTCGAAGGTGCCCTCCGGGGTACGGCGGGCGTCGACGGAGAGCACCAGGACCTGGCTGCCGAAGCGTTCGGCGATCTCGCGGATCAGCTCCGGGCGGGCGATGGCGGCGGTGTTGACGCCGACCTTGTCCGCGCCGGCCCGCAGCAGCTTGTCGACGTCCTCGGGGGCGCGGACGCCGCCGCCGACGGTGAGCGGGATGAAGACCTGCTCGGCGGTGCGGCGGACCACGTCGTAGGTGGTCTCGCGGTCACCGCTGGAGGCGGTGATGTCGAGGAAGGTCAGCTCGTCGGCGCCCTCGGCGTCGTACAGCTTGGCCATCTCGACGGGGTCGCCCGCGTCGCGCAGGTTCTGGAAGTTGACGCCCTTGACGACCCGGCCCTTGTCGACGTCCAGGCAGGGGATCACGCGTACGGCGAGGCTCATCGGTCGCCTCCGCGGAAGGCCTCTACCTCGACCTCGACGACGAGGCTGGGGTCGACGAAACCGGAGACGATGACCATCGTGGCGACCGGCCGCACGTCGTCGAAGAGCTCCTTGTGGGCGCGGCCCACGTCGTCGACGTCCCGGGCGTGCGTGAGGTACATGCGGGTGCGTACGACGTCCTCGCGGCCGAGGCCGGCCTTCTCCAGGGCCGCGAAGGCCACCTCGAAGGAGGCGACGGCCTGCTCGTACGGCGAACCGGCCGAGATCTCGCCGTTGACGACGGAGGTGCAGCCGGCCACCAGGACGAGGCCGCCGGGGAGTTCGACGGCGCGGGCGTAGCCGAACTTCTCCTCCCAGGGGGCCCCGGACTGGATCCGGCGCACGCCGGAGGCCGCCCCGGAAGCCGTGGGTACGGAGTCCGTCATGCGGCGACCGCCTTGAGCGCCTCTTCCAGGGTGAACGCCTTGGCGTAGAGCGCCTTGCCGACGATCGCGCCCTCGACGCCTTCCGGCACCAGCAGCGAGATCGCGCGCAGGTCGTCCAGCGAGGAGACGCCGCCGGAGGCGACGACCGGGCGGTCGGTGGCGGCGCAGACGTCGCGCAGCAGGCCGAGGTTGGGGCCCTGGAGGGTGCCGTCCTTGGCGATGTCGGTGACGACGTAGCGGGCGCAGCCCTCGGAGTCGAGGCGGGCGAGCGTCTCGTAGAGGTCGCCGCCGTCGCGGGTCCAGCCGCGGCCGCGCAGGGTGGTGCCGCGGACGTCGAGGCCGACCGCGATCTTGTCGCCGTACTGGGCGATGACCTTGGCGACCCACTCGGGGGTCTCCAGGGCGGCGGTGCCGAGGTTGACGCGGCGGCAGCCGGTGGCGAGCGCGGCCTCCAGCGAGGCGTCGTCGCGGATGCCGCCGGAGAGCTCGACCTTGATGTCCATGGCTCCGGCGACCTCGGCGATCAGGGCGCGGTTGTCGCCGGTGCCGAAGGCGGCGTCGAGGTCGACGAGGTGGAGCCACTCGGCGCCGGCGGCCTGCCAGGCGAGGGCCGCCTCCAGCGGGGAGCCGTAGGAGGTCTCGGAACCGGACTCGCCGTGCACGAGGCGGACGGCCTGTCCGTCGCGGACGTCTACGGCGGGAAGGAGTTCAAGCTTCGGCATTACAGCGTCTCGATCCAGTTGGTCAGCAGCTCGGCACCGGCGTCGCCGGACTTCTCGGGGTGGAACTGGGTGGCCCACAGCGCGCCGTTCTCCACGGCGGCCACGAACCGCTCTCCGTGCGTGGCCCAGGTGACGCGGGGGGCACGGATCTTGGCGTTGGTGACTTCGAGGCTCCAGTCGTGCGCCGCGTAGGAGTGCACGAAGTAGTACCGGGCCTCGGGGTCGAGTCCGGCGAAGAGCCGGCTGTCCTCGGGTGCCTCGACGGTGTTCCAGCCCATGTGCGGGACGACGTCCGCCTTGAGCGGGCCGACGGTGCCGGGCCACTCGTCCAGGCCCTCGGTCTCCACGCCGTGCTCGATGCCCCGTTCGAAGAGGACCTGCATCCCGACGCAGATGCCCATCACCGGGCGGCCGCCGGAGAGCCTGCGGCCGATGATCCAGTCGCCGCGGGCGGCCCTGAGTCCGCCCATGCAGGCGGAGAAGGCGCCGACGCCGGGGACGAGGAGTCCCTCGGCGTTCATCGCCTTGTCGTAGTCACGCGTTATCTCGACGTCCGCGCCGACCCGGGCGAGCGCCCGCTCGGCGGAGCGGACGTTGCCGAAGCCGTAGTCGAAGACGACGACCTTCTTCTTGTCGCTCATCGTGTGCTCCCGGCCCCTCAGTCCCACAGTCCCTGGATCCGCAGCACGCCCGCCACCAGGCAGAGCGCGGATGCGATGCAGAGCAGCACGATGACGCCCTTGGGCATGCCCTGCTTGGCGAAGGAGTAGACGCCGCCGGCCAGGAAGAGGCCGACGACGATCAGGATGGTGTTGAGGCCGGTCACAGGGCGCCCTTCGTGGAAGGCAGGATTCCGGCCGCGCGCGGGTCGCGCTCGCTGGCGTAGCGCAGGGCCCGCGCGAGGGCCTTGAACTGGCACTCCACGATGTGGTGGGCGTTGCGGCCGTACGGGACGTGGACGTGCAGGGCGATCTGGGCCTGCGCGACGAAGGACTCCAGGATGTGCCGGGTCATCGTGGTGTCGTACTCGCCGATCATCGGCGCCATCTTCTCCGGCTCGGTGTGCACCAGGTACGGGCGGCCGGAGAGGTCGACGGTGACCTGGGCGAGCGACTCGTCCAGCGGGACGGTGCAGTTGCCGAAGCGGTAGATGCCGACCTTGTCGCCGAGCGCCTGTTTGAAGGCGGCGCCGAGCGCGAGGGCGGTGTCCTCGATGGTGTGGTGGGAGTCGATGTGGAGGTCGCCCTCGGTCTTGACCGTGAGGTCGAAGAGGCCGTGGCGGCCGAGCTGGTCGAGCATGTGGTCGTAGAAGCCGACGCCGGTGGAGACGTCGACCTTCCCGCTGCCGTCGAGGTTGATCTCGACGAGTACGGAGGTTTCCTTGGTGGTGCGCTCCACGCGGCCCACGCGGCTCTCGCCCGTCATGCGTCGTGCTCCTTCTTGATTTCGCGAACCGCATCGAGGAACGCGTCGTTCTCTGCCGGGGTCCCCGCGGTGACCCGCAGCCATCCCGGTACGCCGTTGTCCCGGACCAGGACGCCCCGGTCGAGGATCGCCCGCCAGACGGCACGGCTGTCCTCGAAGCGGCCGAACTGGACGAAGTTGGCGTCCGACTCGGTGACCTCGTACTCCATGGCGCGGAGTTCGGCGACGATCCGGTCCCGCTCGCTCTTGAGCCGCTCGACGTACCCGAGGAGCGTATCGGTGTGCTCCAGGGCGGCCAGCGCGGTGGCCTGGGTGACGGAGGACAGGTGGTACGGCAGGCGTACCAGCTGGACGGCGTCGACCACGGCGGCGTCGGCGGCGAGGTAGCCGAGGCGCAGCCCGGCGGCGCCGAACGCCTTCGACATGGTGCGGGAGAGCACCAGGTTCGGCCGGCCCTCGATCAGCGGGAGCAGCGAGGGGCGGTGACTGAACTCGCCGTACGCCTCGTCGACGACGACGAGGGACGGCCGGGCCGCCTGCGCCGCGTCGTGGAGCGCGAGGACGGTCCCGGCGTCGACGGCGGTGCCGGTGGGGTTGTTGGGGGAGGTGATGAAGACGACGTTGGGGCGGTGTTCGGCGATGGCCTTCTTCGCCGCCTCCACGTCGATGGTGAAGTCCTCGTTGCGCGGGCCGGAGATCCAGCCGGTGCCGGTGCCGCGCGCGATGAGGGCGTGCATCGAGTACGAGGGCTCGAAGCCGATGGCGGTGCGGCCGGGGCCGCCGAACGCCTGCATCAGCTGCTGGATGACCTCGTTGGAGCCGTTGGCCGCCCAGACCTGGGCGGTGGTGACCTCGTGGCCGGCGGTGCGGCTGAGGTAGGCGGCGAGTCCGGTACGGAGTTCGACGGCGTCCCGGTCGGGGTAGCGGTTGAGCTCGCGGGCGGCCTCGCGGACGCGTTCGGCGATCCGGTCGACGAGGGCGTCGGGCAGCGGGTAGGGGTTCTCGTTGGTGTTCAGCCGGACGGGTACGTCGAGCTGGGGGGCACCGTACGGGGACTGGCCGCGCAGCTCCTCCCGGATCGGGAGGTCGTCGATGCGGACGGGGCCGCCGTTCGTGCGGGGGCCGTTCTCGTTCGTCACGCCTGCGGTACCTTCCAGTCGAACCGTGCCTTGAGTGCGGCGCCGTGGGCGGGGAGGTCCTCCGCCTCGGCGAGAGTGACCACGTGGTGGGTGACCTCGGCCAGCGCGTCGCGGGTGTAGTCGACGATGTGGATGCCGCGCAGGAAGGACTGCACGGAGAGCCCCGAGGAGTGGCAGGCGCAACCGCCGGTGGGCAGTACGTGGTTGGAGCCGGCGCAGTAGTCGCCGAGGGAGACCGGCGACCAGGGGCCGACGAAGATCGCGCCGGCGTTGCGGACGCGGTCGGCGACGGCGGCGGCGTCGGCGGTCTGGATCTCCAGGTGTTCGGCGCCGTACGCGTCGACCACCTTCAGGCCGTCCGCGAGGTCGCGGACGAGGACGATCGCGGACTGCCGGCCGGCGAGCGCGGGTGCGATGCGGTCGGTGACGTGCTTGGAGGCGGCGACCTGGGGGGCGAGTTCGGCCTCGGTGGCGGCGGCGAGCTCCTCGGAGTCGGTGACGAGGACGGCGGCGGCCATCGGGTCGTGCTCGGCCTGGCTGATCAGGTCGGCGGCGATGTGCACCGGGTCGGCGGTCGAGTCGGCGAGGATCGCGATCTCGGTGGGTCCGGCCTCGGCGTCGATGCCGATGCGGCCCTTGAGGAGGCGCTTGGCGGCGGCGACGTAGATGTTGCCGGGGCCCGTGACGAGGTTCACGGGGCGGCAGCCGTCCTCGCCCTCGGTGCCGTAGGCGAAGAGGGCGATGGCCTGGGCGCCGCCGGCGGCGTACACCTCGTCCACGCCGAGCAGGGCGCAGGCGGCCAGGATGGTGGGGTGCGGCAGGCCGCCGAACTCCTTCTGCGGCGGGGAGGACACGGCGATGCCCTCGACGCCGGCCTCCTGGGCCGGGACGACGTTCATGACGACGGAGGACGGGTAGACCGAGCGCCCGCCGGGGACGTAGAGCCCGACGCGCTCGACGGGGACCCACTTCTCGGTGACCGTGCCGCCGGGCACGACCTGGGTGGTGTGGGTGGTGCGGCGCTGCTCGCGGTGGACGAGGCGGGCGCGGCGGATCGACTCCTCGAGGGCGGCGCGGACGGCGGGGTCGAGCTCCGCCAGCGCGTCCGCGAGGGCGGATGCGGGCACACGGAGCGATTCCGGCCGGACGCCGTCGAATTTCTCCCCCCATTCGATCACCGCTGCCGAGCCGCGATGGCGTACGTCCTCGCAGATGGGCCGCACCGTCTCCAGGGCGGCTTCCACGTCGAACTCGGCACGGGGCAGCAGGTCGCGCAGGGGGGCGCCCTCGGGGAGGACGTCGCCGCGCAGATCGATTCGAGAGATCACACCCCCAATTCTCTCAGACCGCCCGAGCCGTCCGGTCGGCCGTATCAGTGGCTGATACATATCTCCGTCACCCTGTGTGCCGTTTTCCGTTCATACGGTCACACAGGGGGAAGAACGGCTCTAGGGCCTTTCGCCCGGACCGGGCCGGGACAGGGCCCGGCCGGATCCGGACGGAACCCCAGGGGTGTGCACAAGGAGGCCGGGAGTGACGGAGCCGCACGAGAGCGACATCCCGGAAGGACTCAGCGCCGCGGAACTGGGCATGTGGCAGTCCTTCCGGAACGGGAGCACCTTCGATCTGCGCACCCACGACCCCGAACGCGACGATCCGTTCGGCCCGCACATGTGGGGGCCCGGGCGGAGCGTCGGCGCCCGGGTCGTGGCACGGCTGCTGCTGAGCGGCCCGCCGGCCCGGCCGGGACGGGTGGCGGCGCTGAAACTCAGGGGCGTACGCATCACCGGCAAGCTCGACCTGGCCGGTGGCCGGGTCTCGCCGTACGTGGAGCTGACCGGCTGCCGGTTCGAGCAGGAGGTGATGTTCCCCGAGTGCCACTTCACGACGCTGCGGATGGTCGGCTGCGCGATGCCCCGGCTGGAGGCGGCCCGGCTGCGCACCGAGGGCGATCTCCATCTGCCGCGCTGCCGGGTCGACCGGGGCGTGCGGCTGACGGACGCCCAGATCGGCACGGACCTGCTGATCAACCAGATCAGCGTCGGCTGCGACCGGCGGGGCCGGGCGATCGCCGCCGACGGGCTGACCGTGGCGCAGGACCTCCAGGCGGAGATGATCGAGACGTACGGCGAAGTCAGCCTGCGCGGGGCGACGGTGGGCGGTTCGCTGAGCCTGCGCGGCAGCCGGCTGCGGGCGGCGGAGGGGCGCAAGGCACTGAACGCGCCGCAGTTGAGGGTGGAGCGGACGCTCTATCTGACCGAGGCGTGGGTGAGCACCGAGACGGGGAACCAGGGCACCACTCCTCCGTACGGCATCGTGCACGGGCCGACCTCGGACCTGACGCCCGCCCGGGGTTCGCGCTCGCAGATCTTCGAGTGCCGTGGCGGGGTCCGCCTCGACGACGGGCGGTTCGGGGACGTGCTCGACCTGCACCTGGCGCGGTTCGTGCTGGAGCCGCAGGAGGAGCTGTCGATGCGCCGGATCGTCGTGCCCGAGCTGCGGTTCAGCCTGGAGCGCCCCGAGGAGGGCCGGGTGGTGCTGAACGGCGCCCGGGTGGTCACCCTCATCGACCTGTCGACCAGCTGGCCGGGCCCCGGCGGGCTGGCGATGGGCGGGTTCGTCTACGAGAACCTCGTCCCGTACGGCCACTTCCCGCTCTCCCGGCGGCTGGAGTGGGTCCTCGCCGCCACCCCGGAGTACGTCCCCGAGCCGTACGAGCGGCTGGCGACCGTACTGCGCAGCTGCGGCGAGGACGCGGACGCCCGGGAGGTGCTGCTCGCCAAGCAGCGCCGCCGCCGGGAGACGCTGCCGCTCGCCGGGAAGCTGTGGGGGTTCCTCCAGGACTGGACGGTGGCGTACGGCTACCGGCCGGGCCGGGCCGCGGTGTGGATGGCGGTGCTCTGGGCGGCGAGCACCCTGGTCTTCTCCCGGCACCAGCCGGCGTCGATCAAGGGGGACGAGCACCCGGAGTGGAATCCGGCGCTGTACGCGCTCGATCTGCTGATCCCGGTGATCGGTCTCGGCCAGGACGGCTACTGGCGGATGACGGGCGGCTGGCAGTGGGTGTCCGCCGGACTGGTGCTGGTGGGGTGGGTTCTGGCCACCACGGTGGCCGCCGGGGCCTCCCGGCTGCTGACCCGGGGGTGAGGGCGGAGGTGGTCCCGCGCCGGCGCGGGACCGTTTTCCGGCGCCCGGAACCGGGGTGGCCGGGGCGGGACCGAGAGCGGGGCATGTTCGAACAGATCCCGCACAGGGGGTCGAGTTTCAGCCATTCAGGTTCACCTCCTTTACCCACTCTTGACCTTTCCGGGGGCAACCCCTACGGATCCACCCGACTCGGCACCAAAGCTTCACAGCAGCCCCCTGGCGCCGCCCCCACCAGCGTTTTTCAATGGTCCGCACCATGCCCTCGCTTCGCGCTCTGCTCCGTACCGCGCGCAGGGTCCGGCACAGCCCCCGGCTGTCGGCCGGACTCCCCCCGGCCGACGCGGTCATGCTCGACGCCCCCGACAGCCGTCTCTCCCCCGCGCTGGTGGCCGCGGCCGAGGGCGCGTACGGGCCCGCCGCGAAGCTCCTCGCCACCACCCGCGACACCGCCGAGTGGGAGCTGCGCGACCGGTACCTCGGACGGCTGGTCACCTTCGCCCGCAGCCGGGACGGCTGGCTGGACGACTGGCTGGACGCCGCCCCCGGCGACCCCGACGCGCTGCTCGTCCACGCCGGGCTCGCCGTGCGCCGGGCGTGGGAGTCGCCCGCGGCGGCGGAACGGCTGCACGAGGTCGCCCCGCTGATCGCCGCGGCGGCCGAGGCCGACCCGCGCGACCCGGTCCCCTGGCACCTCGCCCTGGACCACGCGCGGGGAACCCGCGCCACGCACACCGTCTTCGAGTCGGTGTGGACGGAGGCGGTCCGCCGCTCCCCGCACCACTACGGCTGCCACCTGGCCGCGCTGCGCTACCTCTCCGCCGCCCGGCACGGGTCGCACCGCGCGTGCTTCGACTTCGCCGAGCGGGCCGCCGAGGACGCCGCCCCGACCTCCCTGGTGCAGGGGCTGCCGGTGCGCGCCGCCGCCGCGCTGCTGCTCGACCCGGACGCCGCCGGGCGGCGCGCCCCGGTGCCGGAGCGCCGGATCGACGTGGCGGCCGACCTGGCGATCGGCCTCTCCGCCGCGTACGGCCCCGGCGACCCGTGGCCCGCGGAGATCCGCAACCTCCTGGCGTACGTCCTGGTGGCGCGGGGCCGCTGGCGCGAGGCGCTGGAGCAGTTCCGCCTGATCGGGCCGTACGCCCACTCGTTCCCGTGGTCCCAGCCGTTCCCGTGGCCCCCGTCCTTCCCCCGGTCCCCGTCCCTCCCGTGGTCGTCGGTGGCCGAGGACGCGCTGGCCCGCTTCCTGGACGCCAGGGACGCGGCACGGCTCCAGGTGGCCTCGGCGACCCCGCTGTGGAACCGGGCCGCCCACGGCAGGGCCCTCGGCCATTACGCTTGAGCGTTGTGACCACAGCGCACCTGCCCCTCTTCCCGCTCAACGCGGTTCTGTTCCCCGGCCTCGTGCTGCCGTTGAACGTCTTCGAGGAGCGATATCGCGCCATCATGCGCGAGCTGCTGAAGACCGACGACGACGAACCCCGCCGCTTCGTGGTGGTGGCGGTACGGGACGGCCGGGAGACGGCCGTGACCGGTACCGGGATGCCGGAGGGCACGGCGGTCCAGACCGAGCGCGCCCCCGCGGACGGCTTCGGCGCCGACCCGGTCCAGTCGTTCCACCGGGTCGGCTGCGTGGCCGACGCCGCCAAGATCCGCGAGCGCGCCGACGGCACCTTCGAGGTGCTGGCCACCGGCACCACCCGGGTCCGGCTGCTCTCGGTGGACGCGAGCGGCCCGTATCTGACGGCCGAGGTGGAGTACCTCGCCGAGGACGAGGAGGCCGGCGAGGCCCGGACCCTCGCCGAGGGCGTGATGCGCGCCTTCCGCACGTACCAGAAGCGGCTGGCCGGGGCGAACGAGCGGTCGCTGACCACCGGCGGCGACCTGCCGGACGAGCCGTCCGTCGTCTCCTACCTGGTGGCCGCCGCCACCGTGCTGGACGTGGCCACGAAGCAGCGGCTGCTCCAGGCCCCGGACACCGCGACCCGGCTGCGCGAGGAACTCACCCTGCTCCGCAAGGAGACGGCTGTCATCCGCCATCTGCCGTCGCTCCCGGCCGTGGACATCACCCGCGCCCCCACGCACCTGAACTGACCCGATCTCCTCCGGAGGACCTCTCGCCCGTGGCGAAGAAGAAGACGAAGCAGCAGCAGGGCGGTACCCCGGCCACCGTCGCGCTGACCGCGGCCGGGGCCGACTTCACGGTCCACGCCTACGAGCACGACCCGGCGGCGCCCAGTTACGGCGAGGAGGCGGCCGAAGCCCTGGGCGTCTCCCCCGACCGGGTCTTCAAGACCCTGGTCGCCGACGTGGACGGCGAGCTGACGGTGGCGGTGGTCCCGGTCGCGGGCTCGCTCGACCTGAAGGCGCTCGCCTCGGCGGTCGGTGGCAAGCGGGCCGCCATGGCCGACCCGGCGGCGGCCGAGCGCACCACGGGGTACGTACGCGGCGGCATCTCGCCGCTGGGCCAGCGCAAGCGGCTGCGTACGGTCGTCGACGCCTCGGCCGGTTCGCATCCGACCATCTGCGTCTCGGCCGGGCGCCGCGGCCTGGAGGTCGAACTGGCGGCGGCCGACCTGGCACGGCTCACCGGCGCGGTGTTCGCGCCGATCGGGCGCGCGTAACGGCCGGCCGGGTCGGGCCCGGCGGGAGGCCGGTGCCGCAAGGGCGGGGCCGGTGCCGCGCGGCGGGCCCTCAGGCGGGCGGCTGCGGTCCCTCGGGCCCCTTCGGGTCGCTCTGCGCCCGTGCCCGCGAACCGGCGTCCGGTCCGGCCCCGTCCGGCACCGGACCGTCCTGCACCGGACCGTCCGCCGTGCCCGGTGCGTCGGGCGCGCCCTGGACCGGCTGTCCGTGGAACGGCTGCCCCTGGACCGGCTGCCCGGCCGTGCCGTACGGCTCCCCGGCGCCGCCCGTCGCCCACCCCGGGTGCTGCCACTGCATGTCGGGGTCGGGGTCCCGGGGCGTGAAGGCCGCCGTGAGGATCAGGTGCACCACCATCGCGGCCACCGGCCAGGCGAGCAGCGCGCCCTTCGCGTTCAGCTCCAGCGGCGCGTCGAAGGTCACCCCCTTCCCGGCCTCCTTGGCGTGCGCGACCACGTCCGAGGTCGGGCCGAAGGAGGTGCCCAGCCACCAGGCGAGCAGCGCTCCGAGCAGCCCGCCGAGCGCGAGGCCGACCACGGTCGGGATGCCGCCGGTGCGCCGGAGCAGGTAGACCACGACGGCCGAGACGACGCCGAATCCGGCGGCGAGCAGGGCGAACGTCCCGTCCGCTCCGATGGCCTCCTCGCCCTCGCTGTCCTTGAGGTAGACGGCGGTGTCGTCCGAGATCAGCGGGATGCGCGGGGAGAGCCAGAGCCAGAGCAGGCCGAGCGCGACGCCCGCGACGGCCACCAGCACGGTGACGACCGCGGCCCGGCCGGCCTCGGCCCGCGTCTCGGCGCGGTCGGGCGGTGACTGACCTGGGGCGAGGTGCGAACCCGCCGGAGCAGCCGGCCAGGGATCGTAGGGCGTCGGCGGGTCGGGCGGCGTCAAGGGTGCGGTCACCGTGCCATCGTGCCAGGCGGCCCCCGGCGGCGCCGCACCGGACCTGATCACCGGACGCCGCCCGCACCCGTCGAAGCGCGCCACCGCACCGCGGCACGGCGGCGCCCCGGTCCGTCAGCGCACGGCCGCCCGGCGGTACGCCCAGGTCGCCACGGCCAGCGAGAGCACTCCCACCGCCGCGCAGACCCCGAGGTCCAGCGCGACGACCGCCCAGTCCGGGTCGGCGTCGAAGGAACGGGCCAGCGCCTCCACCCCGTACGTGGACGGCAGCAGGTCGCGCGCCCAGCGCACCACCTCCGGCAGCCGCTCGGCGGGCAGCACGCCCAGCAGCAGCGCGGCGGACATGCCGAGCTGCCCCAGCAGGGTGGCCAGCTCCTGGCGCGGCGCCAGCAGGCCGAGCGCGGCGCCCAGCCCGGACAGCGCGGCCCCGGCCAGCGGGACCACGGCGACCAGCACCCACAGGTGCGCCATCGGCAGCTGGAAGAGCGCGCTCCCGGCGACCGCGGTGAACACGGCACCCGGCACGGTGAAGGAGGCGTACGCGCCCGCCGCGCCCAGCACCACGGCCGCGGGCGGCACCGGCAGGGTCGCGTAGTGGTCGAGGCCGCCGTTGGCCCTCAGCTGGCCGAAGTACTGGGCGAGCAGGTTCAGCGCGACGAAGGCGACCACCAGCACGCTGGAGCCCGCGACCACGGCCCGCGCCTCGGTGCCGCCGTCGACGACCCCGCGCATCATGATCATGATGCCGACGGACTGGAAGGTCGCCACGAAGAGCAGCGGGATGCGGGCCACCCGGGCCCGGGAGAGCTGGGCCCGGTAGACGGCGGCCAGCGCGGGCAGCAGCCGGGCGCGCGGCGCCAGCGGGGCCGGTTCCCCGGCCCAGGAGCCGCGGGCCGCCCCGGTGGAGCCGGGGGACACGGCGGGGCCGGTGGGGCCGCCGGCCGGGCGGCCGAGCGGGGACACCGCCTCGGTGGGAACGATGCTCGTCACCTGGCGCTGCTCCCGTTCACTGCCGCTGTTCTTCCGCACACGTCCCGTCCGTCCCCGGGGCCCCGGCCGGCCGGGGCCGTCGCCGTCTCCGTCGGCCTCATCCCTTCACCAGTCCCTTGCGCGCGTCCGCCGCGTCCCCGCCGAGGGCGAGGTAGACGTCCTCCAGGCTGGGGGTCGCCAGGGTGAAGTCGTCCAGGGCCGCGAAGGCCGCGCCGCCGGTCACCGCGGCGACGGCGGCCCGTGCCTCGTCCGGTTTCAGGCGCAGCACCCAGCGGCGCCCGGACTCCTGGTTGGCCGAGGCGCGCAGGGCGGCGACCTCGGGGACGTCCAGCGGGGCGCGCTCGCGCCACATCAGCTCGACCCTGACCTCGCCTGCCACCTGCTCCTTGAGGCCCTGCGGGGTGTCGCAGGCGATGACCTTGCCGCGTTCGACGACGGCGACCCGGTCGAGGACCGTCTCGGCCTCGATGACGTTGTGGGTGACCAGCAGCACGGTCGCGCCGTGCTCGGCCCGGCGCCGGTCCACGGCGGCCCAGACGGAGCGGCGGGCGACGGGGTCCATGCCGGTGGTCGGCTCGTCCAGAATCAGCACCGGGCGCTGTCCGACGAGAGCGGCGGCGAAGCAGGCGAGCCTGCGCTGACCGCCGGAGAGCTTCTTCAGGGGCCGCCCGGCCAGTTCGGTGAGGCCGAGCTCCTCCAGGACGGCGTCGCGCTCGGCGCGGGCGTCGCGGACCGCGAGGCCGCGCAGCCGCCCGGTGGTCTCGGCGGCGAGGGCGACGGTGAGCTCGTCGAGGGCGGTGGACTCCTGGCCGAGGTAACCGATGAGCCGGGAGGCGCGTTCGGGGTGGCGCACGAGGTCGTGGCCGAGCACCTCGACACTGCCGGAGTCGGGGCGCATCAGCCCGGTGAGCTGGCGCACCAGGGTGGACTTGCCGGCGCCGTTGGGGCCGAGCAGCCCGAAGATCTCGCCGCCGCGCACCTCCAGGGTGATGCCGTCGGTGGCCCGTACCTCGGGCACGGCGGGCGTGCCGCGGCGCCCCCGGACGGCCGGGTAGGTCTTCACCAGATCACGCACCGCGCACACGGTCCCGGTGGCCCTCTGCGCCTGTGCTGTGCCCGTACTCACGAGGTACGAGAGTACGGGGTCGGATGGTCCGGATTGCGCCGGGGGCCCGGTCCCGGGCGACGCGCGGAGCCCGGCGGGCGCCCGAGGAGGCCTGCGGACGCCCGCCGGGTCAGTCCGGGGCGGGGACGTGGTCCGCGGCGGCCGTGATGTCGATCTCGCGCCAGAATCCGGCCCGGATGGCGTAGCGGTCGTGCTCGTCGATCTGGTCGTCCTTGTGCGCGAGGAGCCCGAAGCGTGCCGCGTACCGCAGGAGCTCGCCGTCGATCCGGTGCGGGATGCGCGGGTACATGGTGGAGAGCTTCTGGAGGTGGACGGTCTCCGGGAGCCGCTCCATCCAGCGGCGGGCGAAGACCTGGCCGACCTCGAAGGGGTCACCGCCCACGGTGGTGATGTCCTCCTCGCGGTCGGCCCAGCGCTGTTCGGCGGTGGTGACCTGGGCGAGGGTGGGCAGCGAGGCGGTCTCCGGAGGTTCGCCGAGGGAGCCGCGGTCGGCCCACCCCCGGTCCGAGGACCAGCGCAGTGTGGCGCTCGGCACCGGGACGGGCTGGGCCTGAGCCGGGGCCGCCGGGGCGCCGGCGGACGCCCGGAGGGCGGCCAGGTCCTTCGGCGTGGGGACGCCCTTGTGGTTGTGGGCGGGCGCGGGTCCGGGCGGGCCGGTCTCCGGGCGGGGCGCCGGAGGGGCGCCGGCGCGGGCTGCCGCCTGGGCCTCGGAGGCGCGTTCGGCGGAGGCCGCGAGGGCCGCCTCGGGCAGGGGCGCGGAGAGGATCGCGGCGATCTCGGGGCGCGGGGCGGGCTGCGGGGCGCAGATCCCGCCGGTCTCCTTGGCGCGGACGGCCTTGGTGATCCAGGCGCGGTCGAGCACGCGGCGCTCGTCGGCCTCGGCCACCAGGTCCTCGGACTGGTTGTAGTCGCCGTCGGCGGCCTGGACGGCCCAGAGGTGGACGGCGACGCCGTGTTCCTTGGCGGACATCAGACCGGGCAGCAGGTCGCCGTCGCCGGTCACCAGGACCACGTCGGAACAGGCGCGGTTGCGGGCCAGTTCGGTCAGTTCGGCGTGCATGGCCGCGTCGACGCCCTTCTGCGCCCAGCGCCCGTCGCTCCGGGTGAGCGCGCCGAGCCGGACGGTGACCCGCGGCATGACGCGCAGCCGGCGGTGCTCGGGCTGCGGTACGCGGTCGGGGGCGCCGTCGAACCAGTAGATGCGCAGCAGGGGTTGCTCGGTGTCGGCCTCGGCGCGTTCGCGCAGGCCCTGGATCAGGGCGGTGTGGTCGACGGTGATGCGCGAACGGGCTGGTTCGCCCGCCAGCAGACTCGCGGCTGCGCCCAGCAGGTAGCCGGCGTCCACCAGGACGACGCAACGGTCCACGCGTTCCACCCTCTTCCGGAATTCGGCGAGCGGCCGTTCAGGGTTTCCGTCGAGTCTGCCCGACCGCGCGGAAGTAGACGGCCGGAACTCGATCTTCGGCGTGGCGGATGCGGTGGGAGTTGCCCGCCGGGGGGCCCACCGTGATGTCCACTACGGAAGGTAATGATCCAACATGCGTGCTCTGTGGGGCTATGTGAGTCTGACATCGGTCCTGGCAACCAGGATTCCCCACAGGAGGCAATCACCATGGCCAAGAACAAGAACCGCAAGCAGGGCAGCCCCCAGGACCGCGCGTCCGCGGCGGAGCGCGGCGCCGAGCAGGCGAAGTCGACGTCCTTCGAGGACCGGAGCGCGTCGCAGTCGCAGGCCCAGGGCAGCCCCTCGGACGTGGCCCGCAAGCACCAGCGGCGTTTCGGCCACAACTGACGGCCGTGACACCGCAGTAAGGGGCGCCCCCGCCGTCGTCGACGGGGGCGCCCCTTCACTTGTCGTACGGGCGTACCGGCCGGTTGCCGTACAGGCGTACCGGCCGGTTGCCATCAGCGCGCGGGCCCGGTGCCGTACGCGCGCACCGGCCCGGACACCTTCCGCGACCGCCCGGTTACGTTATGTACGCGACCGCGGCCGGCCCCGTCAGCCGGCCAGGCAGGACGGGCCGAGCAGCACCTTGAGGTCACCGAAGAGCGCCGGGTCGGGCTTCACCCGGTGCCGGTCGAGCCGCAGAACGGTGGTCTTGCGCGGGCCCTGGAGCTTGATGCGGACTTCGGTGTCGCCCCGGTGGCTGGAAAGCACTTCACCGAGGCGGCTGACCATCGGGGGCGTGATCTTCACGGTGGGGATGGTGAGGATGACCGGCGCGTTGGTCCCCGCGTTGGAGATGTCGGGGACCTGCATCTCCATGGCGACGAGCCGGGGCACGTCCTCGCGCTTGTCGAGCCGTCCCTTGACGAAGACGACGGTGTCCTCCACCAGCTGCGTGGAGACCAGTTGGTAGGTGGCCGGGAAGAACATGCACTCGATGGCGCCCGCGAGGTCCTCGACGGTGGCGATGGCCCAGGCGTTGCCCTGCTTGGTCATCTTCCGCTGGAGGCCGGAGATGATGCCGCCGACGGTGACGACGGCACCGTCGCTGTGCTCTCCGCCGGTGAGTTGGGAGATCGCGGCGTCCGCCTTGTCGGAGAGCACGTGCTCAAGGCCGAAGAGCGGGTGGTCGGAGACGTACAGGCCGAGCATCTCGCGTTCCTGGGCGAGCAGGTAGGACTTCTCCCACTCGATGTCGGAGAACTCGACGTCCAGGCCGAAGCCCGGCTCGTCGCTCTCCTCCTCGCCCATGCCACCGAAGAGGTCGAACTGCCCCTCGGCCTCCTTGCGCTTGACCTGGACCACGTTGTCGATCATCGGTTCGTGGTGGGCGACGAGTCCCTTGCGGGTGTGCCCCATCTCGTCGAAGGCGCCGGCCTTGATGAGCGATTCCACGGTGCGCTTGTTGCAGACGACCGCTTCGACCTTGTCGAGGAAGTCGGGGAAGGTGCTGTACTTCCCCTTCGCCTTGCGGCACCGGATGATCGAGTCCACGACGTTCGTACCGACGTTGCGCACCGCGGTGAGGCCGAAGAGGATCACGTCGTCACCCTGGGCGGCGAAGTTGGCCTCGGACTCGTTGACGTTCGGCGGGAGCACCTTGATGCCCATGCGCCGGCACTCGTTGAGGTAGATCGCCGACTTGTCCTTGTCGTCCTTGACCGAGGTCAGCAGGGCGGCCATGTACTCGGCGGGGTAGTTCGCCTTGAGGTAGGCGGTCCAGTAGGTGACGAGCCCGTACGCGGAGGAGTGCGCCTTGTTGAACGCGTATCCGGCGAACGGCACCAGGACGTCCCAGAGCGCCTTGATCGCGGCGTCGGAGAAGCCGTTCTTCTTGGCACCGGCCTCGAAGAGGACGAAGTTCTTCGCCAGCTCGTCGGCCTTCTTCTTGCCCATCACGCGGCGCAGGATGTCGGCTTCGCCGAGGGAGTAGCCGGCGACGATCTGGGCCGCCTTCTGCACCTGCTCCTGGTAGACGATCAGGCCGTAGGTGAGGCCGAGGACCTCCTTGAGGGGCTCCTCCAGCTCCGGGTGGATCGGGGTGATCTCCTGGCGGGCGTTCTTGCGCTCGGCGTAGTTCGTGTGCGAGTTCATGCCCATCGGGCCCGGGCGGTAGAGGGCCGAGACGGCGGAGATGTCCTCGAAGTTGTCGGGCTGCATCTGGCGCAGCAGCGAACGCATCGGTCCGCCGTCGAACTGGAAGACGCCGAGCGTGTCACCCCGGCAGAGGAGTTCGTACGTCTTGGGGTCGTTCAGCGGCAGGGAGAGCATCTCCAGCTCGACGCCCTTGTTCGCCTTCACCATCTTGACGGCGTCGTCCATGATGGTGAGGTTTCGCAGGCCCAGGAAGTCCATCTTGAGCAGGCCCAGCGACTCGCACTGGGGGTAGTCCCACTGCGTGATGGTGACGCCGTCGGTGTGCCGGACCCAGACCGGGGCGTGGTCCACGATCGGTTCGCTGGACATGATCACGCCGGCGGCGTGCACGCCCATCTGCCGGACCAGTCCTTCGACGCCCTTGGCGGTGTCGATGACCTTCTTGACGTCCGGCTCGTTCTCGTACATCCCCCGGATCTCGCCGGCCTCGCTGTAGCGCGGGTGCTTGGGGTCGGTGATGCCGTTGAGGTCGATGCCCTTGCCGAGGACGTCGGCGGGCATGGCCTTGGTGAGGCGGTCGCCCATGGCGTACGGGTAGCCGAGGACGCGGGCGGAGTCCTTGATGGCGTTCTTCGCCTTGATCTTGCCGTAGGTGCCGATCATGGCGACCTTGTCGGCGCCGTACTTCTCGGTGACGTAGCGGATCACCTCGACGCGCCGGCGTTCGTCGAAGTCGATGTCGACGTCGGGCATGGAGACGCGCTCGGGGTTGAGGAACCGCTCGAAGATCAGTCCGTGCTCGATCGGGTCGAGGTCGGTGATGCCCATGGCGTACGAGACGATCGAGCCGGCCGCGGAGCCCCGGCCGGGGCCGACCGCGATGCCGTTGTTCTTGGCCCACATGATGAAGTCGGCGACGACGAGGAAGTACCCCGGGAACCCCATCTGGATGATGATGTCCATCTCGTACTCGACCTGCTTCTGCCGGTCGTCCGGGATGCCGTTCGGGAAACGGCGGTTCATGCCGACCCGGACCTCCTCCCGGAACCAGGTGACCTCCGTGTAGCCCTCCGGGATGTCGAACTTCGGCATCAGGTCGCGCTTCTCGAACATCCCCGCGGTGTCGATCTGCTGCGCGACCAGCAGGGTGTTGGCGCACCCCTGCTGCCAGGCGTCGGAGGAGTCGACGGCGTACATCTCGTCCGTCGTCTTGAGGTAGTAGCCGGTGCCGTCGAAGCGGAAGCGGTCGGGGTCGGAGAGGTTCTTGCCGGTCTGGATGCAGAGCAGGGCGTCGTGGGCGGTCGCCTCGTGCGCGTAGGTGTAGTGCGAGTCGTTGGTGACCAGCGGCGGGATGTTCAGCTTCTTGCCGATTTCGAGCAGCCCGTCGCGGACCCGGCGCTCGATCTCGATGCCGTGGTCCATCAGCTCCAGGAAGTACTTGCCCTCGCCGAAGATGTCCTTGTAGTCGGAGGCCGCCTGGACGGCCTCGTCGAACTGGCCGAGCCGCAGCCGGGTCTGCACCTCGCCGGAGGGGCACCCGGTGGAGGCGATCAGGCCCTCGGACCACTGGGCGATGGTCTCCTTGTCCATGCGGGGCCACTTCTGCAGCCAGCCCTCGGCGTACGCGTCCGAGGAGAGCTTGAAGAGGTTGTGCAGCCCGGTGCTGTTCGCCGCCCAGATCGTCTTGTGGGTGTAACCACCGGAACCGGAGACGTCGTCGCGCTTCTGGTGCGGCTGTCCCCACTGGATCTTCCGCTTGTGCTTGCGCGACTCCGGGGCGACGTACGCCTCGATGCCGATGATCGGCGTCACACCGGCCTTCTTCGCCGTGTGGAAGAAGTCGTAGGCCCCGTGGAGGTTGCCGTGGTCCGTCATGGCGACGTGCGACATCCCCATGGTGTTGGCCGCCTCGAACATGTCCTTGAGCCGCGCGGCACCGTCGAGCAGGGAGTACTGGGTGTGGACGTGCAGGTGCGTGAAGGGCGGCTTGGTCACGGCGCTGTGCCTCCGGGGATGACAGATGTGGCACGCCGCACTCGGCCCGGGATGACGGGCGGGCGACGGACAACCGACGGCTGGGGGGTGTCGAGGGGACAGCGTGGAAGTCTACGTCTCCGCGCTGACGAACGTCGGGCACTTGGGAGTACGGTCGCGCGTTGGAGGGGCGGAGACGCCTGTCCCATTTGTCATGAACGCCATGTTCGACGGCGCTCGACGCAGGTCGAGGCCCTGTACCAGGAGGCACCCAGCGATGTCGGAACAGCTGAGCGGCGCGGAAGACCGCGGGGAGCGCATTCTCGCCGTCTTCGAGACGGCCTTCGGTGAGCTGCTGGCGGCCGACCCGGCCGCCTTCCAGGTCAAGTTCCGGAAGATGGCGGGCTCGGCCTTCGCCTTCTACCGGGGCACCGCCTGCCTGTTCTACGACGACCTGGCCCGGGAGCGGCACGGCGGCCCGTTCCTGGACGAGCGCACCGGCCGCGTCTGGATCCACGGGGACCTCCACGCGGAGAACTTCGGCACCTACATGGACGCCAACGGCCGCCTGGTCTTCAACGTCAACGACTTCGACGAGGCGTACGTCGGCCCGTTCACCTGGGACCTCAAGCGCTTCGCCGCCTCCGTCGCCCTGATCGGGTACGCCAAGGCCCTCAGCGACGACCAGATCACCGAGCTGGTCCGGGTCTACGCCGCCGCGTACCGTGAGCGTATCCACGCCCTCGCGACCGGCGCGAAGAACGACGAGGTGCCGCCCTTCACCCTGGACACCGCCGACGGCCCGCTGCTCGGCGCGCTCCGCACGGCCCGGTCGCTCACCCGCTTCTCGCTGCTGGACTCGATGACGGAGATCCGCGACTTCGAGCGCCGGTTCGCCGCGGGCGGCGGCGCCATCGACCTGGACGCGGCGACCCGCTACAAGGTCCTCGCGGCGTTCGACGGCTATCTGGAGACCCTCCCCGAGTCGAGCCTGACCCGCCCGGACTCGTACCGGGTGAAGGACGTGGTGGGCCGCCGGGGCATCGGCATCGGCTCGGCCGGGCTGCCCTCGTACAACATCCTGCTGGAGGGGAACAGCGACGCCCTGGAGAACGACGTCGTGATCTACCTCAAGCAGGCGCAGACCCCGGCCGTCTCCCGGTACATCACGGACTCCGCGGTGCGCGACTACTTCCAGCACGAGGGCCACCGCACGGTGATCTCGCAGCGGGCGCTCCAGGCCCACGCCGACCCGTGGCTGGGCTGGACCGAGCTGGACGGCGCCGGACAGCTGGTCGCCGAGGTCTCGCCGTACGCCGTGGACCTGGACTGGTCCGACATCGACGAGCCGGACGAGATCGCGGCGGTCGTCGCCGACCTCGGCCGGGCGACGGCCACCATGCACGCGGCGGCCGACGACGAGAGCGGCCACTCGCTGGTGCCGTTCTCCACCGAGCGGGCGATCGACGCCGCCATCGCGGCCGACGAGGACGGCTTCGGCGACCTGCTCGTCGACTTCGCCCACAGTTACGGCGCCCGGGCCCGCCGGGACCACCGGATCTTCGTGGACCTCTTCCGCAACGGCCGCATCCCGGGCCTCTGACCGGGCCCGCGACGGGACCGTGAGAGCCCTTCTCCCGGACCTTTAGGGGTCGCTTACAGGGACGCGTGCGAGACTCTCCGGCGATGGACATATCGAGGACGCATCTTCGGACCGCGCGCGCGGCGCTCTTCACCGCGCTCGTCGTCACGCTGTCCTCGGCGTCCCATGTCCTGCTCTCCCGAGAAGCCCTGCCGGTGACCGCGCTGGCGCTGGTGGCGGGCCTGGTGTTCGCCGCCGCCTACGCGCTGGCGGGACGGGAGCGCGGCTTCGGGGCGATAGCGGGGCTGCTGGTCCCGCTGGAGCTCGCCGCGGACACCGTCTTCACCACTGGGCAGCAGCTCTGCTACGGCGCGGCGGGCGGCCCGGTGGCCGGTCCGCTGCGCTCCCTCGGGTTCGACGTGCTCTGCGGCGGCCACGGGGTGGGTGCCCCGCTGGCGCGGGTGGCCGGAGTGGGCCGCCCCGCCGCCGCGTCCGTCCTGGAGCTGCCGCTCTCCCCGGGGCCGACGGTCCCCTGGCTGCTGCTCGCCGCGCACGTGACGGTGGGGCTGCTCGCCGCGGCCTGGCTGCGGCGCGGCGAGTCCGCCCTCGCCGCCCTGCTGCGGGCAGCGGCCGCCTTCGCGTTCCGGCCGCTGCTGGTCGCGGCGGCGGTGGCCGGCGCTTCCCGGCGGCCGGTGCGCGACACCGTACGCCCGGTGGGCCGGCGCCCGCCGGTCGCCGCCCGTCCGCTCTTCACGCACTCCGTGGGCCGGAGAGGACCGCCGCTGCCGGCCTGATCCCGGTACGGCACTCCTCCCCCTTCCTCACGTCTCGTACGTGCATTCCACGGAGAACGATCATGAGCAACCGCAACAACCAGGCGAACAAGGCAGCGGCCCGCGAGCGGCTGCGCGCGGAGCGCGAGCGCCAGGCGAAGAAGGACAAGGCCCGCAAGCAGGTCATCGTCGGCGTCTCGATCGTCGCGGTGCTGGCGATAGCCGGCGGTGTCGCCTACGGCGTCAACGAGCTGAACAAGCCGGACGCCTGGGAGGCGGCGGGCGACGCGAAGGTCACCGCCCCGAAGAACACCACCGGCACCAACGGCACGACCGTCGTGATCGGTGAGTCCTCCGCGAAGAAGACGCTGGAGATGTACGAGGACTCCCGCTGCCCGATCTGTGCCCAGTTCGAGCAGACCGTCGGCTCGACGGTCACCAAGGACGTCGCGGACGGCAAGTACAAGATCAAGTACGTCGGCGCCACCTTCATCGACAACAGCGACAACGGCGAGGGCTCCAAGAACGCCCTCAGCGCCCTCGGCGCGGCCCTCAACGTCAGCCCCGAGGCGTTCCTCCAGTACAAGACGGCGTTGTACTCGGCGAAGTACCACCCCGACGAGACCGAGGACAAGTTCGCCAAGGACAGCTACCTCATCGAGGTCGCGGACTCGGTGGACGCGCTCAAGGGCAACAAGGCGTTCCAGAAGGACGTCAACGACGGCACCTACGACGCCTGGGCCATGAAGATGTCCAAGACCTTCGACTCCAGCGGGGTCACCGGCACGCCGACCCTGAAGATGAACGGCAAGAACGTGACCGCCGAAGGCAGCGACAGCGCGCCCATGACGGTCGCCGACTACACCACGGCGATCGACGCGGCGCTCAAGGGCTGACGCACCGGCTCGCGGCTCCCCCGCCCGGGCGGGGCGGACACCTCCGGGTGCCCGCCCGGGCGGGTTTTGGCCACCACTGGCGCGGCGGCCATGTGTCCCGGAGGTCACGGCCGGGGCGCCGCTTTGCGGACACACCGCCCGCGGCGACGACGGCCGGGTTACCAAGACGCTTCGAGGACGTACGCGAAGAGGGCGACGGCCGCCCGGGAAACCCGCCCGTCCCATGGGGAACAGGCCGGAAGAACACTCCCCAGACATGACATGCACACGTAATCTTCCGGCGGAGCGGGTGGGGAAATCCCTCGCCCGCGCGTCCTCGAGGAGTCCCTGTGCGCGCTCTCTTCCCGACCTCCCCCCACGTGCGTCGCCGCCTGCTCGCCACCGCCGCCCTGGCCGGAACCCTGGCCCTGACCCCGGTGTCCGCCTCCCCGGTCAACGCCTCCGCCACTCCGGGGGCCACCGCCTGCGCCGACGACACGGCGTCCGCCCTCGCACGCCAGGCCCGCCCCGGGGCGGGCGCCACGGCGCACGAGCCCAACGCCGTCAGCACCGCCGCGGCGGAGACGATGGACGCGGACCTGCGCACCAGACTCGCGCAGCGCCGCTCGGCCGGGGTCGCCCCACTGGCGGCCGGGGCCTCGATACCGGTGTACTTCCACGTCATCCACTCGGGCACCACCGGGAAACTGTCGGCGAGCGCCATCAGCTCCCAGATGAGCGTGCTCAACAGCGCGTACGCCGGAGCCGGTACGGGCAACACCGCCACCGGCTTCAGCTTCACCCTGGCGGGAACGGACTACACCGACAACGCCACCTGGTACAACGTGGGCTCCGGTTCCAGCGCCGAGAAGGCGATGAAGAGCGCCCTGCGCAAGGGCGGGGCCAACGCCCTCAACATCTACACCGCCAACCTCGGCGGCGGCCTCCTCGGCTGGGCGACCTTCCCGAGCTCCTACACGTCCAGCCCGAGCATGGACGGTGTGGTGATCCTCGACACCTCGCTGCCGGGCGGCGCCGCCACCCACTACGACGAGGGCGACACCGCCACCCACGAGGTCGGCCACTGGATGGGGCTCTACCACACCTTCCAGGGCGGCTGCAACGGAAACGGGGACTACGTCGCCGACACCCCGGCCGAGAAGACCGAGGCGTACGAGTGCCCGACCGGGCGGGACACCTGCACCAACAAGACCGGGGTCGACCCGATCCACAACTTCATGGACTACACGTACGACTCCTGCATGTACCAGTTCACCCCCGGCCAGGTGCAGCGCATGAGCGACAGCTGGACCGCCTACCGCGGCTAGGGTCTTCCGTCCGGATCCCGCGAGCCCGGCACGGTCTCGACGAAAAGCCCTGGTTCACCGGTCCGCCCGCCCCCGGGCCCCGGGCCGCGTCCGTGGCCCGGGGGCGCGGCGCGTCAGAGGGTCGCCAGGAAGCCCAGCGCGACCTTCCACGCCAGCTCGGTCGCTTTCTCGTCGTAGTCGGGCAGCCCGTCGTCGGTGAAGAGGTGTCCGGCGCCGGGGTAGCGGTAGATCTCCACGTCCGCCCCGGCCCGCCGCATCTCCAGGTACCAGCTGTTCAGCCAGTCGTGCGTCTCGGAGGCGTCCGGGTCGGCGACGTGCAGCTGGACCGGGAGCTCGTCGGTGCTCGCGTTCTCGGCGAGGTCCGAGGTGCCGTGGAAGAGCAGCAGCCCGCGCGCCTTCTCGTCGCCGAGGGCGAGCGTCTGCGCGACGGCCGCGCCCAGTGAGAAGCCCGCGTAGACCAGGCCCTGCTCCGAGTAGGGCGCGGCGGCCAGGACCGCCCGCCTGAGCAGCTCGTCCTTGCCCAGCTCCTCCCGGTACGCCTGCGCCTCCGCCTGCGTTTCAAAGGTGTGCCCCTCGAACAGATCGGGCACGCGCACCTCATGGCCGGCTGCTCGGAGCCGGTCGGCAGCGGCGTGCACCGCGGGCCGGAGCCCGTAGGTCGAGTGGAAAAGCATGATGTTCATGCCGCCCATGGTGCCAGCTGCCACCCCGACCCCGGAGGACACGAGGATGGAGAACGTGCTGCGCCCGCTGCTGATCGTCGGCGGTTCGGTGGCGATCACGCTGCTGGCCGGATACCTGGTGGACTTCGCTCTGCGGCGGGCCGACGTCCGGCACCCGGACACGCCGCTGTGGGGGCTGCTGCGCCGCTGCCGGCCACCCCTCCAGGTGGTGATCTGCGCGGCCCTGCTGCGCGGCACCTTCGCCCACTTGCGCCTGGAGCTGGTGCGCGACCACCGGGAGGCGATCGGCCAGGTGCTGAGCCTGGTGCTGATCGGCGCCTCGGCCTGGCTGGTGGTCCGGGTGGCGGCCACCGTCGTGGAGTCCAGTTACGCCCGGTACGCCACCTCCACCCGCGATCCCGCCCGGGTCCGCCGCGTGCGCACCCAGGTGACGCTGATCCAGCGGGTGGTCATCGCCGTGGTGACCACGGTGGCGGTCGCCGCGATGCTGCTCACCTTCCCGGCGATGCAGACCGTCGGCACCTCGATGCTGGCCTCGGCCGGTGTGCTCGGCATCGTCGCCGGTGTCGCCGCCCAGTCCACCCTCGGCAACGTCTTCGCCGGGTTCCAGATCGCCTTCGGCGACATGGTGCGCCTCGGCGACACCGTGGTGGTGGACGGCGAGTGGGGCACCGTGGAGGAGATCACCCTGACCTTCCTCGCCGTACGCACCTGGGACGAGCGCCGGATCACCATGCCGGTGTCGTACTTCACGAGCCGCCCGTTCGAGAACTGGTCGCGCGGCGGGGTCCAGATGACCGGCACCGTCTACTTCCACCTGGACCACGCGGCGCCGATGGCCGCGATGCGGGAGAAGGTGCGCGACATCCTCGGCGAGTGCGGCGCCTGGGACGGCCGGACCTGGTCCCTGGCGGTGACCGACACCACCCCGACCACGATCCAGGTACGGGCCGTGGTGACGGCGAAGGACGCCGACGACATCTGGACGGTCCGGTGCGCGGTGCGCGAGCAGCTGATCGCCTGGCTCCGGGACCACCATCCGTACGCCCTGCCCCGCGTCGCCACGGCCCCCGCCACGCTCGTGGCGGCCGACCAGTGGCCGGAGCTGACCTCCCGTACGGCCGCGTCCGTCCGCCGCAACGGCAAGGAGCCGGCCCCGCACACCGGGCGCGGATGACAGGCCGCGGATGACCGGGCGCGGATGGCCTCACCCGCGCCCGGCCCATCCGCCGGGCACGCTCAGCGCAGGCTGCGCACGTCCAGGAACCGCAGCACCCGGTCGACCACCTCCGGGTTGGAACCGGCCTCGCTGCGGGCCGACAGGACCTCGTGGCGGGCGGCCGACAGCAGCTCCCGCTGGATGCGGGTGACCTCCTTGAACCGCTTCGCCCGCTGGGCGTACGCGTCGCGCCGCTCGTCGTCCACCATGTCGGGGCTGATCCGCGCCCCGATGTCGTAGGCGGCGCGCTGGAGCCGCTCCAGCACGTCCTCGGGGAACTCCTCCACCTGCTGGATCTCCTTCAGCCGCGCCTTGGCCGCCTTCGCGGCACGGATCGCGAGGCGCCTCTCCAGCTCCCGCTCGGCGTCGGTGTCGGCCCGGACGCCGAGCCGGCGCACCAGCCAGGGCAGGGTGAGCCCCTGGAAGACGAGGGTCGCCATGATGACCGCGAAGGCGATGAAGACGATCTCGTCGCGGCCCGGGAACGGCTCGCCGTCGTCGGTCTTCAACGGTACGGCGAGGGCCAGCGCCACGGAGGCCACCCCGCGCATCCCCGCCCACCACATGACGACCGTCTCCCGCCAGCTGGTAGGGATCTCCTCGCTCACGTCGCGCAGGGTGTGCAGCTTCTTGGCGAGCCAGGTCGCGGGCAGCAGCCAGAGCAGCCGCACGCCGATGACCACGAGGACGATCGCGAGCCCCCAGCCCGCCATCCGCCACTCCCGCCCGTCGCCCGTGCCGAAGACGCTGCTGAGTTCCAGCCCGATGAGCCCGAAGGCGATCCCGGTGACCAGGGTGTCGACGATGTTCCAGAAGGTGCGCCCGGTGAGCCGGCCGAGCACGTCGTCGGCGTCCGCGGTGTGCTCGGCGAGGAAGAGCGCGACGGTGAGGACGGCGAGGACGCCGGAGCCCCTCAGCTCCTCGGACAGGACGTAGGCGATGAACGGGACGAGCAGGGTGAGGCCGACCTGGAGCGTGGCGTCCCCGAGGAGCCCCATCAGCTTGAGGGTGAGCCAGCCCAGCGCGAGCCCGACCGCCACCGCCACCACGGCCGACAGGACCAGCAGCCCGAAGGCCTCCGGAAGCGAGAAGGTGCCGGACACCGCCGCCGCGATGGCCACGTGGTAGAGCACGATCGCGGTCACGTCGTTGAACAGGCCCTCGCCCTCCAGGATGGAGATCAGCCTCCGGGGCAGCCCGAGCGAGCCGGCGACGGCCGTCGCGGCCACCGGGTCGGGCGGCGCGACGAGCGCGCCGAGCGCCACGGCGGCGGCGAGGGGCAGTCCGGGCACGACGGCGTCGGCGACGGCCGCGACCGCCGCCGTCGTCACGAAGACGAGGGCGACCGCGAGCAGGAAGATCGGCCGTCTGTTGGCCGCGAACTGCCGCCAGGAGGTGCGCTGCACGGAGGCGTAGAGCAGCGGCGGCAGCAGCGCGGGGAGGATGATCTCCGGCGGGATGTCGACGTTGGGCACGAAGGGGAGGAAGGCCAGCCCCACCCCGATGAGCGTCATCAGCACCGGGGCCGGCAGCCCCAGCCGCTCGCCCACCGGCACCGTGATCACGGCTCCCAGCAGGAGCAGCAGGAGCAGTGCCATCTGGTCCACGTGGAGCGCCTTCCGCAGGATGCAGGAGCTCCCGCCCGGCACCTGGCCGGGCGGGAGCTCCACCCTGTCACGCCGGGTCGGCGAGGTGCGGTGACACCCCTGCGGGGCACCGGGCGAACGGGGGCTACCGCTCCGCGAGCGTGCGGCGCATGGCGCGGTGCGCTATCCCGGCGTCCAGGAACTCGGGGCCGTACACCTGGTAGCCGAGGCGCTCGTAGAACCCGAGGGCGTGGGTCTGGGCGTGCAGGTCGACGGCGGCCAGGCCGAGCGCCCGTGCCTCGTCCTCGACGGCACGGACCAGTGCGGCCCCGACGCCGAGGCCGCGGGCCTGCCTGGCGACGGCGAGCCGGCCCAGCGAGCCGACGGTGAGGTCGCCGCCGGTCTTCCCGGCCGCCGCCTCGCCGTGCAGCAGCCGGCCGGTGCCGAGCGCCGTGCCGTCCTCGGTGACCGCTATGACGTGCACCGTGGTGGCTTCGGGCCGGTCGTACGCGTCGTACTCCAGGTCTTCGGGCACCCCCTGCTCGCCGACGAAGACCTCCTTGCGGACCTGGAAGCAGGCCGCGCGGTCCGCCTCGTCGCGCGTCCGCCGGGCGGTGTACGGGGTGGTGCCGGTGGTCATTCGCTCTCCGCGGCGATCGTGTCGAGGGCCTTCTGCAGGTCGGCCGGGTAGGAGCTGGCGAACTCGACCCAGCTGCCGTCCGAGGGGTGTTCGAAGCCGAGCCGGACGGCGTGCAGCCACTGCCGGGTCAGGCCGAGGCGCTTGGCCATGGTGGGGTCCGCGCCGTAGGTGAGGTCGCCGACGCAGGGGTGGCGGTGGGCGGACATGTGCACGCGGATCTGGTGCGTACGGCCCGTCTCCAGCTTGATGTCGAGCAGGCTCGCGGCACGGTACGCCTCGATGAGGTCGTAGTGCGTCACGGAGGGCTTGCCCTCCTGGATCACGGCCCACTTGTAGTCGTGGTTCGGGTGGCGGCCGATGGGGGCGTCGATGGTGCCGCTCATCGGGTCCGGGTGGCCCTGCACCAGCGCGTGGTACTTCTTCTCCACGACGCGGTCGCGGAACTGCGCCTTCAGCAGGGTGTACGCGCGCTCCGACTTGGCCACCACCATCAGCCCGGAGGTGCCCACGTCGAGCCGGTGCACGATGCCCTGGCGCTCGGCCGCCCCCGAGGTGGAGATGCGGTACCCGGCCGCGGCGAGGCCGCCGATGACGGTGGTGCCGGTCCAGCCGGGGCTGGGGTGGGCGGCGACGCCGACCGGCTTCACGATGACGACGATGTCGTCGTCGTCGTGCACGATCTCCATGCCCTCGACGGGCTCGGCGACGATCTGGACCGGGGGAGCCGCCTGCGGCATCTCGACCTCCATCCAGGCACCGCCCTGGACCCGGTCGGACTTCCCGGCCACCGAACCGTCCACCTGCACCTTTCCGGCGGCGGCCAGCTCGGCGGCCTTGGTGCGGGAGAACCCGAACATCCGGGAGATGGCGGCGTCGACGCGCTCGCCCTCCAGGCCGTCGGGCACGGGCAGGGTTCGGATCTCGGGGTGCGTACTCACCTGGTCGAGTATGCCTTGCGGCCACCGGTGCTGTGACCGGCGATCTTCCCCGGCCGTCTCCCCGCTCCGGTGGACCGCGCCGGGGGGAGGGTTCAGTCCTTGTGGACGGTGCCGTCCGGGTCCAGCCCCCGGAAGGAGAGGATCACGATGAGGATGCCTCCGCAGACGATCGCGGAGTCGGCCAGGTTGAAGACCGCGAAGTGCGCCGGTGAGATGAAGTCCACCACCGCGCCCTTGAAGACGCCAGGCGCGCGGAAGAGGCGGTCGGTGAGGTTGCCGAGCGCCCCTCCGAGCAGCAGGCCGAGGGCGATCGCCCAGGGCAGGCTGCGGAGCTTGCGGGCGAGCCGGATGATGACGACGATCACAGCCGCGGCGATGACGGTGAAGACCACCGTGAACGCCTCTCCCATGGAGAAGGCGGCGCCGGGGTTGCGGACCGCCTCCAGCTTCAGCCAGTCGCCGAAGATCTCGACGGGGTCGTGGTGCTCCAGCTTCGCGACGACGAGCGTCTTGCTGATCAGGTCGAGGAGGTACGCCACGACGGCCACGGTGAAGAGCGCGACGAGCCGTCGCCTGCCCTTGCCCGTGACGGCGGTGGCGCCGCCCTCCGGCGCCCCGGTGTCCTCGGCCGCCGCGGTGCCTTCGGCGGGCGCGGTGCCCTCGGCGGGCGTGAGGGGTCCGGTCTCCCCGGCCCCTCCGGCGTCGGGGATGTCCGGCGTTTCGATGGTGCGCTCCGCCTCTGCCACGTGAATCCTCAACCTGGTCGTGTCCGGTACCGCACGCCCGGCCGCCCGGCGGGGGCGGCCAGACACGGCCTTGGTGCCGATTGAGGACGAGGGTACGACACGGAGCGCCCCGGAGGGTCAGCCGCGTCTCTCCTGCTTCTGCTTGTCCTCCACGCAGAGGGTGGCGCGGGGGAACGCCTGCATGCGGGCCTTGCCGATGGGCTTGCCGCAGACCTCGCAGAGGCCGTAGGTCCCGGCGTCCATGCGGGCCAGTGCGCGCTCGGTCTGCTCCAGCGTCTCCTGGGCGTGGGCGGCGAGCGACAGCTCGTGCTCGCGGGTGATGTTCTTCGTACCGGTGTCGGCCTCGTCGTCGCCGGCCCCGTCGCCGGAGTCGCGCATCAGTCCCGCGAGGGCCGCACCGGAGGCCTCCAGCTCGGTTCGGAGCCGGGTGGCCTCGCCGGTGAGTTCGGCCCGCGCCTCGGCGACCTCCTCCGGCGTCCAGGGGTCCTCCCCCGGCCGGACGGCCAGTTCCCCGGGTGCGGTCGCCACGCGTGCCGGGGGCACCGCGGTCGCGCTCGGTCCGCCGGACGCCGCCCTGGCCGCGGTCTTCTTGGCTGCCACCGTCTGCTCTCCTGTCTGCCGGGCGGCGTCGGCCGCCTCCGTGGCCGCTGGTACGGCCTTCCTCGCCGTGCTCGTGCGGGCCGCGCTCTTCTTCGCGGGGGTCTTCCCGGCCGCGGTCTTCTTCGCGACGGCCTTCTTGGCGGCGGCCTTCTTCGCCGGCTTCTTCCCGGCCGCAGCCTTTCCGGCCGCAGCCTTTCCGGCCGCCGCCTTCGCCGCCGCAGCCTTCTCGGCGGCCGCCTTCGCCTCCGTCGCGCCGTGGCCGCTCCCGGCTTCCGCGCCGCTCCCCTCGCCCGTCCAGTCGTCCGCCGCGTCCTCGGAAGTCGCTGACGCGGTCGTCCGTTCGACGGTCTTCTTCGCCACCATGGGCGCGGCCCCTTCACCTAGGGTGATCCTGCTCGCGGATCGTGCTGGGACGATAAATCGACCCATGACCCGCGGCAACGGGGCACGCCGCCCTGCCACCCCTCCCCGCACCCGCCGACGGCCCGCCTGCATCCGTTGTGCCCAGCTCCCCGCCGGGTATTCCGCCGCGCGGCCAAGCCGCGCCCTCCGCGGGCGCCCGACACGCCATTCGGGTCAGCGCCGGGCCGGTCCGCGTCCCGGGGGTGCGGACGCAAAACCGGTCGGACTCCTCGCCCCCGGCCCCGTACACTGGGCGCAGCGAGAGGCATGGATGGGACGAGTAGCGTCGTACGCAGCCGAGAGCGACCCGGGGTCGGTGGAAGCCCGGGGGCGAGCGCGTCGTGAAGATCACCCCGGAGCCGTCGGAAGAACGCCGCAGGCAGGCAAGTAGACCCGGCATCGCACCCCAATGAGGGGGCCACGGGCATGCGCCCGGGCCAAGGAGGGTGGTACCGCGGGAGCCCAGTGCTCTCGTCCCTCCGACGGAAGTGGGAAGACGTCCGCCGGAGGAAACCCGAACATGACATCGCCGCAGTACCGCCCGGTCCCCGCTCAGGTCGACCTGCCCGCGCTGGAGCACTCCGTGCTCGATTTCTGGCGCGAGGGCAAGGTCTTCGCCAAGAGCCTCGAACAGTCCGAGGGCCGCCCCGAGTGGGTCTTCTACGAGGGCCCGCCGACCGCCAACGGCATGCCCGGCGCCCACCACATCGAAGCCCGCGTCTTCAAGGACGTCTTTCCGCGCTTCCGCACGATGCAGGGCTACCACGTCGGCCGGAAGGCCGGCTGGGACTGCCACGGCCTGCCGGTCGAGCTCGCGGTCGAGAAGGAGCTGGGCTTCAGCGGCAAGAAGGACATCGAGGCGTACGGCATCGCCGAGTTCAACGCCAAGTGCCGTGAGTCCGTGACCCGCCACACCGACGCCTTCTCCGACCTGACGACCCGCATGGGGTACTGGGTCGACATGGACGACGCGTACCGGACCATGGACCCGGAGTACGTCGACTCCGTCTGGTGGTCGCTGAAGAAGATCTTCGACAAGGACCTGCTGGTCCAGTCGCACCGCGTCGCCCCGTGGTGCCCGCGCTGCGGCACCGGCCTCTCCGACCACGAGCTGGCGCAGGGGTACGAGACGGTCGTCGACCCGTCGGTCTTCGTCCGCTTCCCGCTGACCTCCGGCCCGCTGGCCGGCCAGGCGGCGCTGCTGGTCTGGACGACCACCCCGTGGACGCTGGTCTCCAACACCGCCGTCGCCGCCCACCCCGAGGTCGAGTACGTCGTGGCGACGAACGGCGAGGAGCGTCTCGTCGTGGCGCGTCCGCTGGTCGGGAAGGCGCTCGGCGAGGGCTGGGAGCTCACCGGCCAGTCCTTCACCGGCCGGGAGATGGAGCGCTGGACCTACGAGCGCCCCTTCGACCTGATCGAGTTCCCGGCCGAGGCGCACTTCGTCGTCAACGCCGAGTACGTCACCACCGAGGACGGTACGGGTCTGGTCCACCAGTCCCCCGCGTTCGGCGCCGACGACCTCCTGGTCTGCAAGGCGTACGGTCTGCCGGTGGTCAACCCGGTGCGCCCGGACGGCACGTTCGAGGAGGACCTGCCGCTGGTCGGCGGGGTCTTCTTCAAGAAGGCCGACGAGACCCTCACCGAGGACCTGGCCGCCCGCGGCAAGCTCTTCCGCCACGTCCCGTACGAGCACAGCTACCCGCACTGCTGGCGCTGCCACACCGCGCTGCTCTACTACGCGCAGCCGTCCTGGTACATCCGCACCACCGCCGTCAAGGACCGTCTCCTCGCCGAGAACGAGAAGACCAACTGGTTCCCGGACTCGGTGAAGAACGGCCGCTTCGGCGACTGGCTGCACAACAACGTCGACTGGGCGCTCTCCCGCAACCGCTACTGGGGCACCCCGCTGCCGATCTGGCGCTGCGAGGACGGCCACCTGACCTGCGTCGGTTCGCGCGCCGAGCTGTCCGAGCTGACCGGCAGCGACCAGTCGGGCCTCGACCCGCACCGGCCGTTCGTCGACGCGATCACGTTCACCTGCACCGAGGCGAACTGCCGGCTGGAGGCGTACCGCGTCCCCGAGGTCATCGACGCCTGGTACGACTCGGGTTCGATGCCGTTCGCGCAGTGGGGCTACCCGTACAAGAACAAGGAAGTCTTCGAGAGCCGCTACCCGGCGCAGTTCATCTCGGAGGCCATCGACCAGACGCGTGGCTGGTTCTACACGCTGATGGCGGTCGGCACCCTCGTCTTCGACCAGTCCTCCTACGAGAACGTCGTCTGCCTCGGCCACATCCTCGCCGAGGACGGCCGGAAGATGTCCAAGCACCTGGGCAACACCCTCGACCCGATCCCGTTGATGGACCAGCACGGCGCCGACGCGGTGCGCTGGTTCATGGCCGCGGGCGGTTCGCCCTGGGCGGCCCGGCGCGTCGGCCACGGCACGATCCAGGAGGTCGTCCGCAAGACCCTCCTGACGTACTGGAACACGGTCGCCTTCCAGGCGCTGTACGCCCGTACGTCAGGGTGGGCCCCCTCTGCGGCCGACCCGGCACCGGCGGACCGCACGGTCCTGGACCGCTGGCTGCTGAGTGAACTCAACGCCCTGGTGGGCCAGGTGACCACCGCGCTGGACGGCTTCGACACCCAGCGGGCGGGCAAGCTGCTCTCCTCGTTCGTCGACGACCTGTCCAACTGGTACGTCCGCCGCTCGCGCCGCCGCTTCTGGCAGGGCGACAAGGCCGCGCTGCGCACACTGCACGAGGTCGTCGAGACGGTGACCCGTCTGATGGCCCCGCTGACCCCGTTCATCACCGAGCGGGTCTGGCAGGACCTGGTGGTCCCGGTGACACCGGACGCCCCCGAGTCGGTGCACCTCTCCTCGTGGCCGGTGGCCGACGCCTCGGCGGTCGACCCCGAGCTCTCCACCCGGATGGCGCTGGTGCGTCGGCTGGTGGAGCTCGGCCGGGCCACCCGCGCCGAGTCGGGCGTGAAGACCCGTCAGCCGCTCTCCCGCGCGCTGGTCGCGGCGGCCGGCTTCGAGACGCTCTCCGCCGAACTGCACGAGCAGATCACCGAGGAGCTGAACGTCTCCTCGCTGGCCTCCCTCTCCGAGGTGGGCGGCTCGCTGGTGGACACCACGGCGAAGGCCAACTTCCGTGCACTGGGCAAGCGTTTCGGCAAGGGCGTGCAGGCGGTCGCCAAGGCCGTCGCGAACGCCGACGCCGCCGCGCTGTCGCAGGCGCTGCGCGAGGGCACCGCGTCGGTCGAGGTGGACGGCGAGACGGTGTCACTGACGCCGGACGAGGTCATCATCACGGAGACCCCGCGCGAGGGCTGGTCGGTGGCGTCCGACTCGGGCGCCACGGTCGCCCTGGACCTGGAGATCACCCCGGAGCTGCGCCGCGCGGGCCTCGCCCGTGACGCGATCCGGCTGATCCAGGAGGCCCGCAAGAACAGCGGCCTGGACGTGGCGGACAGGATCGCGGTGCGCTGGAACTCCGACGCGGCCGCCACGGTGGAGGCGCTCACCGAGCACGCCCCGCTGATCGCGGACGAGGTGCTCGCCCTGGACTACGCCCGGGGCGACGCGGACGACTCGTACGGCACCCCGTTCGAGGACGAGGGCCTGGGGCTGAGCTTCCGCCTCCGCAAGCACTGATTGGCACGACCCCTCCGAAGGCCCGGCGGATCTCCCCGCCGGGCCTTCGGCGTTCCCCCGGGAACTCCGGTAACTCCTGTCCCACTACAGGGTGATTCGCACGTATCCGAGTTGATTTACACGACTCCGGGCGCATTGCAGCCGTTTCCGGAACACCGGCCGGAAACCGCCCCGCCACCGGTACGCGAAAAAGGGCCGGGCCCCGGGGAGATCCCCGGGGCCCGGCCCTCAGCCTGCCGACGGCTACGCGCTCAGCGAGCGCGAGCCGGTCAGTTGTCGTCCTCGTCGATGAGGAAGCCGCGCATCGGCGACGGAGCCTGCTGCATCGGCTGCGGCGCCTGCGGCCGTACCGGTGCCATCGGCTGCGTCATCGCGGGCGACATCTGCTGCTGCCCGCCGAACGACGGTCCGGGACCCATGGACGGGTTGCCGCCCATGGACGGGCCGCCGTGGTTGCCGGAGCCCATGCCGTGGCCCATCGCACCGGCACCGGCCGGAGCCAGCGAGGGCGACGGCGGCAGCGATGCGGCGGCCGGGGTACGCGGCGGGGCCAGCGAGTCGTCCGCCTGGGTCTCCAGCTGACGCAGCTGGCTCTCCAGGTACGACTTCAGGCGGGTGCGGTACTCGCGCTCGAAGCCGCGCAGGTCCTCGACCTTGCGCTCCAGCGTCGCGCGGGCCGACTCCAGCGAGCCCATCGCCACGCGGTGCTTCTCCTGCGCGTCCCGCTCCAGCGCGTCGGCCTTCGCCCGCGCGTCGCGCTCCAGGCCCTCGGCGCGGCTGCGCGCCTCGCCGACGATCTTGTTGGCCTCGGAACGGGCCTCCGCGATCGCCTGGTCGGCGGTCTGCTGCGCCAGCGACAGGACACGGGCGGCGCTGTCGCCACCGGGGCCCTGACCGGGCTGCTGCATCTGCTGCATCGGCTGCTGCATCTGCTGCATGGGCTGCATCTGCTGCTGCATCTGCTGCGGGGCGTGACCCATGGGGCCACCCATCGTGCCGCCCATGGGACCGCCCATCGGGCCGCCCTGCATCGGGCCGGGGCCGTGCTGACCCTGCGGACCGGGACCGTGCTGACCCTGCTGGGGGCCATGGCCACTGGGACCGGCGGGCAGCTGCGGCGGACCCATCTGCGGGGGCTGCTGCTGGACCGGCGGACCCGATATGGCGGCGGGCACGGGAGCCCCGGGCCTCTCCTGCTGCTGCTCCGGGGGCTTGCGCATGGCCTGCTGCTGCTGGTTCTGCGCGGCGGCACGCGTCGCGGCGGCCAGCTTGGCGCGCAGGTCCTCGTTCTCGCGGAGCAGTCGCGTCAGCTCGGATTCGACCTCGTCGAGGAAGGCATCGACCTCGTCCTCGTCATAGCCTTCTCGGAGGCGGACGGTCGTGAACTGCTTGTTCCGCACGTCCTCGGGGGTCAGCGGCATCTCTTCTTCACCTCTACGTAGTCGTCGGCAGTCGGCAAGACCGTATCGTTCACACGCTGCTCGCAATGTTGCCCAAGAGGGTGAGCAGGATGTAGACGATGATCATCAGAACGAAGAAGGACAGGTCGAGTGCCACGCCCCCGAGACGCAGCGGCGGAATCAACCGCCGCAGGAGCTTGAGCGGTGGATCGGTGACAGTGTAGGTGGCCTCAAGAACGACCACCATCGGCTTGCCCGGCTGCCATGAACGCGCGAACTGGAAGACGTAGTCCATGACCAGCCGGAAGATCAGCACGATGAGGAAACACATCAGCGCGATGTAGACCACATCGAGTGCGACGCCCATGACCGCGCTTCCCTCTCCCCTGGCTCTCGTAAGCTCCGGCCTCTCGGCCGGGTTGTTCCCGTGTCGCGTTCTCAGCTCTGGTTGAAGAACCCGCCCTCTGCAATGCGGGCCTTGTCCTCCGCCGTGACATCGACGTTAGCAGGCGACAACAGGAACACCTTCTGCGTCACGCGCTCAATGCTGCCATGAAGTCCGAAGACGAGTCCCGCGGCAAAGTCGACAAGTCGCTTTGCATCCGTGTCGTCCATCTCCGTGAGGTTCATGATCACCGGAGTGCCCTCGCGGAAGTGTTCCCCGATGGTACGGGCCTCGTTGTAGGTCCGGGGGTGCAGCGTGGTGATGCGGTACGGCTCCCGCTCGGAGACGACCTTGGGCATGATCACGGGTGCGTTCTTCTCCAGGTTGGGGCGCTCAGGTGTGATGGATGCCACGGGTGCGATCCGGGCGGGTCGCACGCTGTCCGCGGGGAGCTGAACTGGCTCGCGCGGCGCGGGGGGTTGCACCACTCGTACCGGTTCGTCCCGTTCGCGCTCCCGCTCCACCTGATGCGCGGGCTGATGCCTGCGCCGGTCCCGCTCGGGCTCCGGCTCGGGTTCGAATTCATCGTCGGGGTCGAACCCCGGACCGTCGTACCCATCGTCCTCCACGAGGCCGAGGTAGACCGCCATCTTGCGCATCGCGCCGGCCATGCTCCGAGTCCTCCGCTCTGTGGTGGATCGGCAATCGTCACCAAGTGCCAGCGATCCACGGTGGTCTGCCCCGTAATGAGCGGGAATGACCATATTTTCTGCTGTGGTCCGACCTGCTTCGCGACGTTACCCGAGCCGGGGTCGGACTCCGAGTACCGCAGTACCGACGCGCACATGTGTCGCTCCGGCCGCCACGGCGTCCTCAAGATCCGAACTCATCCCCGCGGAGACCATGTTCGCAGCCGGATGGTCCGCGCGCAGCCGGGATGAGATTTCCATCAGCCGCTCGAAAGCGGCTCGTTGCCGTCCCGCGTAGGGACCGGCGAGCGGCGCGACCGTCATCAGGCCGTCGAGCCGGAGCCCGGGTGCCGCCGCCACCGCGTCGGCCAGCGCCTCCACACCGTCGGGCGCGACTCCGCCCCGGTCGCCGCGCTCGCCGCTCCCGGCGTCGAGGGCGACCTGGATCAGACAGCCGAGTTCGGCCTCCCGCTCTCCGGCCGCAGCCGTGGAGAGTGCGGAGACGAGCTTGATGCGGTCGATCGACTGCACCACATCGGCATAACGCGTCACCGAACGAACCTTGTTGGTCTGAAGCTGACCGACAAAGTGCCAAGTGAGCGACAGATCGGAGCAGTCCGCGGCCTTGGGGGCGGCGTCCTGGTCGCGGTTCTCGGCCACCTGCCGCACACCGAGTCCGTGCAGGATCCGCACGTCGCTCGCGGGGTAGGTCTTGGTGACCACGATGAGGGTGACCTCGTCCCGCGACCGGCCGGCCGCGGCGCAGGCGGAGACGATACGTTCCTCCACGCGCGCCAGGTTGTCGGCGAGTTCCGTGCTGCGGTCCGTCATGCCGTGTCCTCGTCGTCCTGATCGCCCTGGCCGCCCTGGTTGCCTCGACTGCCCTGGTTTCCCCCATCGAGGTGCTCGTCCAGCCAGACGTATCCGGCGAGCCTTCCGGTGGTGCGGTCGCGCCGGTACGAGAAGTGGTCGTCCGACTCCCGCGTGCAGAACGGCGAACGCCGTACGTCACGCACGCCGAGGGCGTCGAGCTGGGAGTGGACTCCGGCGACGACGTCGACCGCCGGTGTGCCCCACCGGGTCTCGGCCCGGGCGGCGGGGACGGCCGCGGCGACCTCGTCCCGCATCGCGGCGGGGACTTCGTAGCATCCGCCGCAGACCGCCGGTCCGGTACGGGCGACGATCCGGGAGGCTTCGGCGCCGAGGGCGAGCATCGCCTCCACGGCGGCGGGGACGACTCCGGCGACGAGACCGGGGCGGCCGGCGTGTGCCGCCGCGACGACCCCGGCGACCGGGTCGGCCATCAGGACCGGGACGCAGTCGGCGGTGAGCACCGCGAGCGGCAGCGCCCGACGGGCGGTCACCAGCGCGTCCACCGCGGGGATCTCGCGGTCGGGGCCCCATGGCCCGTCGACCACGGCGACCTCGCGGCCGTGCACCTGGTTCATCCACACGACCCGCTCCGGGTCGAGTCCGAGGGATCCGGCCGCGCGCGCCCTGTTCGCGACCACGGCGGCGGGGTCGTCTCCGACCGCGCCGCCGAGGTTCAGGGACGCGTACGGGGCGGCGCTCACTCCGCCCCACCGGTCGGTGAAGGCGAAGTGAGCGCCGGCGCCGCCGGACATGTCCGCTGCGGGTCCTGCTGTCTTAGTGGTCCCCGCGAGGTGCGCGGGGACCACGTCGTGCCGGTCTATCACTTCAGGAAGTCCGGTACGTCCAGCTCTTCGGCCTGGGTGTCCTGGTAGGGACGGGCCGGGGGCACGTGCGGCGGGGAGACCGGCGGCAGCGAGATGTCGTTCGCGGCCGGCACGGCCTCGACCGGGGCCGGGGCTTCCTCACGCGGCGGGACGGAACCCAGTCCGGCCGAGTGGCGGACCGGCTCGGGCCGGGCCGGCGGGGCGGGCTCCTCGCGCTTGGAGGCGCCGGCGCCGATCACGTTCTCGCGACGGGCCGGCGGCTGGCCGCCGTCGAAGCCCGCGGCGATCACGGTGACCCGCACCTCGTCGCCGAGCGCGTCGTCGATGACCGCGCCGAAGATGATGTTCGCCTCCGGGTGCGCCGCCTCGCTCACCAGCTGGGCGGCCTCGTTGATCTCGAAGAGACCGAGGTCGCTGCCGCCGGAGATGGAGAGCAGCACGCCGCGGGCGCCGTCGATGGACGCCTCCAGGAGCGGCGAGGAGATCGCCATCTCGGCCGCCGCCACCGCGCGGTCGTCGCCGCGGGCCGAACCGATGCCCATGAGCGCCGAACCCGCCTCGGACATGACCGACTTGACGTCGGCGAAGTCGAGGTTGATGAGCCCGGGGGTGGTGATGAGGTCGGTGATGCCCTGGACACCCGAGAGCAGTACCTGGTCGGCCGACTTGAACGCGTCGAGCACGCTCACCTGGCGGTCCGAGATGGACAGCAGCCGGTCGTTGGGAATGACGATGAGGGTGTCGACCTCTTCGCGGAGCTCGGCGATGCCGTCCTCCGCCTGATTCGCGCGCCGGCGGCCCTCGAAGGTGAACGGGCGGGTGACCACACCGATCGTCAGGGCACCCAGCGAGCGGGCGATGTTGGCGACGACGGGTGCGCCGCCGGTGCCGGTGCCGCCGCCCTCTCCTGCGGTGACGAAGACCATGTCGGCCCCCTTGAGGACCTCCTCGATCTCTTCACGGTGGTCCTCTGCCGCCTTGCGACCGACTGCCGGGTTGGCCCCGGCGCCGAGTCCCCGGGTGAGTTCACGGCCGACGTCGAGCTTGACGTCGGCGTCGCTCATCAACAGGGCTTGCGCGTCCGTGTTGATCGCGATGAACTCGACGCCTTTGAGACCGACCTCGATCATTCGGTTGATGGCATTGACACCACCGCCGCCGACACCGATGACCTTGATGACTGCGAGGTAGTTCTGCGGTGCTGCCACGTCGAAGGCCTCTCGCCTCGATTTACGTGTCGTCGCTCTGCGGTGGCCCGCCGCGACGACGGATGTCGATGGGGACGGTCCGAACGCCGACCCAAACCCTAACGCTGAAGTTTAGGGTTACCAGTGTGTCTGCTTCTTGGACTCTTCCGAACAGGACACTAAGTCGACAAGTGGCGCACGTTCAACGAACACGCCGAACCTCCCGTTTTTCTTTTCACCCTATGTGATCACCCGTAGCGATGACCAACCAGGGTGCTGGTCAGGCCAAATACTCGTCAACTGTCCAAAGCCGCAGGAGCGGTGGGCGCACTCACGTCGAAGTGTCCTGCTTTGGGTGCCGCTTTCATCAGGGCGGTGAGGACTTTCGCCTTCACCGCGCCCTGTTCACCACTGCCCCAGACCACTTCCCGCCCCCCCGTCAGCTCCAGCGAGATCGCATCGTACGAGGTCACCCGCACGACCTCGGTGTCCCGGGCGACGGCGGCGGGGAGGTCGCCGGCGACGCCGACCGCCTCCCGCAACAGACGGTCACCGCCGAAACGGCGCAGACTGGCGGAGCGATCGGGTTTCAATTCCAGCAACGGAACACCCTTGGGTGCTTTGCCCACGATTGCGAACCGCACACCCCCGGAGTCCACTTCGGTGAACTTTGCGCCCTTTTTCACCAGGAGGACCGGCTTTCGCTCGGTCACCTCGATTTCGATTCCGTGCGGCCAGGAACGCGTGACGTTCACGGTGTCGATACGGGGGAGCTTCTGCCGCAACCGCCGCTCCAGGGCATCGGTGTCCACACCGATCAGCGGCGAGCCGACCGGAGCCGCCGCCGCCGCTTCCACCTCCGCCGGGGAGAGGACCTCGGTCCCGCCGACCCCGACCTGCTCCAGCCGGAGCCAGGAGGAGCCCCAGAGCGCCCATGCCAGGCCACCGGCGAGCAGGGCGGCCCCGGCCGCGCCGAGGACCAGGTTCCGGCGGCGGGCGGACCCGCCTCTTCCAGGTCCGGCGTGCGGCGCGCGCGCCGGAGTGTCCGCCTGCTGCCCTGAACCGCGCTGGGCGGTCGTCGGTCCGGCCACGCTCGCTCCTTCGCCGGGCCCGGGGCGCACGCCCCGGGCCCGCCCCGCCTCACGCCTGGCGGCGTGCGGCAATCGCCTCGTACACCATGCCGACGAGCAGGTCGTCGGCGTCGCGGCGGCCGAACTCGGCGGCAGCACGCGACATTTCGTACAGTCGGTGCGGATCGGACAGCACCGGAAGGACGTTGGCCTGTACCCACTCGGGGGTGAGGGCCGCGTCGTCGACCAGCAGGCCGCCGCCGGCGTTGACCACCGGCTGAGCGTTGAGCCGCTGTTCGCCGTTGCCGATCGGCAGCGGGACGTACGCGGCGGGCAGCCCGACGGCGGAGAGTTCGGCCACGGTCATCGCGCCCGCGCGGCAGAGCATCATGTCGGCCGCCGCGTACGCGAGGTCCATCCGGTCCACGTACGGTACCGGGATGTAGGGCGGCATACCGGGCATGTTGTCGATACGCGGCAATTCGTTCTTCGGGCCGACGACGTGCAGGATCTGGATGCCTGAGCGCTGGAGCAGCGGCGCGACCCGCTGGACCACCTCGTTGAGGTGGCGGGCGCCCTGCGAACCGCCGGAGACCAGCAGCGTGGGCAGGTTCGGGTCGAGCTGGAAGGCGGCGCGCGCCTCCGGGCGGACCCGGGCCCGGTCCAGGGTGGCGATGGTGCGGCGCAGCGGGATGCCGATGTAGCGGGCGCCGCGCAGCTTGCTGTCGGGGGTGGAGACGGCGACGCCGTGGGCGTACCGGGAGCCGATCTTGTTGGCCAGGCCGGGACGCGCGTTGGCCTCGTGGACGACGATCGGTACTCCGGCGCGCTTGGCGGCGAGGTAGCCGGGCAGCGCGACGTAACCGCCGAAGCCGACCACGCAGTCGGCCTTGGTGCGCTCCAGGATCTGCTCGGCGGCCTTGATGGTGCCGCGCAGCCGGCCCGGGACGGTGATCAGCTCCGGTGTGGGCTTACGGGGCAGCGGTACGGCCGGGATGAGCGCCAGGTCGTACCCCCGCTCGGGTACGAGCCTGGTCTCCAGGCCGCGTTCCGTGCCGAGGGCGGTGATGCCCACGGTCGGGTCCTGCCTGCGCAGGGCGTCTGCGAGGGCAAGCGCGGGCTCGATGTGGCCGGCGGTCCCCCCGCCGGCGAGTACGACATGCACCGAAATTCACCGCTCTCCGGACGGACGCTTCTTGACGCGCCGTCTCATCGTCTTCCATCTCACCCCGGGCCTCCGCATGGCCAGGGCCGCTTGCGCACCGGGCTGCTCACGCGCGAAGGCGATCATCAGCCCGACCGCGAACATGGTCGGCAGCAGGGCCGACCCCCCGTAGGAGAACAGCGGGAGCGGGACTCCGGCGATCGGCAGCAGGCCGAGCACCGCACCGATGTTGATCACAGCCTGCGCGGTGATCCAGGTCGTCACACCTCCCGCGGCGTACCTCACGAAGGGGTCCTCCGTGCGTCCGGCCACGCGGATACCCGCATAGCCTAGAGCCGCGAAGAGGGCGAGCACCGACAGAGTCCCCGCCAGCCCCAGTTCCTCGCCGGTGATGGCGAAGATGAAGTCGGTGTGGGGTTCGGGCAGTTGTCCCCATTTTTCCACGCTCGCACCGAGCCCCGATCCGAACCAGCCGCCGGACGCGAGGGCGTAGATTCCGTGCGCGGCCTGCCAGCAGCCGCCCGCGGCGTCCGGCTCGCTGACACCGACGCAGGCGAGCCGGGACATGCGGTTCGGGTTGGTCTTGATCAGCAGGACGGCGATGGCCCCGGCGAAGCCGAGCACCCCCACGAAGAGCCGGGTGGGCGCCCCGGCGAGCCAGAGCAGGCCGAAGAGGATCGCGGTGAGGATGATCGCGGTGCCCATGTCGCCGCCGAGCATGATCAGACCGAGCAGCATGAAGGCGACGGGCACCATCGGGACCAGCATGTGCTTCCACTGGGTGAGCAGCCGCTTGTCCTGTTTGCGGGCGAGCAGGTCGGCCCCCCACAGCACGAGGGCCAGTTTGCCGAACTCGCTGGGCTGGAGCTGGAACGGTCCGCCGACGTAGAGCCAGTTCCGGTTGCCGTTGACCGACATCCCTATGCCGGGGACCTGGACCAGGGCCATCAGGAAGACCGTGCCGAGCAGCATCGGGTAGGCGAGCCCGCGGTGGAGTTTGACCGGCATGCGGGCGGCCAGCAGCATCAGTCCGGCTCCGATGACGGCGGCCAGGAACTGCTTGCGGAAGAAGTAGGTGCTCGGCTTGGCGAGTTCCAGCGCCTTGATCATGGAGGCGCTGTAGACCATCACGAGGCCCAGCACGATGATCAGCAGGCTGGAGCCGAGGATGACGTAGTACGCCGTCAGGGGGCGGTCCCAGGCCCGCCGTGCCTGTTCGTAGGCGCGGCGCACCCCGCCGCCGCGCGGGCTGCGGGGGGCGGGAGCGGAACGGGCCGGGGGGCGGGCGGGCCGGGGGCCGCGTCCGGTCCCCGCGGCGAGCCGTCCGCGCAGGGCCAGGCCGGGGTGGGTCGGCACACCGTCTCCGGGCGGGCCGTACGGGCCGGCCGGGGCGAACGGCCGGGTACGGAAGGCACCGGTCCTCGTCGCGTGCGCCCGCGCGCGGACCCGTCCCCGGGCGTCGGGACCCTCATCGGCCGGCATAGTCGCTGTCCCCTCCGCTGGTCGTCCCGGGGCGGCGACGGCCCGGCGGCCCGGACCGGGCCGTACTCGTCCCCGGGTCACATTCTCTCCAGGGACGGTACGGCCCGGGGGCCGGGCCTGTCAGGCGCTGTCGTCGGCGCGTGCGCGGACCGCGTCCGCGAACGCCTCGCCCCGTACGTTGTAGTTGGCGAACATGTCCATCGAGGCGCAGGCCGGGGCCAGCAGCACGGTGTCGCCCGGGCGGGCGAGACGTGCGGCCTCGGCGACCGCCTCGGACATGGCCCCAGTGTCGGTCCGGTCCAGGTCGACCACGGGTACCTCGGGGGCGTGTCGCGTCAGGGCTTCGCGGATGAGGGCCCGGTCGCGGCCGATGAGCACCACGCCCCGCAGGCGCTTCGCGGCGCCGCTCACCAGTTCGTCGAAGGTCGCTCCCTTGGCGAGGCCGCCGGCGATCCAGACGATCGGCTCATAGGCGGCGAGGGAGGCTTCGGCGGCGTGGGTGTTGGTGGCCTTGGAGTCGTCCACGTACCGGACCCCGTCGACGTCCGCCACGTGCTCGATGCGGTGCGGGTCGGGGCGGAAGGCGCGCAGTCCGTCGCGGACCGCGGCGGGCTTCACGCCGAAGGCGCGGGCCAGTGCGGCGGCGGCGAGGGCGTTGGCGATGTTGTGCGGGGCGGGCGGGTCGACGTCCGCGACCTCGGCCAGCTCCTGGGCCTGCTTCTGGCGGTTGGTGACGAAGGCCCGGTCCACCAGGATGCCGTCGACGACGCCGAGCTGGGAGGGGCCGGGAGTGCCGAGGGTGAAGCCGATCGCCCGGCAGCCCTCCTCCACGTCGGCCTCGCGCACCAGTTCCTCGGTGGCGGGGTCGGCCGCGTTGTACACGCAGGCCACGGTGTTGCCCTCGTAGATCCGGCCCTTGTCGGCGGCGTACGCCTCCATGGAGCCGTGCCAGTCGAGGTGGTCCGGGGCCAGGTTGAGCACCGAGGCGGAGTGGGCGCGCACCGAGGGCGCCCAGTGCAGCTGGTAGCTGGAGAGCTCGACGGCGAGCACGTCGTACGTCTCCTCGCCGAGCACGGCGTCCAGCAGGGAGACGCCGATGTTGCCGACGGCCGCGGTGCGCAGCCCGGCGGCCTCCAGGATGGAGGCGAGCATCCGTACGGTGGTGGTCTTGCCGTTGGTGCCGGTCACCGCGAGCCAGGGGGCGGGTTCGCCGCCCTTGGCCCCCCGCAGCCGCCAGGCGAGTTCGACGTCGCCCCAGACGGGGACGCCGGCCGCCGCGGCCGCGAGGAAGAGCGGCTTGTCGGGCTTCCAGCCCGGGGCGGTGACGATCAGTTCGGTGGAATCGGGCAGGGTGTCGCCGTCGCCGAGGCGCACGGTGATCCCCTCCGCCTCCAGGCCGGCGGCCTGGGTGCGGGAGCGCTCGTCGTCGCCGTCGTTGACGACGGTCACCAGCGCCCCGAGTCCGTGCAGGGCCCGGGCAGCGGGAATTCCGCTGACCCCGAGTCCGGCGACCGTGACGTGCTTCCCCCGCCAGTCCGCCCGGTCCGCCGAGTTGGTGGTGCTCACTTCTTGGCTGCCCATCCCGCGTAGAAGAGTCCGAGACCGACGATCACGCACATGCCCTGGATGATCCAGAACCGGACCACCACGAGGACCTCCGACCACCCCTTGAGTTCGAAGTGGTGCTGGAGCGGCGCCATCCGGAAGACCCGCTTGCCGGTCATCTTGAAGGAACCGACCTGGATGACCACGGACATGGTGATCATCACGAAGAGGCCGCCGAGGACGGCCATCAGGAACTCGGTGCGCGAGCAGATGGCGAGGCCCGCGAGGGCGCCGCCGAGCGCGAGCGAACCGGTGTCACCCATGAAGATCTTGGCCGGCGAGGTGTTCCACCAGAGGAAGCCGAAGCAGGAACCCATCAGCGCGGAGGCGACGACCGCCAGGTCGAGTGGGTCGCGGACCTCGAAACAGGCACTCGGGTTGGTGAGTTCCATCGCGTTGGCGCACGACTCCTGGAACTGCCAGAGGCCGATGAAGGTGTACGCGCCGAAGACCATCACCGACGCGCCGGTGGCCAGGCCGTCCAGACCGTCCGTCAGGTTCACGCCGTTGGACATGGCGAGAATCATGAACAGGGCCCAGACGACGAACAGCACCGGTCCGATCGACCACCCGAAGTCCTCGACGAACGAGAGCCGGGTGGACGCCGGGGTGTTGCCGTGGATGTCGGCGAACTGGAGCGAGAGCACCGCGAACGCGATGCCGACGATCAGCTGGCCGGCCATCTTCGCCTTGGCCCGCAGGCCGAGCGAACGCTGCTTGACGATCTTGATGTAGTCGTCCAGGAAGCCGACGAGCCCCATCCCCGCCATCAGGAAGAGCACGAGGACGCCGGAGAACCGCATCTCCTCGCCGGTGATCACCTTCGCCAGGACGTACGCGATGATCGTCGCCAGGATGAAGGCGATGCCGCCCATGGTGGGCGTGCCCTTCTTGCTGCCGTGCGTGCGCGGGCCGTCGTCCCGGATGAACTGCCCGTATCCCTTGCGGGCCAGCAGCTTGATGAGCAGCGGGGTACCGACCAGGGTCAGGAAGAGCCCGATGGCCCCCGCGAAGAGGATCTGCCTCATCGGCCGGTGACCTCGCCCTCGGTCGAGTTCTCCAGCAGTGCCTGGGCAACCATCTCCAGGCCGACCGACCGGGACGCCTTCACCAGCACGACGTCTCCCGGGCGCAGTTCACTGCGCAACAGGTCGACGGCCGCCTGTGCGTCGGACACGTGCACCGACTCCTCACCCCACGAACCCTCGTTGTAAGCGCCCAGTTGCAGCCAGGAGGCTTCAATCCCCCCGACCGCGACGAGCTTGCTGACGTTGAGCCGGACGGCAAGCCGTCCGACCGCGTCGTGCTCGGAGAGCGACTCGTCACCGAGCTCGGCCATCTGACCGAGCACCGCCCAGGTCCGCCGGCCCCTGCCCATGGCGGCCAGCGCACGGAGTGCGGCTCTCATGGATTCGGGGTTCGCGTTGTAGGCGTCGTTGACGACCGTCACACCGTCCGGACGCTCGGTGACCTCCATGCGCCAGCGGGAGAGGGTGCCCGCCTCGGAGAGCGCCTCGGCGATCTCGTGTACGGGCATGCCCAACTCATGGGCGACGGCGGCTGCGGCGAGCGCGTTCGACACGTGGTGCTCACCGTACAGGCGCATGGTCACCTCGCTGCACCCGGTGGGTGTGTGGAGGCTGAAAGCGGGGTGTCCGTCCGCTGTGAGACGGACGTTCTCTCCGCGTACGTCCGATTCGGGCGACTCTCCGAAGAGAAGGACCCGTGCTTTCGTACGGGAGGACATGGCGCGCACGAGCGGATCGTCGGCGTTGAGGACGGCCACGCCGTCCTCGGGGAGCGACTCGACCATCTCGCCCTTGGCCTGGGCGATCTGCTCCCGGCCGCCGAACTCGCCGATGTGGGCGGTGCCGACGTTCAGGACGAGTCCGATCCGGGGCGGGACGAGTCCGGTGAGGTAGCGGATGTCGCCGATGTAGCGGGCACCCATCTCCAGCACGAGGTGCTGGGTCCCCTCGGTGGCGCGGAGTGCCGTGACCGGCAGGCCGATCTCGTTGTTGAGGTTGCCCACCGGGTAGACGGTCGGCCCCATGCGCTCCATGAGCTGGGCGATGAGGTCCTTGGTGGAGGTCTTGCCCGCGGAGCCGGTGAGGGCGACGACGGGCAGCCCGAGGCGATCGACGACGACGTGGCGGGCGAGGGCGCCGAGCGCCGCCACCACGTCGTCGACGACGATCGCGGGCACCCCGACGGGGCGGGTGGCCAGCACCGCGGCGGCTCCGGCCGCCACGGCGCCGGTGGCGTAGTCGTGGCCGTCGACCTGTTCACCGACGAAGGCGGCGAACAGGCTGCCCCGCTCCACCTTCCGGGAGTCGATGACGACCGGGCCGTCGACGACGGCCGAGGTGTCCGGTATGTCGTGCGGCTGCCCGCCGACGATTTCGGCGATCTCGGCGAGGGAAAGGGCGATCACTTGGTCATCCCTGACTGTTGTTCTCGTGGTGGGCTTCGTACTGCTGGACGGGTGCGGCGCCGGGGCGCCCCAGGGACCGTGCGATGGCCGCGCGGAGGACCTGGCGGTCGTCGAAGGGGCGTACCACCCCGTGGACGTCCTGGCCCTGCTCGTGGCCCTTGCCGGCGACGAGGACGGTGTCGCCGGGCCGCGCGCGGGCGACGGCCGCCGCGACGGCCGCGGCCCGGTCCGCGTCGACCAGGACGTCGCCGCGTTCGTGGACGGGCACTTCGGCGGCCCCCGCGAGCATCGCGGAGAGAATCCGCAGCGGGTCCTCGGAGCGTGGGTTGTCGGAGGTCAGTACGGCGGTGTCGGCGAGACGCGCCGCGGCGGCGCCCATCGGGCCCCGCTTGGTGGTGTCGCGGTCGCCGCCGCAGCCGAGCACGATGTGCACCCGGCCCTGGGTGACCTTGCGCAGGGAGCGGAGCACCGATTCGACGGCGTCCGTCTTGTGCGCGTAGTCGACGACGGCGAGGTACGGCTGTCCCGCGTCGACGCGCTCCAGCCGGCCGGGGACACCGGGGACGGCCGCGACGCCGTCGGCGGCGGTCTGCGGGTCGATCCCGGCGACGGCCAGGGTGACGATCGCGGCGAGGCTGTTGGCCACGTTGAACGGGCCGGGCAGCGGGGCCCGGGCGGCGATGCGCTCGCCGTCGGGGCCGACGACGGTGAACGTGCTGTCCTGCGGCCCGACTTCGACGTCCTCGGCACGCCAGTCGGCGTCGGGGTGGCCCTCGGCGGAGAAGGTGGTGACGGGGACGCCGGCCTCGGTGACGAGCCTGCGGCCGTAGCTGTCGTCGTAGTTGACGACCCCTCGCCTGCTGCGCTCCGGGGTGAAGAGCTGCGCCTTGGCCTGGAAGTAGTCCTCCATGCCGGAGTGGAACTCCATGTGCTCCGGGCTGAGGTTGTTGAAGACGGCGACGTCGAAGACGCAGCCGTCGACCCGGCCCAGCACCAGCGCGTGGCTGGAGACCTCCATGGCGACCGACTCGACGCCGCGTTCGCGCATGACCGCGAAGAGGGCCTGGAGGTCGGTGGCCTCGGGGGTGGTGCGCTCGGACTTGATGCGCTCGTCGCCGATGCGGGTCTCGACCGTGCCGATGAGCCCGGTGGCGTGGCCGGCGCCGCGCAGCCCGCCTTCGACGAGGTAGGCGGTGGTGGTCTTGCCGGAGGTCCCGGTGATGCCGATCTGGAGCAGGTCGGTGCCGGGGCGGCCGTAGATCTCGGCGGCGAGGTCGCCCATGACGGCCCGCGGGTCCTCGGCGACCAGCACCGGGAGGCCGGTGGCGGCAGCGCGATCCGCGCCCGCGGGGTCGGTGAGGACCGCGGCGGCGCCCAGGCCGGCCGCCTGGGCCGCGAAGTCGGCGCCGTGCAGCCTGGCGCCCGGCAGGGCCGCGTACACGTCTCCCGGGCGGACCGCCCGGGAGTCGTGGGTGATGCCGGTTACCTCCACCGCCGCGGGCAGTTCGAGGCCGAGGCGGGCGGCCTGCTCGCCGAGGGGTGTCGGCCGGAGCCGTTCCGGTCGGGGCGCTCCCGGGTAGTTCACGGGCGCGTCCTTCGGGGTGATTCGGTACTGATCAGCGTGGGGCACGGCGGTGAGCGTACCGGGCTGACCCGGCCTCCCGCGAAGCGAGGGGCCGGGGTTGCGGAAGTTGTCGTTCCGGTTCCCCGGATCGGGGGTGATGGTTGTCACTGGTGCTCCCCTGGGAACGTACGAGGTCACGGCCTGGTCCGGCGCGTGGTGCGGCCCGCCCCTCGGTGCGCTCGGCAGGAACGTCTCCGTCCGCCCGGCGCGCACCGCGGTCGTGCGGAGCCTGTCCGGTCAGCCGCCCGGTCCGAAGGAGACCGGCAGTGCGGGCGCCTTGCTGCCGCTCGGCGGGGTCTGGAGGGTCTTGAGGGCGAACTCCATGACCTTCTTGTAGATCGGCCCGCAGATCTGGCCGCCGAAGTAGTTGCCCTTGGTGGGGTTCTGGATCGCGCAGTAGACGGTGATCTGCGGATCGTCGGCCGGTGCGAAGCCGGCGAAGGAGGCGGTGTAGCCGTCGTACACGCCGCTGACCGGGTCCACCCGGTTGGCGGTACCGGTCTTGCCCGCAACGCGGTAGCCGGGGATGCGCGCCTTGGTGCCGGTGCCCTCCTCGTCGCTGACGACGGACTCCAGCATGGTGGAGACCTCCTTGGCGGTCTTCTCGCTGACCACCCGGGTCTCCTCGGGCTTGGTGGCGTCCGTGTAGCGGCCGTCGGGGCCCTTGGTGCCGCGTACGAGCGTGGGGGCGATCCGTACCCCGCCGTTGGCGATCGTCGAGTAGACCGAGGCCGCCTGGACGGCGTTGAGCGAGAGGCCCTGGCCGAAGGGGATCGTGTACTGCTGGGAGGTCGACCAGTCCTGGGGCTTGGCGAGGATTCCCGGCGACTCGCCGGGGTAGCCGAGGCCGGTGGGGCTGCCGATGCCGAACTTGTGGAGGTAGGAGTAGAGGACCTTGTTCGCCTCGGGCTGGGTCTTCCCGAGCTGACCGGTCGCCAGGATGGTGCCGATGTTGCTGGACTTGGCGAGGACGCCGTTGAGCGTGAGGTACCAGGTCTTGTGGTCGATGTCGTCCTTGAAGAGCCGGTCCCCGCGGTGCAGCCGGTTGGGCACGGTGACGTGCGTGAGGGGGGTGGCCGCGCCCTCCTCCAGCACTGCGGCCATGGACATGACCTTGGCGGTGGAGCCGGGTTCGTAGACGTCCTGGAGCGCCGCGTTGCCCAGCGAGCCCGCTCCGGCGGTGGAGAGGTCGTTCGGGTCGAAGCCAGGGGCGTTGGCCAGGGCCAGCAGCTCGCCGGTCCGGGTGTTCTGCACGACGACGTACCCGCCGTCCGCCTTGGACTCCTCGACCTGGTCGCTGATGGCACGCTGGGCGGCCCACTGGATGTCCCGGTCGATGGTGAGCTCGACGTCCGTGCCCTCGACGGCCGGGATCTCCTTGGCGCCGGCGGTCGGCACCCGGCGGCCGCCCGACTGGGCGTACCGGATCTTCCCGTCCTGACCGGAGAGCTCCTCGTTCAGCTGGGACTCCAGGCCGCCGCCGCCCTTGCCGTCGGCGTTGACGAAGCCCAGTATCCCGGCGGCGAGATCGCCGTTCGGGTAGACGCGCTTGGTCGTCGGCTCCTGGAAGACGCCCGCCAGCACACCGGTCGCCTCCCCGCCGTCCTCGGCCGCCTTGTCCGCGAGGACCGACTTCAGGTCCTTGATCTGCTTCCAGACCTGCGGGGTCTGCCGGCGGGCCAGCACGGTGTAGCGGCTCCCGGCCTTCGAGAGCTGCGCGGTGAGGGTGGCCGCGTCCTTGCCGAGGATGGGGGCGAGGAGGGCCGCCGCCTGCTCGGGGGCGTCCGGGACCTTGCTCTCGGCCGGGGTGAACATCTTGGGGTCGGCCGTGATGTCGTACGCGTCGACGCTGGTGGCCAGCGCGATCCCGTTGCGGTCGGTGATCTCGCCGCGCTCGGCGGCGACGGTGTACTCGAGGTACCGGTTCTCCTTGGCCTTCGCCGAGTACGCGTGCGCGTCGACGGCCTGGACCTGGAGGAGCCGGGCCGTGAACACCAGCATGACGAGCGTCAGCCCGAGGCTGACCAGGCGCAGCCGGGGGCGCGGGTTGCCCAGGCGCAGGGAGCGCGGCGCGGGGCGGCCCGGCCGGCCGGACGAGGGGCGTCCGGCTTCGGGGCGGGCGGCGGACCGGGGGCGTCCCGTACCGCCGGCGGCCCCCCGGGGGCGGGCGGGGCCGGGCACACGGCGGCGCGGCGGTTCCTTGGACGGCACTGCGTCACCTGCCGGGGCTCGTCGGGGTCGTGGTTGCCGCGGTGGGCTCCGGCGGTTCCGCGGAAGCGGCCGGCGAGGAGGACGCGGCGGACGGTGCGGGGATGGCTACGGGGGCGGGCGGGGCGCTCTCCGCGGGACTCGCGGACTCCTCGGCACCGGCGGCCCGGGGTTCTTCGTCGGGCGCGGTGCCGTCCGTCGCGGCCGGGGTGGGCACGGGCTCCGGGTCGGGCTCGGCGGTGACCTCGGCGGGGACGCCCCGGACCGTGCCGTCCGGGTTGAGGAAGGCGGGGCTTCCGCCGGGGACCATCCCCAGCTCCCTGGCCCGCCGCTCCAGCGCGTCGGGCTGCGAGTAGCCGTCCACGTCCCGCTGGAGGGCCTGCTCCTCGTCGGTGAGGTCGGTCGTCTGCTTGCGCAGCTCACTGAGGCGGAACGAGCCCTCGTTGAGCGCGGAGTTCAGCAGCAGGAGGCTGATCAGACCGCCGCCGAGAAGGACCACGACCAGCAGCATGAAGGGGGTGCGGGCCGCGTTGCTCGGCCCCGACGGCATCAGCCGGGCGAGGCGGGCGGCGCGTCCCTTCAGCGGCGCGGCCGGCCGGTTCACCGCGTCGCCTCCCGCTCCCCGGTGCGGTCACCGGGCGTACGCCCCCGGAGCGCGGTCACCGCTCGTCCTCGCGGATGCGTTCGGCGCCGCGCAGCCGGGCCGGGGCGGCCCGCCGGTTCTCGGCGACCTCTTCCTCGGTGGGCAGCTCCGCGCCCCGGGTGAGGAGCTTGAGGCGGGGCTGGTAGCGCTCGGGGACGACGGGCAGTCCCGGCGGCGCGGTGTTCGCCGCGCCGGCCGCGAACACCTGCTTGACCAGCCGGTCCTCCAGCGAGTGGTAGGACAGCACGGCGATCCGCCCGCCGACCGCGAGGGAGGCGACGGCGGCGGGGATGGCGTTCTCCAGGACGGTGAGTTCGCCGTTCACCTCGATGCGCAGCGCCTGGAAGGTGCGCTTGGCCGGGTTGCCGCCGGTGCGCTTGGCGGCCTGCGGCAGGGAGTCACGGATCAGCTCGACCAGCCGGGCGCTGTTGGTGAACGGTTCCTTCTCGCGCTCGCGCACGACGGCCGAGACGATCCGCTTGGCCTGCTTCTCCTCGCCGTACGCGCGCAGGATGCGGACCAGTTCGCCCGGCGGGTAGGTGTTGAGGACCTCGGCCGCGCCGATCCCGGTCGTCTGGTCCATGCGCATGTCGAGCGGCGCGTCCTGGGCGTAGGCGAATCCCCGGTCGGCCTCGTCCAGCTGCATGGAGGAGACGCCGAGGTCGAAGAGGATGCCCTGGACCTTGGGGACGCCGAGCCGGTCCAGCACCTCGGGCAGTTCGTCGTAGACCGCGTGCACCAGGGTGGCGCGGTCGCCGTACGGGGCGAGGCGCTCGCCGGAGAGCCGGAGCGCCTCCTTGTCCCGGTCGAGGGCGATGAGCCGCACCTCGGGGAAGGCGGTGAGCAGTGCCTCGCTGTGTCCGCCGAGGCCGAGGGTGCAGTCGACGACCACCGGTGGGGTGCCGCCCGCCCGCTCCAGAGCCGGGGCCAACAGGTCCAGGCATCGCTGGAGCATCACCGGGACGTGTCGGGTCTGGCTCAATGCGCCCTCTCAGGCTCAGGTCCGTGAGGCGGGACGTGCGGCCTGGTCCCCGCCCGCTCAGAAGGGGAGGCCTGCCGGCGCCGGGGAAGAGGCGCCGGCCTGCCATGAGCGGGAGAGGGCCGGGCCGCACGTTCGCCGCACATCACGGGGACATCGGAAATGCGGAGAAATACGGGGGTGGAGAAATGTATGGAGTTGTACGGACTTCCGCGGTGCATTGCCGGAACTGCCGCTCACCGCTGAAAACCGCTGGGCCCAACGAGGACCGCGGGAGCCACCGGAACCGCACGAGTTGCGGAAGTGACCGGAACGTGCGGTACGAACGCGTGGAGCCGAGGAACGGAACCGGCCTTGCGGCCGGTCGGTAACTTCGCGTCACTTTAGTCCACCCTGCCATTCGATCGATTCCGGATCAACGAACCGCTCAGCGCGTCGCCCCGCTCCGGTGGCCCCCGGTCCTCACCCGGACGGGTGAGCCCGGGCAAGTCCTGTGGGTTAGCTCACAACAAGCCTCGTTGACGTTCTTTGTCCTTTTCCCCGAGCAGCTCCGGGCGGGTGGGGCGGCTAACGTCGTAGCCATGTCGACTTCCGCACAGTCTCCTTCCGCCGCCGCCCCCGCCACCCCGGACGCGCCCCGCCCGGGCGACACCGTCACGGACCTCCTGGTGGCGGCGAACGCCCAGTACGCGAGCGCGTTCACGGACCCGGGCATGGACGCCCGCCCGGTCCGGAAGGTGGCCGTGGTCGCCTGCATGGACGCCCGCATCGACCTGCACGCCGCCCTGGGCCTGGAGCTCGGCGACTGCCACACCATCCGCAACGCGGGCGGCGTGGTCACCGACGACGTGATCCGGTCGCTCACCATCAGCCAGCGGGCGCTGGGCACCCGCAGCGTCATACTCATCCACCACACCAACTGCGGTCTCGAGTCGCTGACCGAGGGCTTCCGCCACGAGCTGGAGCTGGAGGTCGGCCAGCGGCCGGTGTGGGCGGTCGAGTCCTTCTCCGACGTCGACCAGGATGTGCGCCAGTCGATCCAGCGGGTCCGCACCTCGCCGTTCCTCCTGCACACGGACGACGTCCGGGGCTTCGTCTTCGACGTCACGACCGGTCTGCTGCGCGAGATCTCGCCGGCCTCCTGACCCGCTGGGCAGGTCGTCGAAGTGCCGTCGTCCGGCCGGAGGCCGGGAGACAGCGGTCCGAAGACCCGCCCCAGCTCCCCGGCGACCCCGCGCACCGCGCCGCGGGGTCGCCGTCGTTGTCGCGGGGTACCCTCCGGACCCCCTTTCACCAGCATCCTTGATCCGCCCTCCACACGGCCCGCCCCACCTTTTCCGCCTCGTACCGGCATCCGAATATCGACAACACCCGACATATCGGCCTGGGTTGTCCGGACGCGAGTGACACGAAGCGGTAACGGCAACAAGAATGCGGGGGTGACGCGCTCCGGGGCTTCCGGAGGGGCGTCCGCAATCGGGGTGGGCCAGGCCGTTCGTCGGCGCGGGCCCGTGCGTGAAGGGCCGAGGAGGACCGGGTGACCACCTATGACGAGCGAACGAACCTCACTGATCTGACCACCACGACGGAGCGGGTGCGCGGGTCGGTGGAGCGCGTGATCGAGGGCAAGCCCGAGGTCGTGCGGATCGCGCTGACCGTGCTGCTCGCCGAGGGTCACCTGCTGATCGAGGACGTACCCGGAGTCGGCAAGACCATGCTGGCCAAGGCGCTGGCCCGGTCCATCGACTGCTCGGTGCGCCGCATCCAGTTCACCCCGGACCTGCTGCCCTCGGACATCACCGGGGTCTCCGTCTTCGACCAGCAGCGCAAGGACTTCGAGTTCAAGCCGGGCGCCATCTTCGCCCAGATCGTGATCGGCGACGAGATCAACCGCGCGTCGCCCAAGACGCAGTCCGCCCTCCTCGAATCGATGGAGGAGCGGCAGGTCACGACCGACGGGCAGACCTACGCGCTGCCCGACCCCTTCATGGTCGTCGCGACCCAGAACCCGGTCGAGATGGAGGGCACCTACCCGCTGCCGGAGGCCCAGCGCGACCGGTTCATGGCCCGGGTGTCGATGGGCTACCCCAGCCTCGAAGCCGAGCTGCGGATGCTCGACGTGCACGGCGGGGTCCCGCCGCTGGACGACCTCCAGCCGGTGGCCCACGCCCAGGACATCGTGAAGCTGATCGACGCGGTCCGCTCGGTGTACGTGGCCGAGTCGGTGCGGCGGTACACCGTCGAGCTGGTCCAGGCCACCCGCAGCCACCCCGACCTCCGGCTCGGTGCCTCTCCCCGGGCAAGCCTCCACCTGCTGCGCGCGGCGAAGGCGTCGGCGGCCCTCGGCGGCCGGGACTACGCACTCCCCGACGACGTCCAGGCGCTCGCGGTGCCGGTCCTCGCCCACCGTCTGCTGCCCACTGCGCAGGCCCAGCTGAACCGCCGCACGGCGGAGCAGGTGGTGGCGGAGATCCTGCAGCGCACGCCCGTACCCACCTCGCCGGACGACCGGACCGCCGCCCGGCGCGTACCCCCGTACCCGCAGGGCGGTCCGGCGTACGCGCCCGGCACGCGGCGGCCGTGATGGCGGACGCGCACCGGGGGCCGGCCCCCCGAGGCGGCGTGGCCGGCGACGAGGCGGACGGTGACGGAGGAACCCTGCGGGCGGCCCTGGGCGGGCTGACCACCCGGGGGCGCTCCTTCCTGGCCGCCGGCATCGCCGCCGCGGTCTGCGCCTACGTACTGGGCCAGGCCGACCTGCTCCGGGTCGGCCTGCTGCTCGCCGTGCTGCCGCTCGTCTGCGTCGCCGCGCTCCACCGCACCCGCTACCGGGTCGTCGGCACGCGGCGGCTGTCGCCCTCGCGGGTGCCCGCCGGTTCGGAGGCGCGGGTGCACCTGCGGGTGGACAACGCCGCCCGGCTCCCCTCCGGGCTGCTGATGCTGCAGGACCGGGTTCCGTACGTGCTCGGGCCGAGGCCCCGCTTCGTGCTGGACCGGGTGGAGCCGGGCGGGCGGCGGGAGGTCTCCTACCGGGTCCGCTCCGACCTGCGCGGCCGGTACCCGCTGGGGCCGCTCCAGATGCGGCTCGCCGACCCGTTCGGGATGTGCGAACTGACCCGCTCCTTCAACGCCCACGACACCCTCGTGGTGATCCCCCGCACCCAGGCGCTCCCCCCGCTCCGGCTCACCGGCGCGGCCTCCGGCTACGGCGACGGGCGTCAGCGCTCGCTCGCCCAGGCGGGCGAGGACGACGTGCTGCCGCGCGGTTACCGGCACGGCGACGACCTCCGCCGGGTCCACTGGCGCTCCACCGCGCGCTACGGCGAGCTGATGGTGCGCCGGGAGGAGCAGCCCCAGCGGGCACGGGCCTCGGTGCTGCTGGACACCCGGCGGAACGCCTTCCGGGGCTCCGGGCCGGAGTCGGCGTTCGAGTGGGCGGTGGCCGCGGCGGCCTCCGCGCTGGCGCACCTGGTGGAGCGGGGCTTCGCGGTGCGGCTGCTGACGGACGAGGGTGGTGCGATGCCCGGTGACGGCAAGGGCGGCTTCTCCGGCTCCTCCAATACGTCCAGTTCTTCCGGATCTTTTGGTTCCTCGGGTGCTTCTGGTTCCTCCGGTTCCGAGCACGCGTCCGCCGAGGCGGCCGGACTGATGCTGGACACCCTCGCGGTCGTCGAGCACTCCGACGCGAGCGGCCTGGACGGCGCGCACGAGGTGCTGCGCGGCGGCCACGAGGGCCTGCTGCTCGCCTTCCTGGGCGACCTGGACGAGGCGCAGGTGGCCGTCGCGGCGGCCATGCGGCGGCGCAGCGGCGCGGCCGTCGCGTTCGTACTGGACGGCGAGGAGTGGGCGCCCGGCGCGGGCTGGGCGTCGGCGACCCCGTTCACGGAGCGGCTGCGGCTGCTGCGCGAGGCGGGCTGGACCGCGGTTCCGGTGCCGCCCGGGGCGGACCTCGCCCAGGTGTGGCAGCGGGCCGGGCAGCCCGGTGACACCCAGCCCGCCGGTGGCGGAGCTGCGACAGGTTTCTCCGGAGGATGGTCATGAGCGGTCCCGTCCGGCTCGCCCTGTGCGCCTACGCGGCGACGCTGCTGGCGGCGGGGGCGCTGCTGCCCCTGGTGGACCCCTGGACGTGGATCCTCGAGGCCGCGCTGCTGCTCGCCGTGCAGAGTACGGCGGGGGCACTGGCGCGCCGGTTCGCGCCGGCGCGCGCGGTGGCCGTCGGGGTGCAGGTGGTGGTCGCGCTGGTGCTGCTGACGGCGGCGTTCGCCGGTGACCGGGCGCTGCTCGGGGTGCTGCCCGGCCCGCAGGCCGTCCAGTGGCTGGGCGACCTGCTGACGGCGGGCACGGACGACGTCGGCAGGTACGCGATCCCCGCGCCCATGACGGACGGCATCAAGCTGCTGCTGGTCGGCGGGGTCCTGCTGATCGGGCTGCTGGTCGACGTGCTGGCGGTGTCGCTGCGCGCCGCCGCACCGGCCGGGCTCCCGTTGCTGGCCCTCTACTCGGTGGCGGCGGGGCTCTCCGACGGCGGGGCTAGCCGGCTGTGGTTCGTGCTGGCGGCCTCGGGCTATCTGCTGCTCCTGCTGGCCGAGGGCCGGGACCGTACCGCCCAGTGGGGGCGGCTCTTCGCCGGCCCCGCGCGCGGCGGGCCGCCGCCCGGGGCCCGGGTGAAGTCCCCGGTGCGGACCGGGCGGCGGATCGGCGCGCTGGCGCTGGGCGTCGCGCTGGTGGTTCCGGCCGCGCTGCCGGCGCTCGGCGGCGGTCTGCTGGGCGGCCTGGGCGCCGGCAACGGGCGGGGTGGCGGCGGGGGCACGATCTCGGCGGTGAACCCGCTGGTCTCCCTCCAGGACAACCTCAACCAGTCGGAGAACCGGGAGGTGCTGAGGTACCGCTCCGAGGACGGCGCCGCGCAGGGCTCCTATCTGCGCATCCTCTCCCTCGACCGGTTCACCGGGGCCGAGTGGCTGCCGTCCAAGCGGGCGCTGCGGAACGTACCGGACCGGTTCCCGCGGCCTGCGGGTCTCGGGCAGGACGTCCTCGCCACCGAGGTCACCTCCCGGATCACCACCTCCGACGACTACCGGCAGGACTATCTGCCGATGCCGTATCCGGCGACCAGGGTCCGCATCGACGGCCGCTGGCGGTACGAGCCGGTGGGGCGCACCCTCATCGGCGACGGCGGCCAGACGACGCGCGGAGCGCAGTACCAGGTCAGCAGCCTGGTGGTGGAGCCGACGGCGGCGCAGCTCGCCTCGGCCGGGCTGCCCCCGGCGGACCTGACCCTGGAGTACACCGAGGTGCCGGCGTCCCTGCCGGACGTGGTGGCGGAGACCGCCGCGCAGGTCACGCAGGGCTCGGCCAACCACTACGAGCAGGCCGTGGCGCTGCAGGACTGGTTCGCGCAGAACGGCGGATTCACGTACGACACCTCGGTGAACTCGGGCACCGGCACGGCGGCGATCGGGCGGTTCCTCAAGAACCGGCGCGGCTTCTGCGTGCACTTCTCGTTCGCCATGGCTGCGATGGCCCGGACGCTGGGCATCCCGGCCCGGGTCGCGGTGGGCTTCGCGCCGGGGACGGCGCAGGCGGACGGGTCGGTCTCGGTGGGGCTGCGGGACGCCCACGCCTGGCCGGAGCTGTACTTCGAGGGCGTGGGTTGGACCCGGTTCGAGCCGACACCCACACGGGGCTCGGTGCCCTCGTACACGGTGCCCCAGGCACCCACCGGTTCCTCCGACGCGTCGGCCGCTCCGACCGCTTCGGCCTCGGCGCAGCCCTCGGCCGCCCCGTCGGCCTCGGAGAGCTGCTCGGCGCTGATGCGCAAGGAGGGTGCCTGCGGGCCCTCGGCGGCTCCGGTCGCCGCGGACACGGCCGGGCCGGGGTTCCCGCTCGGCACGGTGGCCCTGGTGGCGCTCGGCGTGGTGCTGGTCGTACTGGTCCCGCTGTCGCCGTTGCTGTGGCGGACCCGGCAACGGCGTCGCCGGCTGTACGGGTCGGGCGGGCGGACACCGGCGGACGCGGCGGCGAGAACGCTGGCGGTGTGGCGGGAGATCACGGACACGGCCTGGGACCACGGGATCGTCCCGGACGAGGCGCTGACCCCGCGCCGGGCAGCCGACCGCGTCGTACGGCTGGGCGGGCTGGAGGGTGAGGCGGCGGCCGCCCTGCACCGGGTGGCGGGAGCCGTGGAGCAGGTGCTGTACGCGCCCCGGGCGCAGCAGCCGGCCGGGCTGTCCGACGACGCGGCGCTGGTACGTGCCGGACTGGCCGGCCACGCGGGCCGGTTCGCCCGGCTCCGGGCGGCGTTCGCTCCCCGCTCGGCCGTCCGGGTGGTGTGGGCGGTCTCGGAAGGCCGGACGGCACTGGCGGGACGGTTCGCGGAGCGGGTGGCGGCGGCCGGCCGCTCCCTCCGCCCGTCCCGCTCCCGGGGCTGATCCCGGGGAGGACCGGGCGGGCCGTGCACCCCTGGCGCACGGCCCGCCCTGCCGTACCCGTCGCCTCACGTCGGCCGCCGGCGGTGCGGGTGCACATGGCGGAGGGGCGGGACGCGTCGTGCGCGTCCCGCCCCTCCGTCGTACGTTCTTACGTCGTACGTTCGTACGTCGTACCGGCCCTACGTCGTACCGGCCCCACCCGGCCCACCGGCGGGGGAAGACTCACTGGCCCTGTTCGTCGCGGCGGCGCTGCCACCGTTGCTCGATGCGGTTCATCACGGACCGGCGCTGCCTGGGCCCACGCCCGGCGGCCGGGGTGCCGCGCTGCGGCTGTTCTCCGGGCTTGGGCGCCCTGCGCCAGCCGGTGACCGCGAGAACGGCGCAGCCGAGCATGACGAGGAACCCGACCACACTGATCCAGATCTGCTGGGCGACCATTCCGGCCATGAGGAGCGCGATACCCACCAGAAACCCAGCGACCGCCTGGTAGACCCGTCGCCGGGTGTACGTACGCAGCCCGCTTCCCTCAAGCGCTGTCGCGAACTTGGGATCTTCGGCGTACAGCGCTCGCTCCATCTGCTCGAGCATGCGCTGCTCGTGCTCCGAGAGCGGCACGGAGTCCTCCTCGTCGTCGGCCGCGGGGGCGACCGGTATGCGGCCCTTCCAGGATAGGCAGGGATTCGCCCCCGGGAAACCCGCGCCCACCAGCCAGCCAGTCCGTACCGCCATGTCGGTTCGGCCCTTGAGGCGTTGATTCCCCGGCGGCCGATCCGTCATGCCGGATCCTGTCACCCGATCATACGGGGCCCGGGCCCGGATCGGGGGCCCGGAGCGGGAGGGGATGCGCCGAGTGCGCCCGCCTTCGCGGAGCCGCCGGCCGCTCCGCCGTCACCCGGTGTTCCCCGGCGGGCCGCCGTCAGGCCCGGCGCTCGCCCAGGACGTGCAGCTGGGTGGCGACGGAGTGGAAGGCCGGGAGCTCGGCGGCGGCCGCCTCCAGCTTCAGCAGGGCCTCCATCGCGCCCGGTTCGGTGTCCACCAGCACACCGGGGACCAGGTCGGCGAAGACCCGCACACCGTGCACCGAGGCGACGTCGAGCCCCGCGTCATGGATCAGGCCGGAGAGCTGGTCGGCGGTGAACCTGCGGGGCACCGGGTCGGCGTCCCCCCAGCGGCCCGCCGGGTCGGTGAGCGCCCGGCGGGCCTCCACGAAGTGACCGGCGAGGGCGCGGGCCAGTACGGCGCCGCCCGAACCCGCGGTGAGCAGGCTGAGCGCGCCGGACGGGCGGAGCGCCCCGACCGCGCTCCGTACGCCTTCGGCCGGGTCGTCCACGTACTCCAGGACGCCGTGGCAGAGCACCGCGTCGAAGGTGGCGCGCTCCACCACGTCGAACAGCCCGAGGATGTCCCCCTGGACCCCGCGGACCCGGTCGGCGACGCCCGCCTCGTCGGCCCGGCGCTTCAGGGCGAAGAGGGCGTCGGGGCTGGGGTCGACCACGGTGACGCGATGGCCCAGCCGGGCGACGGGCACGGCGAAGTTGCCGGTGCCGCCCCCGGTGTCCAGAACTTCCAGGGTGTCGCTGCCGGTCGCCTTCACCTGGCGGTCGAGGGCGCCTTTGAGGACCTCCCAGACCACGGCGGTACGGAGGGAGGCGCGGGGGCGCGGCTGGTCCGACACGGCAGATGACTCCTCGGCACAATGCCGCTGCGGGCGGCGGAGCGTGAACGGTGCAGGTGGTGCGGGTGCGCTCCTACCCTATTGCCTCCCGCTTCCCACCTCCCCCTTCCGCTCCGCCGCCCCGCGCACCGTCCGCCGGGAGCGCCGTCACCCCGCGCCGGGGCGGCCCTTCCTCGGCTGCGGGAGGGTGGGGTGGAGGCTGAGCAGCCGCTCCACCAGCCGCAGGAACATCGCCACGTCACGCAGCAGGTCGTCGGCGTCGCGCCGGCTCGCCGCGCCGGGGAGGCCCGCCTCGGCACGGGCCCGGCGCCCGGCCCCGGAGGCGAAGAGGGCGCTCCACTCGGTGAGCTCCGGCGCTGTCTCCGGGAGCACCTCCCACGCGCTGCGGATGCGCTCGCGATGGCGCTTGCTGGTCTCGGGGCGGCCGCGGGCGGCGAGTACCGCGGCGGCGGCGCGCAGGGCGGCGAGATGCGCGGTGGCATACCGCTCGTTGGGGACGTCGAGGACGGCGGCCTCGGTCAGGCCCGCGTGGGCCTTGGCGAGGAGGTCGAGGGCGGCAGGCGGGGCCCCGGCGCGGCGCGACACGGGGTGGACGTCGTCGGGCGGACCGGTGGGTGAGGGGGCAGGGCTGCCTGCGCGGCGCCCCGGGGCGGCAGCTGCGGACGAGCTGACCATGACGATCCTCCTGTCGTCCGTGACGGCTCGGTGGCCGTATGTGTCCATGGTGGCGGGTACCACTGACAATCCGGTTCAAGCCCCCGTTGACCTGGTCAGTTGGTTCTCCTCCGGCCTGGCGGGGGCGGGTGCAGGCCTTGCGCGGCGGCGTCGGACACGGATCACACACGTTGTCGATCAGCGCGACGGTGCCGCCCGGCCGCACGAGGTTCCTACGGCCTTTTGCTTCCGGTGCGCGTTCCGGCTACGTTTTTGCACTGACCAGTCAGTTCAAAAGCTGTGCCGGGCGGCTCGAAGAGCCCCAGGCGGCGCGAAACAGTGCGAAGAGGGGGAGCGATGGCAGACGAAGAGCCGGCGGGTACACCGCGCGGCGCCGCCGTGGAGGTGCGGGGCCTCGGGCTGCGGGGTCCGCGCGGGTGGGCGTTCCGGGGTGTGGAGTTCGATGCCGCGCCCGGCACCCTCACCGCCCTGGCCGGCCCATCGGGCTCGGGCCGCACCTCGCTGCTGCTGGCGCTCACCGGCCGGATGCGGACGACGGAGGGCCGGGCGAGCACCGGCGGTTACCCGCTCCCGGGCAGACTCGCGGCGGTCCGCCGGATCACCGCGCTCGGGCCGGTCCCCGGCGTCAGCGAGCTCGAAGGCGCCCTGACCGTCGCCGAACACCTGCGGGAGCGCGCCCTGCTCCGGAGCCGGTACACCGGCCCCGTCAGGGCGCTGCTCCGTCCGCGCCGGGAGCGCGCGGCGGTGGGCGAGCGGATCGCCGAGGCGGTGGAGACCGCCGGGCTCGATCTCACCGCCCTGCCGAAGGCCGGGCGGACCCAGGCCCGGGACCTGGGACGGCTGGACGCCCTGAGGCTCTCCGTGGCCCTCGCCCTGCTGGACGAACCCCGGCTGCTCGCGGTCGACGACACCGGCCTCGGGCTCGACGCGGCGGACCTGGCGGCGGCCTGGGAGCTGCTGCGCACCGTCGCCGCCCGGGGTACGACCGTGCTCGCGGTGTGCGCCGAGGCCCCCGAGGGCGTACCGGCCGTACGCACCGACCCGGTGACGGGCGGGACCGCCGCCGGACCCGCCACCGGCCCGGGTCCCGGTACCGGCCTGAGCGCTGCCACCGCCGGCGCCACCACCACCGCCGAAGGCGACACCGACGAGAAGGAGGCCGGCGATGCGCGCGACGGGTCTGGCCAGGCTTGAGCTGAAGCGCTTCGGCAGGGGGAAGCTTCCGCGCGCCGCGCTCGCCGCCCTCCTGCTGCTGCCCCTGCTGTACGGGGCCCTCTACCTCTGGTCCTTCTGGGACCCGTACGGGCATCTGGACCGGATTCCCGTCGCCCTGGTCAACGAGGACAAGGGGGCGGCGGTCCCGGACGGAGAAGGCAAGGCCGCGGAGGGGAAGGGCAAGGGCGAGACGGCGGCCGGGGACCGGCTCGCCGTCGGCGACGAGCTCACCGGGAAGCTGCTGGACTCCAAGACCTTCGAGTGGCACCGGGTGGACGCCGCCGAGGCCCGGCGGGGCGTCGAGAACGGTACGTACTACCTCTCGCTCACCCTGCCCGCCGACCTCAGCCGGCGGATCGCGTCGAGCGGCGGCGACTCCCCCGAGACGGGCGCGCTCCAGGTGCGCACCAACGACGCCAACAACTACATCGTCGGCCAGATCTCGAAGACGGTGTTCTCCGAGATCCGCGCGGCGGCCTCGGCCGAGGCCTCGCGCGGCTTCCTCGACCGGATCTTCATCGGCTTCTCCGACATCCACGACGCGACGGCGAAGGCCGCCGCCGGCGCCGACGACCTGCACAGCGGCATCACCAAGGCCGAGCACGGGTCGAAGGATCTCGCCGAGGGGCTCAAGGAGAGCAAGTCCGGCAGCGAACGGCTCTCCGACGGCATCACCGCGCTCGACCGGGGCTCCGCCGACCTGCGGACCGGATCGCGGCAGGTGGCGGACGGCACCCAGCTCCTCGCCGACCAGGTCGACCGGATCGCGAACGGACTCCGGCCGTTCCTGGAGGACGACGGCAAGTCCATCGGCGACACCGCCCGGCTGGTCGCCGACGCCTCGCGGACCGTGCGGGAGAACCTCGGTGAGCTGGTGAAGGCCGCACCCGTCGCGGCCACCGCCGCGCACACCGCCTCCGACGACCTCGCCGCCGTCCACGCGCAGCGGTGCGAGGAGGCGCCGCTGCCCGACCCGGCCGTCTGCGATCCGCTGGCGAAGGCGGTGACGGCGGCGGCCGGAGTCGCTGCCGTCGCCGACGACGTCAGCGCCCTGGTGAAGGACGAGGACGGCGATCTCGCCGTGCTGCGCACCCGGCTGACGGTCCTGCAGCAGCGGGCGGAGGATCTCGCGGAGCACGCGCCGGCGCTCGACGACGACCTGGAGTCGGCCGTGGCGAAGGTCGACGCCCTCAACGCGGGCGCGCAGCAGGTCGCCGAGGGCGCCGGGACCCTGCACTCCGGGCTGTCCACGGCGAAGTCCGGGGCCTCGGCGCTGGACACCGGTGTCGGCGAGCTGAAGACGGGCGCCCTGGGCCTGGACAGCGGGCTGCACCGCCTGAGCGACGGGTCCACCACCCTGGCGGACGGGCTGAACGACGGCGTCGGCGAGATCCCGGACTACGACGAGGACGACCGCGACGCGCGGACCGGGGTCATGGCCGACCCGGTCCGCCTCGCCTCCTCGTCGCTGCACGCGGCTCCGAACTACGGCACCGGCTTCGCCCCGTACTTCATCCCGCTCTCCCTCTGGGTCGGCGCGATGGTGGCGTACATGCTGATGCAGCCGCTGAACCGGCGCGCCCTCGCGGCCGGTGCCTCCGCCCGCAGGACCGCGTTCGCGGGCTGGCTGCCGGTGGCCGCGACCGGCCTGGTGCAGGTCGCCGCGCTGATGTCCGTACTGCACTGGGGTCTGGGCCTGGAGATGGCGCACCCGGTGGCCACGGTCGGCTTCCTCGCTCTGGTGACCTGCTGCTTCGCGGCGATCGTGCAGTGGCTGAACGCCCGCTTCGGCGCGGCGGGACGGATCCTGGTGCTGGCGCTGCTGATGCTCCAGCTGACCTCGGCCGGCGGTACCTACCCCGTGCGGACCAGCCCCGGCTTCTTCGAGGCGGTCCACCCCTGGCTGCCGATGAGCTGGGTCGTCGAGGCGCTGCGCCGGCTGATCACCGGCGGCGGGTCCGGGCCCGTCTGGCAGGGCTGCGCGGTCCTGGCGGTCTTCACGGCGGGGGCCCTCGCGCTGACCGCCGTCGCCGCCCGGCGCAGGCAGGTGTGGACCCTCGAACGGCTCCACCCGGAGCTGAGCCTGTGAGCGGGCCCGGGGCGAACGGGCTCGGAGCACCGGGGGACCTGTGAGAATCGGTCCCATGGAAAGCAGTGGCACCACGCGCCGCCAGGCGACCCGGCAGAAGCTCTACGAGGCGGCCGTGACCCTCATCGCCGAGAAGGGTTTCTCGGCGACCACGGTGGACGAGATCGCCGAGCGGGCCGGCGTGGCCAAGGGCACGGTGTACTACAACTTCAAGAGCAAGACCGAGCTCTTCGAGGAGCTGCTGCGGCACGGCGTCGGCCTGCTGACGGCGGCGCTGCGGTCGGCGGCCGAGGAGACCGCCGCACGCGGCGGGACCCGGGTGGGCGCGCTGGACGCGATGATCCGGGCCGGTCTGGCCTTCATCGACCGCTATCCGGCCTTCACCCAGCTGTACGTGGCCGAGCTCTGGCGCACCAACCGGGCCTGGCAGTCGACCCTCCTGGTGGTGCGCCAGGAGGCGGTCGCCGTGGTGGAGGACGAGCTGCGGGCGGGGGTGGAGAACGGCGAGCTGAGCTCGGAGATCGACATCCCGCTGACCGCCGCCGCGCTGGTCGGGATGGTGCTGGTGGCGGCGCTGGACTGGCAGGCGTTCCAGCCCGAGCGGTCGCTCGACGAGGTGCACTCGGCGCTTTCGCTGCTGCTGCACGGCCGGGTCAGCGGGCGCTGACGGGCCGCGGTTCCAGCGCGTCGGCCGCCACGGAAAAAGACGCCGGTCCGGTGGAGTTCGATCCCCCTCGAACCCCGCCGGACCGGCGTCCCGCGTACTGCCGGAGGAGCCCTCCCCCGTGGCCCCGGTCCCCCGTGGCCCCTGGCTCCTCCGTCGTGCGCCCCCGTTGCGTCGGAGGCACGGACCGTCCGCCGCCCCGTGCCGGCGATCCGGGCACCGTGCCCCTTCCGTGCCCCCACTCTTCCGTCCGGGCAGGTGGCAGCCCATCCGCGTACCTACTCATCCGCGGCACTAGGTACACGTACTCAGGTCTGTGTGCGAGAGCCCATCCGCCGCCGCCGTGGGCTGGCTACGATCGCCTCCGTGTCCGTACTCCCCTTGGTCTTCACCAGTGGCTGGGCGAGCGGGATCAACGCCTACGCGGTGGTCCTGCTCCTCGGCGTCTTCGGCGCGACCGGCCTCTCCGACGAGGTCCCCGCGCCCCTCCAGCGCACCGACGTGATCGTGGTGGCCGCGCTGTTCTTCCTCCTGGAGGCGGTGGCGGACAAGATCCCGTACCTGGACACCGCCTGGGACACGGTGCACACGGTGGTCAGGCCGGTCTCCGGGGCGGTCGTCGCCGCGCTGCTCGCGGGCGGCTCCGGTTCGCTGCCCGAGCTGGCGGCGGGCGCGCTCGGTGGTTCGACGGCGCTGGTGAGCCACCTGGTCAAGGCCGGTACGCGGATGGCGGTCAACTCCTCCCCCGAGCCGTTCTCCAACGTCGCGGTCAGCACGGCGGAGGACCTGGGGGTGGCCGGGATCATCACGTTCGCGATGTTCCATCCGGTGGCGGCGGCCTCCGTCGCGGCGGTGCTGCTGGTGCTCGGCCTGCTGGCGCTCTGGCTGCTCGCCTCCCGCATCCGCCGCTTCCGCCGCCGCCGGGCGCAGCGGCGCGAAGAGCGGGCGATGGCCGGGGCCGGCCGGCACTGGCCGTACGGCTGACGGCCCAGGGCTGACGGGCCGTCCGGCCCGCAGGGGGTGGGTTCCCTCGCGGGAGGGGTCGATAAAGTCACCGGCATGGCACGAATTGCGGTGATCGGCGCCGGGACGGGCGCCATGGCGGCGGCTGCCCGGCTCGCGGTGGCAGGCCACCGGGTGACGGTGTACGAGCGGTCGGACACGTACGGCGGCTCCCTCGGGCGGCACGAGCGGGACGGCTTCGTCTTCGACACCGGTCCGGCCCTGCTGCATCTGCCGGCCGTGCAGCGCGACCTCTTCGTCAAGACCGGCAAGGAGTCCCTGGAGCAGCGGGTGACGCTGACGCAGGTCGATCCGGCGAGCCGTCACGTCTTCGCGGACGGCACCCGGGTCTCGCTGCCCAACGCCTCCCGGGCCGGGGTGGTCGCCGCCCTGGAGGGGGCGCTCGGCGGGGGTGCGGGGGCCCGGTGGGGCGCGTTCCTCGACCGGGCCCGGGATGCCTGGGACCGCTCGCGCCGGCCGCTGCTGGAGGAGCCGCTGCGGCCCGACTGGCAGGTGCTCGGCCGTGACCCGTACCCGGCCGTGCGGACCCGCCGGCTGCTGCGCGGTGCGCGGCAGGCCGCCACCCTGGCCGAGGTCGGCGCGTGGGAGCTGGCCGATCCCCGGCTGGCCGCGCTGCTGGACGGATACGCCCTGGCGTACGGCCTCGACCCGCGCGAGGCCCCGGCGAGCGCCGCGCTGCTGCCGTACATGGAGGAGACCTTCGGTACCTGGTACGTGGCGGGCGGGATGCGGGCGCTGGCCGACGCGCTGTACGAACGGTGCCTGGCGCGGCGGGTGGAGTTCGTGTTCGGCGCGGAGGTGGTCCGGGTCGTGGAGAAGGACGGCCGGGCGGCCGGGGTGGAACTGGCGGACGGCACGCCGGCCGGGGCCGACCACGTGGTGCTGGGCGTACGGCCCAGGCCCGGCCTGGTGCCGGGGGCGTCGGCCGACGGGGACGTGCCGGTGCAGCCGCGCCCCGGGGCGGGTCCGCTGCCGGGCCGTTTCGTGGTGATGCTCTCGCTGCGCGGCGGCCGGGAGGCCGGTGCCCCGCACCGGACGGTGGTGCACGCTCCGGACGGTGCGGCGGAGCAGGCGGCGCTCTTCGCGGGGCGGCTCGCCGAGGTGCCCACGGTCACCGTGCTGCGGCCGGACGACCCGGCGACCCGGCCGGACGAGGACCACGAGGCGGTGACGCTGGTGGCCACGGTCGCCCCGCACGGCCCGGTGGACTGGAACGACCCCGCGCTGCGCGAGCGGTGCGCCGGGGCGGTGGTCACCGCCGCCGGAAAGGCGGTCCCGGGCCTGCGCGAGCGGGTCGTCGACACCGAGGTGCGCACCCCCGCCGAGACGGAGGCGCAGACGGGGGCGCCCGGCGGTTCGGTGCCGCCGCCCGCGCTGGCGGGGGCGGCGGGGGCCCGGCTGCACGCGGCCAACCGCACCCGGCTGCCGGGGCTCTACCTGGCGGGCGGCTGGTCGCACCCGGGCGGCGGCCTGGCGCACGCGGGGATGTCGGGCGCCCTGGTCGCCGGGCTGATCGTGGAGGGCGACGGGTTCCAGGGCTCCCGGTGAGCCGTGGCACGTAGGCCCTGACACGACGACAGCGGCGCGCCCCCTCGCGGGAGGGGGCGCCATCACCCCCGCACGGATGAGGCTGGCCGACTGGTGGTCGGGACCACGCCTGTTCGTGCTGGTCGACGACTACGACATGGTCGGCGCGGGAACCG